>CAYRHE010000051.1:0-1545 GCA_964424095.1 uncultured Candidatus Peribacteria bacterium | reverse complement strand
GGATAGGGAGACGGACAAGACATTGAGCATAGGGAGACCCATGAGTACTACAACCAGTAGCAGCAGTAGGATATTAAAAATACGTATAAGAATTGGAAGTTGGTCTTTCTTGATCAGTCTCAGTTTCATGCCCTACTCCTTGTCATACTTGGTCATACGCCGGATCAAGGCAGTGAAAAGGATTGTCCCGATCATTACCAAGGTGGCTCCTGCACTGGCAGAACCTGTGCGGAAGTTCAGAATCCCATTTTCGTATACATAGAGTAGCAATGTACTGATCAGACTCCGGTTTGCTGGGTTGACCATGACGTAGATTTCATCAAAGTGTGTAAGTACTCCTATGGAGAGCAACACTATAATGGTCTTCATAGTCGGAATAAGCGAGGGGACTATAATTTTCCGAATTTGCATCATTCTGCTCGCCCCATCAATGCGGGAAGCTTCAAATAGTTGTTGGTTAATATTCATGATTGCTACAGTGAATAGGAGTGCAAAGTAGCCAATGGATCTCCATACCCCCATGGCAATGATCAAGGGCCGGGCATAAGAGGGGGTTGCTAAAAAGAAAATCGGTTCCGTTCCAAAAATCGCAAGGAATCGGTTTACCAGCCCATCAAGATCGAATATCAAAGCCCATACACCTCCGATTACCGCCCAACTCAGAAGATAGGGGATATAGGCAATGGTTTGAATTCCCTGCTTGATTTTTCGGTGTGTGACTTCGTTGAGGACTAGGGCGAAAAGCAATGCAAGAGAGAAGTAGAGTGTCATGTCCCAAAAACCAATGATTAATGAATTTACGATTGAGCCACGAAACGATGGGTCAGAGAGAACCAGCTTGTAGTTTTCAAGGCCAGCAAATGGACGGGTACCGATAAGACGGTTTTCCTGAAAACTCATTATCAAGCCACGAAAGAATGGATAGTAAGTAAATATTATGAAATAGAGTGCTATCGGGATAAATAACAGATAGAAAATTCTGTGTTTCTTTATTTGCCTGACAAGCTGTTTTTCCATAACCATTCCTTGTTACATCAGTCAATAGTGTTCATTGTAAATCCATTCTGTTTCCTTACCGTATGAGTAGGATACCATGGATTGTGAAAAATAGACAAATAAAAATTGTCTTAAATAGTGAAAAATAGACATTTTTATGGAAACTTTTCAGAAAACAATATTTAAATATAGAAATAGCAACAAAAAAAACAAATGCATGATATTAATTTTTATCTTTAGATTCATTTTTTATTTGTAAATTATTGGACATTTATGTATGATAGGTAGTGTGCTTGGCAAGAATTTTTTCGCGATAGGCTCCAGGGGTTACCCCTTCGTTTTTTCTGAATGCTGTAGTGAAGTAACTGGTCGTTGAATACCCGAGGGCTTTTGCTATTTCATTGATGCTATAGGAGGGATTGGCGAGCATTTTCTTGGCCTGCTCGATTTTTGCAAGAATGATGAACCGTTTGGTTGAATACCCTTCAGAGGCGAATACTATTCTGGAGATCTGTTTCTCGCTTAGATTGAGATAGGCTGCTATATCAG
>CAYRHE010000050.1:0-1693 GCA_964424095.1 uncultured Candidatus Peribacteria bacterium | reverse complement strand
CTTCCCAAATCTATTTCTTTCAACAAATTAAAATCTGAATAATATTTTTTTAATAATTGATAATTTACGATCTGTGGCTCAATTGGAATAGCATTATTTATATAAACTTTTCTATTATTTCCAAGATCAACTACCATTCTATGTCAACCAGGAATATAAGATAATCATTGAATTTCCGGAAATCACTCTTTAACCAAACGAATATCATCAATCAATTCATCTGGAGATTGAGAAAAAAACAATCAAGTCAAAGATCAACCAGAATTAAATGATAATATTTCCAGATTTACAATACCAGAAGATCATAAAGAATTACCAGAAAATAACTCAAAAACAGATCATTTATACATTCAAAGTTTTCTTTCTTCATGTTTCAAAATCAACTCTGGCTGATGAAATAAAACCTTTACAAGCAATGTATAAGGTGCTTTATAAACCATAATAATATCATCAACAAAAGGGTATTCCAATTTAACAGTATCAATAATTTCATCTGTATTCATCGAGATTATATACAAATTTTCTCATAAAAGCAACGAGCTTATTTTTTTATACAAATATGGATCATCATAGACTTCAACACTACTCAACGCATAATCTATTTTTGCAATACGATATTCTGGTACAAAAATAGTGTATTTCAAAAGCAAAAATCAACCATAAAAAAAAACTAATATTCCAAAAAAAATCCAAAAATACAAAATAGGTATTTTACGGATATATGATCAAGCTTTTTTCCCAACTGTTGTTCACGAAGAAATAGATGAGGAAACGGATTTTTGCTTGGTAAATTTTTTTTGAACAGCAAACTGAACCATAAAAAACAATTACAAGAAAAATAAATAATACAAAACATAAGTCAAAGAAGATCAAATCACAAATCCTCACAAAACCTCAAGTGGTGTATGTCAAAGCCTTTCTCTAAGCTTTTCTACTTGTTCTTTAAGAAATATTCATTGAAGTTCAAATCTTAATTTATTTATAAAGTGAGCATGCTGACCTGTTTGAAATCTTAAGTTCATAGCATCATATGCAAACAACAAAGAAAAAGCTGCTACAACAACAAATAAAACGCTATCAAAACCATATTCCAACAAAACCAACATTGTTACACTACTAGACAATCCTGTATGAAAAGATGGAAATCATCATGACGAAAAAAAGTGATGAAAACGAAATTTTCTATATTTAAACAAATCTATCACAACTTTGAGTCATTGGACACAAAACCCAACCAAAAACACAAGAAAAAATGGATTCATATCAATTCCTTGATGAAAATATTCTCTAATAGACTCCACAACATAAGAAATCATGAAGAATTGGTTTAATAATAAACTGCCGATTTTTTATCAATCGGTCACTATATACATACAAAGTTTCGACAAAAAAGCAACTCCATTTAGTTGATAATCAACAAATAATAGTTAAAATACTCTCAATAAATTAACAAACCTAATAGTTTTTATAAATTCAATGAATCGAGCAATAAAAATAACAAATAAAAAAAGGAAATCATCATTAAATCAACATTGCTTGTAGCCAAAAAGCAGCGATACAATTATAACTAGACTATAACTCTAAATATGATACTGCCTTGATGATGGATGAATTTTATTTGTTTTTTATTGCGAGATAAACTAATAATTTTATACTATTACAAACTTTCAATGAAAAAACTCTTATTCTGAA
This sequence comes from uncultured Candidatus Peribacteria bacterium, assembly GCA_964424095.1. GTDB lineage: Bacteria > Patescibacteriota > Gracilibacteria > Absconditabacterales > Absconditicoccaceae > UBA5124. Next base: position 1 of record CAYRHE010000050.1, on the reverse strand, counting down.
T
>CAYRHE010000049.1:0-1706 GCA_964424095.1 uncultured Candidatus Peribacteria bacterium | reverse complement strand
TATCTCTTCAAAAAATTGTTTCATACAAAACATATTTTAATTCACATCTTTATAATCATTTTAGTATGATTATCTATTTTTGGTATAATCCAAAACATATCAGCACAAGAATGATGATGAACTCCACCACCTCAACCATTTTCTGTAATAAAAAACGAATTCACTTGAATAAACATATGAAACTATCTAACTAAATCAAATTTCTGAACTATAAAACTCTGAGCTTCTTGATCAATTGACTTGTTTCAACGAAATCGAAGTTGAATAAACACAAAATTATACGATGATTGAACAAATTTAATCTATTTCAACAATTTCGACTCAGAGGAATCTTTGGAAGAAAATTTAGTACCTTTGGCTGATTCTATTAGAGATTTTTCTAATGTTCAATCATGAAAATGATGGAGTTATTACTTTTGATATGATGCTTGATGAGAAATTGAATTATATGGTCTTGTACATAACAGTATTGATAATATGCGAACAATTTGAACTTGATGTGATCTTAATCAATCATGACCAATACCTATAACAAATTATTATTTTGCAAACATTTGAATAAGATATACATATCCATGATCTTGAAGCATATGTACATTATCATGATGACCAAACACACAATCAAATAATATATCAATGATTAGAAAGCGAACAAGTCCAAAAACATCTAAAGTAAAAATTTTACAAACATTAGAAGATAATGAAAACAATTGTTGATCGTGAATTAGTTATATGATTTTCACTTGAGATGTTTATATATCATCAAACATTGAAATATTTGATTTTTGAGGTTTAAATCTAATAACAGGTTGAACATTAGAAAATAATTTTGAAAAGACAACAATAGAAAAAGATATAAATATTCAAGAACAAGAAAATATTTATTTTTTAATAAAAAATAATTGAAACAATGAATGTAATGCTACATATAATCACATTCAAATTTATGACATCACAAACGGAGAAGAGATATCTTGACCACCAATAATCAACTCAAACGGTAAATATTGATGAGCACTAGAATTTAATTGAACCCACCAACAATATAGTCTCTGAACATGAGTAAATCAATGATCTGGTATTACAATTTCAGCTCGAGTAAAAACAAACAATGCAAGTACAACACAAGCAATAGTTACAAAAAAAAACTCGTACGGAATTATCATCAAAGATGGAAAAATTTGGGTTTCACCAAGTACTTATTGGATGTGGCACGACACATGAATACCAATAACAACAGATCGAACTCATATTACTCGAACATATGATGGTCAGCAAATGAATGTATATAAAAACGGTTGATCTTGAAATATATTATGATGATACCGATCTTACAACATCAATTGACCACTAAATACATGAAACAACTTAACTTTTATAGGATACGACGAAATAAATACTGAACGATGACGAAATGGTCTCATAGATGAAATTCGTATGTACAATACAGGACTAACATCATCACAAGTTCAACAACTCTACGAATCAAACCTCAAAATAATAAAATGAGAAAATTCATATCGAGAATTTATAACTTACAAAACATGATTAGTTGATTGAATATACAATTATAGTTGATTTTGGTTAGAGGAAGAGGATGAAAAAAATATAGAATGACAAATAACCATAGATAGCGGATGACCAACAATTCATCAAATATCTTGAACAACATGATACGAATCAAATGACTTAACTATAAATATCAG
>CAYRHE010000048.1:0-1773 GCA_964424095.1 uncultured Candidatus Peribacteria bacterium | reverse complement strand
CACAAACTAGATTCTTGATATTTTAATTGAGATGGTTCAAAGTTTTTGTCGTATGATTGTATATAACTTTGTTCAATATTTTGATAATATTCCTCTCATCGAACAGTGCGTAGATCTTCTGTGAATCAATATCTTTGAGCTGTCTGAAATAATTGCCTGTTACTATTTTCAGCTTGTTGAGAAACTTCAAACAACAATTTAGATTTATCTTCTTGTGTTAAATCCATATTGGATATACTTCTCGAAATCAAAGATTGATTTTGTCTAATTCTAGCAACTGCTATATTTGATTGCGTCATTTCAGGATACCCTGCAGAATTCATAACTGCTAAAGAAGAACTGTTACCCATACGAGAAACCAATCTTTTTGACAGTCTTTGGTCTTTTTCTTCTTTAGATAAGTTGTTCCATTTATCTATATAAACTTGTTTAATATCATAAGACAAACTGTCCCAGTCACCAGGTTGTTGTGATGATATATAAAGATTTTTAGCAAAATCTTGTTTTTCTATTTCCAATGCTTGAGTATAATCTGGATGCTTATCAAGACTTCATTTTTTTTGTAAAAGACTAACAAAATCACTTATTTGTCTTTCAATAATGTTTTCTATGTCTATAAGGTAAGCAATTTCAGAAGCATTAATTTCTTCAACATTATGGCTTGTCATTTTTGTAATATTTGATTTTGTTTTTTCATTATTACTGATACTTTCTAAGACTCTAACAAATCAATCATCGGTTAATCAATTTAATTTATTTAGTTGACCATTATTTAATGATACTAAAGAATTGACTAATCAAACAAAAACACCTCACCTTGAACCATAATTTCGGAGAATATCAGATTTTTCTTTGCTAAATATTTTTTCACCATTCTCATCTTTTCTTTCAAGAACCTCTTTTTGTAATTCACTTCAAGAATCCATTATTTTTAACATAAAAAATCTTGCTACTGTCTCATTTGTATATGCAGATTTATTAGCGCCTTCATTATCTGAATAACTAGTCAATCTTCAATAATTAGAATTGTTTTTCTCACGATCATTTAGTGCTTTATTTCAAAAGCTTTTTAATACATCAAACCAATCATAACCAAATCATGTTGTTATAATATCTCTAACCATAAAATATTTTTCTATTTTATATATTTTTTGAATTGAGTCTTTATCTTTTAGAATCAATTTTTTTAAAAAGCCATTTCTATCTTGTGATGTAAAAAGATATCAAATCAATTTGTTTCTATCACCAAATTTATCATTAGAGTCATTGAAGACACCAGAATCATCTAATTCTTCCAAAATCTTTACTTTATCATCCAAAGACAAATTCTTTTTTATGTAATTTGATAATGTGCCAGTGCTATCTTCTTGAAGAAAGGCATAAAAAGATGATAACTGACGACCGTTTTGTAAAGTATTGAAACTTTTCATAAAATCTGATGCTGATGCTGTTTCAAGATTATCTAATCACATTTTTTCTTTGACTCTTTGCAACAAAACAGATTTTGGAGAACTTATATTTTTTGTATGTAAATTTTCTCATGTTTGCATTTCTGCAATTTCTTGTGTTTTATTTGGGTTTGGTATTTGATAGTTTTCATTAATACTTGAAATTGATTGGATTTTATCATTTCTATCAAAAGGAGTACCTTTTTTGGATACACCTTCTCGTATATTTCAAAATTCCACACCACCAACCATAATTTTTTAACAAAACATATAAAATTCACTCTCAATTCTACACCAAAAACAAAATTTTGCAAATTTTCGAGGA
>CAYRHE010000047.1:0-1790 GCA_964424095.1 uncultured Candidatus Peribacteria bacterium | reverse complement strand
GTTATGTAACATACTTGTGTAAAACTTAATTTAGAAATTTTATATTTTTATTTTAAAATGCTCCTTCGGAGCTATTAGGGGGGTATTTTTGCCCTTATGGGGCAATCTTCTTTTGCAAAAAGAAGCAAAATTATACATTTTCTAAAAAATGTATTGACTTTAATATGTCATTTTATTATCAACAAATCCGTTGCAAAAAAATAAAAACAAAATGGAATCAAGTTAGTGAAAAGATTTTGATGGAATCATACTAGGTATGCAAGACATCCGAAGAAATGAAAAATCGCTTCGTTAATCAAAGATTTAAGACAAAATAAGTTAACAAAAATAAAAAAAACGTATTATGATTAAGAAAGTTTTCCTTTTTAGTTCTTTCGCAATTATTGCGATACTAACATCAGTAGTAATTTTTTCTGCCTGTCAGAAAGAGAATAATATTGAAAAACAAGAAGTAAATATTTCCGACACAAGATTAGAAACTTTAGCAAGTAATTTGGTGGCTACTAATCTTTCTGATGAAGAAATAAATAAAACAATATCAGATTTCAAAAATTTATCCACTGATGATTATAAAAGATTTATAAACTATCAGGCAGGGGTAATGGCAAAAGTGAATAATACAACTTTTGAGATCGCATTACAAGATAGACAACTTTTGTTATCAAAATCTATGGAAAAATTTGGAAAATCACCAAACCAACTTTCCGAGGAAGAAATTAGTTTGATTGTTTCATCAATTGAAGATAATAATTTAAAAGCAACAAGTGGTTGTCCTCAATATTATCACGGTGTTTCAACTCAACAATATTCTACATATAATACAAACTGTTATGATATATGGGGAGCAACAGATCCTGGAGAAACAGACTGTGATTATGAACTAGTATTTTATGTAGGACCTATGACATTAGGATCTCCATATAAAATTAGAGGAACAACTGTTGCCGCAAGAAACATTCTAAATCTTGGTGGAGTAAAAGGAAGACAATCCGGTGAATATGTATACATATTGGTTGGTAAAGGTAGAAGTGATGCTATTTATTTAGCTGTAGGAATAGCTGATGAAGTAGCTGCTTTAAAAAGAGATATGAAACTTCAAAAGTAAAACTTGATTTCATATAACTGTTTTATAAGATTGGTGTAGATAGCACCAATCTTTTTATTTATAAAAAAATCTTACATGAAAAATTGTAAAAAAATCATACTATGAAGTGTATTTATAGTAATACTAATATTTTCATATATACTATGAAACAATATGTTTTTTATAAACAATTATCCATTATTAATCAAAATTTTCTTTATATTAATACGATATATTATATTGCCAATACAAGCAATTTTTTTATTTCATATTTTTAATAAAGATAATAAAAAAAATATTATTCTAACAACAATTAGCTTAGTTATTTTACGAATAATACTACAATATACAGTAGAACCTATAATACAAATAAACAAAATCACATATTTTATATTCAAAGAAAATATATCAGAATATCAACCAGTTATCTCTTATATAATAACTTTAACAATTATAGGCAGTTTTTATAATATCATAAGGAAACCTATTGATTATTTATATAAAAAATAATTTTTAAAATACCCCAGCCGTAATCCCCGAAACAACAAAATAAAAATATATACAACAAATATAACTACACTCGTACGCTTCGTCGCTCCGCTCCTTGCCTCGCGAAAAACGCTCGGTTACATAACAGCGACTAGTGTCCATTCCAACTTTCTTATTCAAAGGTTGGTTGGAACGTCCACCTAGTCGCGGACGTTAT
>CAYRHE010000046.1:0-1955 GCA_964424095.1 uncultured Candidatus Peribacteria bacterium | reverse complement strand
GGTAAAGAAAATACATGGAGTCGAATTTGTTTGTGTTTTCTACCGTTAAGAAAATATAACAGCTCACGAGGGGTTTTTATTTTTGAATACTTTATAAATAACCCCGCTTTAGCGGTGGTTGGTTACTTTTTGACCTGGGAGCAAAAAGTAACATAGAAAATAACCTAATAACAAATACTACACTTCTTTATTTCAAAAAAATACTATGAAAAAAATCCTCTTCGTTATCGCCAACAATAAATTTCAAGATTTTGAATACCGTATTCCAAGAGAAGTTTTGGAAGATGAATGACATCAAATCACCGTTTGTGCAGAGCAAACAGGCCTTTGTACCGGCTCTTTCGACCACGAAACTTCTGCTACAATTGCGCTAAAAGACGCAAAAGGAGATGATTACGATGCTATCGTATTTGTCGGAGGCGGATGAGCATTGAAACAATACCAGAATCACCCAGAATACCTCCGCCTCGCCAAAGAAGCAAAACTCCTTGGAGCGATATGCATCGCTCCATCACTCATCTCCGACAGCGGATTGTTCCAGTGAAAACGCGTTACATGACGAGATGATGAAGAATGAACTTGGCAGCAATACATCGAAAACAACGGATGAATCTTCATCAAACAAAACGTAGTCGTAGATGGAAACATCATCACCGCCAACGGCCCCCAATCCGCCGAAAGCTTTGGAAGAGAAATAGCGAATGCTTTGAGATAATAAAATAAAAAACAACTTGATTCAAACAAAAAAAATATTATACTACCAAAAATATTAAATATTTTATACACCACACTACCAAAAATATTAAATATTTTACATGGTATGCTACCAAAAACATGATAAAAAGAAATATTATAGAAAAAATTAAACCATTTCTCCAAACAGATGATATTTTATTGTTTTATGGTGCAAGACAGGTTGGAAAAACAACAATAATGAGATTTTTACAAAAAAACGAAATAAATCACGAAACATATTTTTTTGATTTAGAAAATCCCGATTATTTAAATTTATTAGACCAAAATCCAAATATTTTTATAGAATATTTAAAATCATATTATAATTGGCAAGAAAACAAAAAAATTACAGTATTTATAGATGAAATACAATATTTACAAAATCCAACAAATTTTCTAAAGTATATTCATGATAATTATGGGAAGATAAAATTAATAGTATCATGATCTTCTACATTGGAAATAAGATGAAAATTAAAAGACAGCTTAGTTTGAAGAATAATTAAATTTGAAATATTTCCTTTGAGTTTTGAAGAATTTTTGATTTTCAAAAACAAAGAAAATCTATCAAAAAACATATGAAAACCAATAAAATTACAAATAATAAATAATGAAATAAAATTCTTTTTTGAAGAATATACAAAATTTTGATGATATCCAAAAATAGTTTTAGAAAATAGTATCGATATCAAAAAAACATATCTAAAACAAATTTTCGACACATATATACAAAAAGACATAAAAGATATCTGAAAAATAAAAGAAATTGAAAAATTCAACAAAACAATCAAAGTACTAGCAAATCAAAGCTGAAACTTATTAAATATATCTGAATTTGCAAATACTATATGAACAACAATTAAAACATTAAATGAATGGCTGTTCTTATTAGAAAATACTTTTGTAATACAATTAATATCTCCATTTTCAACAAACATAAGATGAGAGCTAACAAAAATGCCAAAAATATTTTTTATAGATAATGGCATAAGAAATTTTATTAATAACAACTATGAAATCGAATGAAACAGTCTGGAAAATTCATTTTTTAACCATATAAACAATAGCTATAAATTTCAAAAAATAAATTTTTATAGAACTCAAGACAAAAAAGAAATAGACTTTATATTTGATTGAAAACCATACGAAATCAAAAAATCTTATAATTGAAAATCATCGACAGCCTTAAATTACTTTTGAGAAAAATATAATCAAAAAGG
>CAYRHE010000045.1:0-2573 GCA_964424095.1 uncultured Candidatus Peribacteria bacterium | reverse complement strand
AACCAACAGCTCCTGTTAACAACGAAACAGAACAAACCAAAAATAAATAATTAATAGATTTTTTAATATATATTTGAGCTAGATAAATATTATCTAGCTTTTTTTATAAAAAAAGCTTGAAATAGAAAAAGAAATCTCTATACAAGCAACACGATCCGTTTGGATATACTTTTTTTGGGATTGCATTGTTGGGGAATCGTCTAACGGCAGGACAGCGGACTTTGACTCCGTCAGTCTAGGTTCGAATCCTAGTTCCCCAAAAACTGAAAATGCGGGGTAGAGAAACGGTATCTCGTTGGGCTCATAACCCGAAGATAGGTGGTTCGACTCCATCCCCCGCAAAAATAAATATATAAAGATGTTTTGGTGTTCAGGAGTAGCTTAATTGGTAGAGCACTTGACTCTGAATCAGGCGGTTATAGGTTCGAGTCCTATCTCCTGAGAGTTTATATAAAAAACAACGTGCCGGGGTGGTGGAATTGGTAGACACGCTTGGCTTAGAACCAAGTGCCTTACGGTGTGCAGGTTCAAGTCCTGTCCCCGGTATATTAAAAAGATATAAAATCTGTTGAAAAATGATTCTATATTAATATAAAGTCATTCGCATAAATTTATGGCTATTCCGCGGTAGCTCAGCCGGTAGAGCAAGTGGCTGTTAACCACTGGGTCGTGGGTTCGAGTCCCACCCTCGGAGTATTAAGTGTTTTAATTATTATTGTTCCCTATGCCAATTACAAAATCAGCAAAAAAAGCACATTCAAGATCTCTTAAACTTCACAAAAGAAATTATGATTTTAAGTTGAGAATGAAAATGGCTATCAAGAAATTTATGAAAAATATATCGAAAGGTGTTGCTATTGCTGAAACAGAAATGCAAACACTTTATAAATATATAGATAAAGCTTGTAAAGTTGGTGTTTTAAAAAAACAAACAGCTGCAAGAAGAAAATCTAGAGTAGCAAAAATATTTAATGAAAGTAAAAAACAAAAATAAATAAGAAGCTAACCGCTTCTTTGATGCCAACTTAGCTCAGCGGTAGAGCTACCGCCTTGTAAGCGGTGGGTCGTCGGTTCAAATCCGACAGTTGGCTCCATTTGTTTGGATAACACACATATAAGGAGTGGTAGTTCAGCTGGCTAGAACGCCTGCCTGTCACGCAGGAGGTCGCGGGTTCGAGTCCCGTCCATTCCGCCATTTATTTGGTCTCATCGTCTAGTGGTTAGGACACGGGACTTTCAATCCTGCAACCGGGGTTCGATTCCCCGTGGGACCGCCATTTATTGTTTGGGTGATTAGCTCAGTTGGCTAGAGCATCTGCCTTACAAGCAGAGGGTCATAGGTTCGAGTCCTATATCACCCACCATTAAATTTCAGCTTTATGCTGATTTTTTTTGTTGAAAAAAAATACCTATCTAAAAAATAAATAGGTATTATTTATTAAGTGAACATCTATTTTATACGATAAACAGATAAGAAATCCTTGAAAATAAGGGCTGCGATTTTTGCGAATTCGCTTCTAGATATTTTTTGATTTGGTAAGAATACTTGTTTTCATTGATCGATAACACCTTGCAAAAATCATCTTTCATATGCATATGCTATATACGGAGTAGAACTTGATTTAGCATCAATATCTTCAAAAATCGCAGTGATCATTGTTTCATTTTTTCACAAAGAAGAATTATCCAACAACAAATAAGTCTTTATCAATAGCTCAACCGCCTCTCCCCTAGTAATACTTTGATTTGGAAATAATTTTTTGGTTGAATCTCACTTATACAAAGAATCCAATAAACCAATTTTGTATGCTTGGTCTACATATTGAGCCGACCAATGAGCATTATCTATATCAGACATAGGAGTATTTCCTAAATAAATATAATTTTCTGATTTAATTTGCCGATTGTTTTGTATACCCCAAAGCTTAATTGCTACCTTGATTGCTTCCGCTCTTTTGATAGAATCCTCAGTTACAAAAGTATTTATTTCTCTTCATCTCACAATACAATTTACACGCAAAAGCTCAACATATGGTTTTGATCGATGATTTTTTACATCTTGGAAAATAATATTTTCATAATCAACATCTTGATAATTACATCCCAAACCAATCAAATTTTCCATATCTTGATTTTCTTGCATATGTTCTTCTACATCAATTTTTTCTCATAACTCATATCATTGTATTTCTTCTGGATTCTGGTCTGGAGCATTATGAATATCATCGTCTAATTCTTCAATATCGTTTCATTCTTCAATATCTTCAGCCAAAGGAACAATATAAGAACTACTAGATATTGTTTGCTGAGAATTGTTATTATAAATATTGGGATCAATTGTTTGACCGTTAATAACAACAGCCAGCTCAGCATCTCAAGAAATTAATGAACCAGTAACAACCAATGTATAAGATTCATCTACTGCCATCTTTTCAATATTTTGCTTGATTTCTGATTGAAGCAATTGATCATCAACCAATATAGCATTATCATCTGTAGCAATTTCTATATTAATTTCATCTGATGCGTTTGGTCAAAAATTAATAAAATCAATTTTAGCAATAAACATTTCT
>CAYRHE010000044.1:0-2672 GCA_964424095.1 uncultured Candidatus Peribacteria bacterium | reverse complement strand
TCCAATGTTTTACCATTACCAAAATCCCAATAAACTTTTTTTGGTAATCAATTTATAATCAAACTCATAGGAACTCTATCATTTACTTTAGCTAACTGTCCAGGATGTGAATCAAGAACAATAGACAATTGCATAGTTGGTTTTTTCACACTAATAGGCACATCCAAAGATATTTCTTTTGTTATTCATTTTTTTGTGGTAATAGTTACTTTTGGATAATAAACACCAAGTTCTTTAGTCTGATCATAATTATAAGTATGTTGCATAATAGATTGAGAAATATTTTTTTTGACTTCTCAATCACCAAAATCTCGCGTAAAATAAACGATTTCATCTGTAGGGTCATTCAATGTTGTTGTTGATGCATCCAAAGTAACAAGAAATGGAGACATACCAACAGAATCTGGTTTTACAGTAAGTCTACCAATAATAGAATCTCTATTTACATAAATAGAAAAACTTTTTTCAGTTTTAGCGTTTGTAGATGGGTCTTCAACAATAATTTTTACATTTTGTTCATTTGGTGAATTTATAGTAAACTCAAAATTTCTATTATCCGAAGACAAAACAGGCACATCATTTACAACAACCTTTTTGGATGCACGAGGATTATTTGGAATAACAGAAATCAAATCCAATTTAACAACAGTTGGTATTTCAGAAATAGTAACAACATCTCAATCAATAGTATTTAATCATGTTTTAGTAAAATCAGCAAATCTTGGTGATCATGGAGACTTATATTGTAAACTATAATTTATCTCAAAATCAGTTGCTCAAACTTCTATATCCTCACTTTCACACGATCATCTTTTTCAATCATCAGTAATAAATTCAACTTTCAAAGAATAGGTTCATTTTGCAGGAAACTCATATTCATAATATTTTTGTCTAGATTTTGTATTTGCTAATTGATTTTTACCATCCAAAACAAAATACTGATATTCTACTACATTTGCATTTGATTCCAAGAATTGAACATTGAAACTATATGCAGTACCTTTAGTGTTTGTTGCCAAAATTTCACAAACAGGCAAATCTGATTGCTCTACTCTCAACGGAAATACATATCAATATTTACTCAAATCTGGAAATCTAACTGTAACAGTATATAATTTAGCTTGTTTATATGTATATGTAAAACTTGAAGCATCTTGTTTATCTGCTTGACCATCGCCATCAGCATCCCAAATTATTTTATAATCTTGCAAAGAAAAATCTCTAAAAACACTTGAAGCATCAAATCTAATTTTGCTAGGAACTTTTCAAACTATCATTTCTGTTTGAGCATCATTATAAGTAATTGATCAATCAACTGGACTTACAGAAACCTCTGAAACAAAAACCAAAGAACCAGCAGGAACATTTTTTTGCAATCTTTCTCATGTTGGAGTGTTTATATAATCAACCTTCAAAGTCATAATATACTCTCATTTCTTGAAATATATACAAGATCATTCAAACCTAGCTGTAGACATATTCATATTTACAGATTGCCCATTTCAACAATCCAATACTATCTGATTAAATCTAGCTTGTCCAAAACTTGGCAATATCTGTCCATTAAAATATGTGGTATTAAGAGAAAAAGAAACTAAAGATGGTGCGATAAGACTAACTCATGGAGCATTTGTGTTTACATATCATTCTTTAAAATAAACACTTGACAATACAAGTCTATTGCTGTCTACAATATTGTCTACAGATATATTTTTAATCATATTCAAAACCCTTGATCAAAGGAAAATACCACCAATAAACAATACAAAACCAAAAAACAATCAGATTCAATATCATATTTTTGATTTATTTTTCACACTAACAAGCCTATATCAGTTAACTATCAACATTCACATAGCAAAAAACACAAGCAAACCAAAAAATGTAACAGCAAAAACTTGTAATAAGTTTCTAGTTGTCTCTGGATCCAAACCTACACTAGTCAATTGTGCAGGATTATTTATAAGATAATAAAATATTCACACAAGACCTCAAACAAGAACAATAAGCAAAACAAAACAACCTATCAAAAATCATTTCATAGAAATTTTTGATCAAGATGTGTTTTGAACCACAGTTGGCTTGTTTACATGATTTGGATTGTATCCCAAAGTCTCAAGATTTTTGTTATTTTGTTGATATTGAGCAGAAATTTGTTGAGCTTGTTGATAAACTTGCTGTTTCTGTGCATCAGGAAGTTGTGGCTTTTGAAGCATTGCAGCTAGCTGATTATATTGCTGTTGCAATAATTGTTGCTGTTGAAGCAATTGTTGTATTTGTTGTTGATTCAAAACAGCATCAACTTTTTGAGCTGCCTGAGTATTTGTTTGTTGTTGCGGAGCTTGTTGTCATGTACTTGAAGACTGCCCTGCTTTTTGAAAAAACGGATCAACCATGAAATAATATACAATATAAAATTCGCACGAATGATAACAATATAAAAAAGATTTACAATGCAAAATTATACAAAAGCAATTACCAAAAAACTTTAACCAAAAAAGTCAAGTCAAATAAACAAAAACACCTACTCTTCCATTGTATTTACAAACAAAAAATTTATACATTTCTAATGAGATTTTTTACGCAGAAAACACATTATATGTCAAAGCAGACCGATTATCTCTTCAAAAAATTGTTTCATACAAAACATATTTTAATTCACATCTTTATAA
>CAYRHE010000043.1:0-2695 GCA_964424095.1 uncultured Candidatus Peribacteria bacterium | reverse complement strand
ACCTCCAAATTAAATTCTCAATGGAGGTCAGCACTTCGGACGAGAAGCAAACGTTATGTAACATACTCGTGTACAACTTAATTTAGAAATTTTATATTTTTATTTTAAAATGCTCCTTCGGAGCTATTAGGGGGGTATTTTTGCCCTTATGGGGCAATCTTCTTTTGCAAAAAGAAGCAAAATGGGTATGGTAAATTTGATTTATTTTTTAATCAAACATAATGTTCAAGAAAGTTATTGTAATTTCTTTATTATTAGGAAGCGTTGTTCTTACTGGATGCAACAAAAACAAAGAAGAAATAGAATTATTAAAACAACAGAATGCTTTATTACAAGAACAGATTAATCAAAAGCCGTTTAACGACAATTTATTTAACAAAAGACAAGAGTGTAATAAATATTCAAATTCTTTACAACAAAAGCACCCAACAGCATCAATATCTGTTTTTTATAGTCCCTATAAAAATTCTTGTATTTATGAAACAATAGCTATAAAAGATTGAACAATTGTATCTAGAAGCATATCCGATATATTTTCTGACACTGCATATGTAATAGAACAAGAAAACTTATGATGACTACTTTACAATGAAAAAGATTTTGGAAAAAACAAAACCTACGATCAAATAAAAGAAATACTTAAAGAATAATTTTATTGATTATTGATTTAGTGTTTTTACTATACAAATCTTCCAAACAAAATTTCCAAACAAAGTCTATTTGCAAGTATAGAAAAGTTATTTAAAATCAATAAGAAAGATTTTACTTTCTAAACTTACAAATCATGAAAAAATGAACACGATTAGATTTCAAAAATCTAATAAAAAAATTAGATCAAAACACAATGATCCATTTCAATACTTTAGGCCTAAAATCATTATCAATAGACAATAATGAAATTATTCTAAAACAACGATTGGATTTGAGTAAATTATGAGAAAAAACTAACGATACATCAATATGAAATCTAATCAATTTAGTAGAGAAATTATGAAAAGAAAATAATATACAAGATATAGATAATCTAACATTTGATTACAAGATTGAGATTATTAATGAAAGAGTTTTCATAAAAACAAAGATATCAAGAAAGACAATTGAAATGATTAATAAAATTTAAAAATACCCCAGCCGTAATCCCAGAAAATAACAAAATAAAAATATATACAACAAATACAACTACACTCGTACGCTTCGTCGCTTCGCTCCTTGCCTCGCCATCGGCTCGGTTACACAACAGCTGCTATCCTACATACAAACTACAGTCGGATCAGCAGCGGACGTTATAAAAAAATCCCCAAAAATCAGGGGATTTAAATAGTTATTAAAATTTTTTTCTTCTTCTCTAAAGAGAAGAACTCAGGGCCTAGTCTCAAAACAAACTCAATATTTCTATTGAAATCCCTAGACAAGATATCTTCTGGCATAAGAGATTTGTTTGCTTCATAAGAGGCTCTATTATACATCCACTTAAAAGGAATAGGCTGTTTTGTAATAACCTTCACTTTTACATGATATTTCTGGATATCACATGGTTTTACAAAAATATCAGCCACAAACAAAGATTTAAGCTCCTCAAAGTCTCTAGCATGAACCAGAAATTTCTGTTCTATAAGATTCTTTACTATAGGTTTCTCTATAGTGCATGTTGTCTTATAAATCTGATTTTCTGGATCCCAAGGTATAATACAATTAGTTTTCATGGTTTTTGGTTTTTTTATTTTATTTTTTATATTTATTTTCTAGTTAATGTCAAACGGTTTTTATTTTACTATCACCTTTTCATTCATAAATGCTTTCAACCCATGTTCGGATAATTCTTTTCCATATCCGGTATTTTTAATTCCTCCGTATGGCAAAAATGCGTAGCTGGTAACTACTTTATCGATAAATGCATTACTTACTTCTACATTTTGAGCAATATATTCTTTGTTTTCTTTATTATCTCCAAATATTGAGCATCAAAGTCCATAAACGCTTTGGTTTGCTAATCTCACAACATCATCCAAGTCTTTGGCTTTGATGATCGGTGCAACAGGACCGAAAACTTCTTCGTCAAAAACTTTCATACCTGGGACTACGTCTTTGAGGACCGTTGGGAGGTAGAAATTTGGTCCGAAGGCTGATCATGGTTGTCCGCCTGTCAAAAGAATGGCTCATTGATCGATACTTTGTTTTACTTGTGCATCGATATCTTTGACAGCGGAAGCTTTTGCCAACGGTCCGATATCTGTTGCCTCGTTCATCGGGTCACCAACTTTCAACTCGTTAACGGCTGCAGTGAATTTCTCGCAAAATTGATCGTACATCGATTCGATGACAATAAATCTTTTCGATGAATTACATTTCTGACCGTAGTTTGAAAATCTGCCTTTAATTGCTTGTTTGATAATAGTATCCAAATCTGTTGTCTCCAAAACGATAAATGGATCGTTTCCACCAAGTTCGAGAATTGATGGTTTGAGGTATTTTCCTGCAAGCGTTCCAATCTGTCTACCTACCGCGTCAGAACCAGTAACATTTGCACCTATCACCGATGGATGAGCGATAATTTTTTCAGTAAAATCATGTGGTAAGAAAAGATTTGTATAGATTCATTTTGGAAAGCCTGCTTGATC
Organism: uncultured Candidatus Peribacteria bacterium; assembly: GCA_964424095.1. GTDB lineage: Bacteria > Patescibacteriota > Gracilibacteria > Absconditabacterales > Absconditicoccaceae > UBA5124. The sequence goes on along the minus strand of CAYRHE010000043.1, from coordinate 77 downwards.
AAAAAGTTGTTCTAATTTTTCGGCAATTTGAGGGACATTGGAAGCATGTTTCATCAATACTACGTTTCCTGCCATAA
>CAYRHE010000042.1:0-2725 GCA_964424095.1 uncultured Candidatus Peribacteria bacterium | reverse complement strand
AAATATATAAGGATACGTTTTCTAAACAACTATTGGCACACTCTATTTCTTTTGGCTGAATATTATATAAGAATTTTGATAAATTTTATGATGATAAATCGTGATTTTATGCAGATTGGGATTTTAATTTACAATATCTAAAAGAGAAAAAAAATGTATGATTGATTGATGTTTATACATTTTTATATAGAAATCATTTTAATCAGGCAATATCATCAACAAAAATTAAACAGTCTTTGTTGTGGTTTGCTTATGTATATAAAAAATATAATAAGTTGTATTTTATTATAGTGCCACTGATTAGTACCTTCTTTCATAAAACATTGCTTTTTAGAGCGATAGCAAAAATTATAAAAAAAATTTTATCTATATAAGGATTTTTATGAATCCAAAAATTATAGCGCGACATCTTCCTCAGTTTCATGAAATACCAGAAAATAATAAATGGTGGGGAAAATGATTTACAGAATGGACAACAGTCAAAAAAGCCAAACAATTATTTAAATGACACAATCAGCCAAGAATTCCTTTGGAATGATATTATAATTTTCTAGATTTTAAAACAAGAAAAAACCAAGCTGAATTAGCAAAAAAATATTGAATATTTGGTTTTTGTTATTACCATTATTGGTTTAATTGAAGAAAATTATTAGAAAAAGGATTGGAAAAAATGTTAGAGGATTGAGAACCTAATATTAATTTTTGTTTTTCGTGGGCAAATGGTTCACGATCTAGAACTTGGGGTAAAAAAATTTTAGATGAAACATTGGTTAAGCAGGAGTATTGATGAGAAGAAGATGCGTTGAATCATATAAAATATTTAATGCAATTTTTTAAACATAAAAATTATATTTGTATTGATAATAAACCTGTTTTTTTGATTCATAACACAAAAGATATTCCTGATTTTGATCGACTTATTAAATATTGGAACGATTATTGTATATCTGAATGATTTAATGGTATATATATAATAGAAACATTGGTTTCGTATAATCAACAAAAAAAATCTTTGTTATCAAATTGAGTTGTTCAGTTTGAACCATTATACAGTTTGGGAAATATGAGTTGAATTATAAATGTTTTGTGAAAATTTATTCCATATAAAATAAAGTCTTTGATTTTTCAATATATAACCATTCTTAAAAATAAATTATTTTGAAAAGAAACTGTTTATAAAGTTTTTTATGAAAAGATTTTAAAAAAGATGATCTCTTTTTGAAAGAAAAAACACAAAGAAAAAACTTTTTTCTGAATTTGTCCTTGATGGGATAATACACCCAGAAAAGAAGAAAGATGAATAGTTTTTTTATCAGAATCGCCATTATTGTTTGAAAAATATCTAAAGAAGCAATATGAAAACTCAATCAAAAACAATAATGAATTTCTTTTTGTTAATTCTTGGAATGAGTGGTCTGAATGAGCATATTTGGAACCTGACACAAAGCATTGATATAAATATTTGGAAACAATAAAAAAAATAAAATAATTTATTTATTCTAAGTATAAAATGCCCCTAATTTCAATCATTACTACAACTTACAATCATCAAGATTTTATCGCTGATACGATACAGTCTATTTTGGATCAATCTATTTCTGAGCGAGAATTATTGATAGGGGATGATAGTCCTGGTGATGAAACTTGGGAAATTGTCCAAAAATATGTAAAAAAATATCCAGACAAAATAAAAGCTTGGCATCACAGTCCAAATAAATGAATCGTAGACAATATGAATTTTTTGATACAAAAAACCTCAAAAGAAAGTGAATATATTGCGTTTTTGGAAGGCGATGATTTGCGAGAAAAGGATTGTCTAAAAAATAAATTAGCTATTTTCGATAAATATCCCAAAGTGCAGCTTGTTTATAACAATCTTGATTTTATAGACAGACACAATAATATTATACAAAAAGATATTTTTGGATTTAGAAAAATAAAAACGTATCAGAATACAAAAATTTCTCCAGATATGTACATATCTGCAAATGTTTGACCAATTATATCTTGGAGTACTGCAATGGTTACAAGATCTATGATAGACAAATATTCTATAACCTCATTGCATCCAAATAATAAAGCATATAGTGTCTCTGATTATGATTTTTATTTTAAAGTTGCGACTAATTATCCTATTTATTATATTGATAAATCGCTTACTTTATACCGCAGACATCAATCCAATCTTTCTGGTTCAAATCCCAAATTGATGGATGAACTATCTGATCTTATTACTCTGTATCACAAACAAAAATATATATCAGATTCTGTTTTTTCTCAAAAAATGAGCCATAATAAGCTTATTCAATCAATTATTTATTTAGAAAATAAAAATAGAAAAAAAAGTTTTGAATATCGAAAAAAATCTCTCAGTTATAATTTTTTTGATCATTTTATTATGAAAATAGCTGTTTTAAAATTAATTTGTTTACCTCTTTTTGTTAGTAAATTTGTTTTTTCCAAACTTATTAAGAGAGGATAAATTTTCTTTTTTCCAAATTATTTTTATCATATCTCTTTACCTTATATCCCTGTAATACAAACGGTAATCTCTCAATTTTATCTATCAAGTATCAGATTTTTATCTTGTGTAAAATTGGATAGATACATTTTCTCATAAGTTCAAAAGCTGTGGCAAATGTTGCGTACCATATTGGATGTAAGGAGAAAACTGTTTTGAGATTTTGTTGTGTAAACTTATATCGTTTGTAACTATAATTTGTTG
>CAYRHE010000041.1:0-2788 GCA_964424095.1 uncultured Candidatus Peribacteria bacterium | reverse complement strand
TATTTATTTCCTTACACAGTTTTTATGAAAAAATTAGCTTTAATCGCATTACTTTCTGCAACTTTTATTTTGGCCTGATGCACCCAAAATCCCCAAGAAATTTCTTACGACCAAGACAGCCGAAAAACTATAATCCCAGAAAATTGTAAATCATTTTTTGATGGTTGTAATAATTGTTCAAGAATAAATGATTGAGAAAATATAGCTTGTACAAAAATGTTTTGCGAAACCTATAAAGAACCAAAATGTTTGGATACCATGCATCCAAGTTGGGATCTAGATAATGATTGAATAAATGACTGTGAATCAAATGGAACTTGTGATGACAGCGTTGATTACACAAAACCAAAGCAAGAAACAACTACGTACAATTCAGAAAGCCGAAAAACTATAATCCCAGAAAACTGCAAATCATTTTTTGATGGATGTAATAATTGTAGCAAAGGAGAAAATGAAGAACAAACTGCCTGCACAATGATGTATTGCGAAATCTACCAACAACCAAAATGTTTGGATTAAAAAATCTACCTTTTGAGTTCAACCAAAACCAATTCACTCTGAGTCCCTATCCTAATAGGAGCTCACCAAGCACCAACTCATTGAGATACAAAAGCAATTTTTCCATTTTCATCATATCTTCCATACGCATAATCATTGAATAATCCAATAATCCATGACAAAGGAACAAACTGACCTCTGTGCGTATGCCCCGCCAATTGCAAATCAATTGGATAATTTTCCATCAAAGAAAGTTTATAAGGTTGATGACTAACCAATATCGTATACAAAGCATCTTTTATCTCACTCTCATCCAACACATCAGCAATATTTTTTCCACTCCAAAAGCTTTTGTCATCAATACCTACAAGCTGAATATCCTCGAAAAAAACCTTTTGATTCCTCAAAAACTTTATATTTGTTTTTTCAAAAAGACTTATATCAAGAGGCATTTTTCCTATTTTTTCATGATTACCAAGCGTCGCATAAACAGGTATATCAACTTGATTAAATGGCAAAAATGCCTCTATATATTCTGGCTTTACTCTATCAAGCAAATCCCCACCAATCAACACAAAATCTGGCTCCAAAACCTGTATTTTATCTACAATTTTTTGTACATAAGACTCATGACGCAATGCTTGTACATGAAGATCACTAATAAAAACAAATTTATAATTACTAGTCAATCCTGTATTTTCCAAAACTAAATTTGTCGTTTTTGTAGTCATTCACATATAAAAACCAATCAACAAATATAGACCAGTCACAATTATCATAATCAACCCAGGAATTTTATACCAAATAGAGACAATATCTCTGAGTAAAAACAAAGGAATAATAATCCACAAAGCATACATCAATCAAACTATCAACGAAGTATACACTCACATCATCATTCATCCCGAAGCTCCAAATAAAAATCACAAAAAAACAAGTCCAAAAAACAAAAGCGTAACAAGAACAATATATTTTATAGGAAAATTAAAGCCAAAAGCCACCGATCCTCTCCAAAAAGAAAGAAACAAACCTCAAAAAGAAACCCCAAAAAACACAACAAAAAACAAAATACGAAGATATATATTTTCTACAAACATCAGAAAAAACAAAAAAAATAAAACAGGAAAATATACATATTCCAAAATATTTTACAAACAAAAACGACAAAAAAATTATTTTTTTCTATATTGACCAAGAAAATCAACCAAAATTACAATTCCAAAACCAAGCAAACAAAATAAAATTCAGATTAAAATTTCATTTGACCAACTAGGGACGATATTTTTTTCTATCAACGGCTGTATTTCTCCATGTCTATCTATATATGTTTCTACAACTTCTTTCCAAGGCCACACCTTATTTAACGCTCACAAAATAAATCACATCAATACAACAACCATTTGATCATGCCATTTTGCTTTGATCCAGTGAAGAACTTTTGCAAAACCAAGCAATCAAATAATCGCTCCCAACATAAAAATCATCAAAGGAATCAAAGCTGACCAGTTTCCACCAACAAAATCGACAACAGTACCCAAAACTTCTTGATATTGACCAAGCATTACCAAAATATAAGACCCACTAATCCCCGGCAAAATCATTGCAATAATTGCAATAGCCCCAGAACCAAACATAGTCAAATTCCCTGATCCCAGATTAAACGCTGGCAAAGATGTCAAATAATATCAAACCGCAATCCCAATAGCCAACAACAACAAATAAATATATCTAAATTTTTTGATAGATTTTCTCAAAATCAGCACAGAAGCCAAAATTAATCAAAAGAAAAATGCCCAAACAAAAGCCGGATACATCTCCAAAAGATAACTGATTAATTTTGCCAAACTAAAAATCGCTACAAATATTCCACCAAAAAGCGTCACCAAAAAATTTCCATTGATAGCTTTCCGCGCACTAGCAATTTTTCCTTTCAATACGAGTTTGAGTGTAATCAAATTAAACGCATACAAGGCATCTATCAAATCATCATAAATCCCAGTAATAAAAGCTATTGTTCCCCCACTCACTCCAGGAATCACATCACAAGTCCCCATCAAAACTCATTTCAAAAACAAAATTACTTTTTGCATATGTACAATAAAAAAATTAAAATTCTTATAAGTCATTGCGAGCATAGCGTGGCAATCCAAACTAACAAAACCTAAACCACCTAATCTAGCCAATCAATTAATACAATATCTAACGTTCCACTCAAAAAAATCAAACAAAAAAATATTGCATTTCAAAAACATATCAATATCTGTTGATATGATAATTTATAATATTACTA
>CAYRHE010000040.1:0-2977 GCA_964424095.1 uncultured Candidatus Peribacteria bacterium | reverse complement strand
GGAAAATGAAAAAAAGGAGGCTGAATTGATTGCAAAAGAATCTCAATTAGAGGTACAAAAAAATAAAAACAGACTTGCTTGGTGATTGTCTACGGCAGCTTTGTTGATGGCTTTGGGTGGTGCCTGATTTAGTTATGCACTCAAAAAGAAAAATAGAATTATTACAGCGGAAAAAGCTGAGAAGGAACAATACGCTGAAGAGGTTGCTGCTATTAATGATGAGGTTATGGAAAAAAATGAGGCACTTCAACAGGCAAACCAAGAAATTAAAGAAAAAAAGGCTATAGTAGATCAATATGCAAAAGATATTAGTGATAGTATTCGTTATTCTGTAAAAATACAAGGTCTTATTTTGGCTCAAAATAATAATATACAAAAACATTTCCCACAATCTTGGGTTTTTTATAAACCCCAGCATATAGTAGGTTGAGATTTTTATTTTGCAAATGAAACTATTAATTGAAAAAAAATGCTTTTGGCTGGAGATTGTACAGGACATGGTGTTCCAGGTTGATTTTTGACAATTTTTTGAAAAATACGTATTGAACAATTGCTTTCTTGTGCAGAGAAACCTTCTGATATTATAACAGGTTTGGATACTATATTTAAAGATCAGTTTACTTCAGATCCACATAATTTTATAGTAGATCATGATAAGTGATGAATTGAGCTTAGGGATTCTATGGAAATATCTTGTGTGTTTTTTGATCCTGAAACTAAAACTATAGAATATTCGCTTACTTCAGTACCTATTATTGTTTGTAGAAAATGAGAGATAATAAAGTTAAATACAGAAATTCGTGCGTCTATATGATCAGAAAAAAAGAATCCAAGATTTACTGGTTTTCAAACTTATGAATTTCAACTTCAAGAAGGGGATTCTGTTTATTTATTTAGTGATGGTTTGCCAGATCAATTTCTTTGAAAGACAAATAAAAAAATAGGTTCAAGATACTTTTATGAAATTTTAAAACAGATTTCGGCACTTCCAGTTTCAGAAAGATCTATGCATATAGCGAATATTTACAATGAACTTATGAAAACAGAAGAATGAAAAATTACTAGACAAATAGATGATATGTGTTTGGTTTGATTTAAAGTATAGTTTTTCTTGATTTTTTTTGTAGAAAAGATATATCAAATCTGATGCTTTTTTGTGTCAGATTTTTATTTTTGTTTGAATTTTCTTATGAGATTACCTATTTGAATTTCCAATAGACATATTCATTTGTCTCAAATTGATGCTGAGAAACTTTTTGGAAAGGAGCATCAGTTTAATTCTATAAAAGATCTTTCTCAGCCTGGTCAGTATGCATATCAAGAAACTGTTTCTTTGAAATGACCAAAAGGTCAAATTGATGGAGTTAGAGTTTTGGGACCATGTAGAAAACAGACTCAAGTTGAGCTTTTGTTGGCAGATAATTTTAAATTGGGGATTCAAGCTCCAATAAGATTGTCTGGAGATATTTCTGCCACTCCTGGTTGTGAGGTTATTGGGCCTGCTGGATCAATTATTTTGGATCATGGATGTATTGTAGCCAAAAGACATTTACATATTACAGTTGCGCAAGCTCAAGATGCAGGTCTTGTAGATGGGCAAGAAATTAAGGTCAAAACTCATGGAGAGAGAGGATTGATATTTGAAAACGTAATTGTAAGAGCGTGAGATAATTATGCTTTGGATATGCACATTGATTTGGAAGAAGCTAATGCTGCTGGACTTGGTGCTGGAGCATGGGGAGAAATTGTTTAATTTTTATAGAGACGCGATTAATCGCGTCTGTACGATTTTAGTTTGTAAAAAATGTGAAATGAAAATATTAATATTGAATGCAGGAAGTTCTTCGTTGAAATATCAACTGACATCTATGCCAGAATGAAATGTTTTGTCTAAATGATTGGTTGATAAAATTGCTATTGATTGAACTGTTATCAAACATGTAGGAAAAGAAGGAAAATTAGAAATTGCGGGAAATTTGGAGAATCATAGTGTTGCTTTGAAGAAAGTTTTGGAATTATTGGTTGATCCGACACATTGAGTGTTGTCTTCTTTGGAAGAAATCGATGCGGCTGGACATAGAGTAGTTCATGGTTGAGAACATTTTGTCAATTCTAGTAAAATTGATGACCATGCAAAAATAAAAATTGATGAATTGTCAGAACTTGCTCCGCTTCATAATCCTGCAAACTTGATGGGAATTCATGCGGTAGAAGAAGTGTTGCCAAATATTCCAAATATAGCTGTTTTTGATACTTCGTTTCATCAAACAATGGAACCGAGTGCGTATATGTATTCTATTCCATACAAATATTATGAGAAATATAAAGTAAGAAGATATGGATTCCATGGAACTTCTCACAAATACGTTTCTCATAGAGCTGCTGAAATGTTGCAAAAAGATATAAAAGATATGAATATTATAGTTTGTCACGTAGGAAATTGAGCAAGTGTTTCTGCTATCAAAGGTGGAAAAGTTGTTGATACGTCTATGGGATTTACGCCACTTGAAGGGTTGACTATGGGTACAAGATCAGGGGATTTAGATCCAGCAATTGTTGCTTTTTTGATGAGAAAAGAAAACATGACAATTGAAGATATAGATCATATGCTCAATAAGCAGAGTGGTGTACTTGGTATTTCTGGGGTTTCTAGTGATATGAGAGATATCGAAGATGGACATATTGCTGGTAAAGTTCAAGAAACATTGGCACTGGAAATTTATGTAAATAAGATTGTGAAATATATTGGTTCTTATACAGCAATTTTGAATTGATGCGATGCTGTGGTTTTGACTGCTGGGACTTTGGAAAATTCTGCGTATATTAGAAAAATGATCGCGGATAAATTGACTTGGCTTGGTATCGTTTTGGATGAATCAAAAAATGATTTTAGATGAGAAGAAAGAATAATTTCTACACCAGAATCTAAATCTGTTTTGATGGTAGTTCCTACAAATGAAGAATATATGATTGCAAA
>CAYRHE010000039.1:0-3339 GCA_964424095.1 uncultured Candidatus Peribacteria bacterium | reverse complement strand
CAAAATTTTTCTATAAATAGCACGTAAATAGTTTTTGTGATATTTTATATTGTATTTTAATTAAAAATGACAGAAAAAGCAAAACTTATTCCCCTAGAAGACCACATTTTGGTGGAAGCAATCGAAGAAGAAAACAAGACAAAATCAGGAATTATCTTGCCAGACAGCAAAGAAAAACCAAGCAAAGGAAAGGTAGTTGCTGTGGGAAATGGTAAAATTCTTGATAACGGAACCAGAGCTCCTATCGATGTAAAAGTAGGTGATACCGTTTATTTTACCAAGTATTCTCCAGATGAATTAGATGTTGATGGTACCAAATATTTGGTGATAAAACAAAGTTCTATATTAGCAAAACAAGGATAATATCTAAGTTATTCCCGCTTTGTTTTATTGGGTTTGGATTTCCGCTCCAAATTCTTAAGGCGGAAATGACATTTCATTTAATCATTAATTTTACCATAATGTTACAAGAAAATTATGAAAAAGAAGTTAATAAATTACAAGAAAGATTGCAATTTGAAGATATTTCTGATGCGTTAATAAAAGATGTAGAAAAAACGCTTCTTGAAGAAAAAAATAATAAAGAAAAAGAATCAGATTAATTAAATTCTGAATTTTAAATTTTAATTTTAATAACAATGGCAAAAACAATACATTATGGCGATGAGGCTCGCAAACAAATGTTTCAAGGAATTGAAATGGTAGCAAACGCTGTCAAAGTAACTATGGGACCAAAAGGAAGAAACGTAATTTTGGAAAAATCATATGGTTCTCCAACAGTGACAAATGATTGAGTTACTGTAGCAAAAGAAATCGAATTAGAAGATAAAATGAATAATATTGGCGCTTCAATGATCAAAGAAGCAGCTGAAAAAACCAATAAGGAAGCTGGAGATGGTACTACTACGACTGTTGTTCTTTCTCATGCAATGGCAAAAGAATGACTTAGATATATCAGATCAGGAGTAAACCCTTTTGCTCTTGGAAGAGGTCTTCACAAAACAGTTGCAAAACTTATCGAAGATCTTGCAGCAAAAGCAAAACCCATCAAAAACAAAGAAGAGATTAAACAAGTAGCGACGATTTCTGCACAAGATGAAGAAGTCGGTTCACTAATTGCAGAAGTTATGGAAGAAATCGGAAACGATGGAACTATTACCGTAGAAGAAGGAAAATCTCTAGGACTAACAAAAGAAATCAAAACAGGAATGCAATTCGACCAAGGATATCTTTCCCCATATTTCGTTTCTGATCCACAAAGAATGGAAGCAATTGTTGAAAAGCCATATATACTTGTTACTGACAAAAAAATTTCATCGCTAAAAGATATTTTACAACTTCTTGAAAGTGTTGCTATGAGCGGTAAAAAAGATTTTGTAATCATCGCAGAAGACATAGAAGGAGAAGCGCTAGCGTCGCTTGTTCTCAATAAAATCAGAGGTATGCTAAATGTTTTGGCAATCAAAGCTCCAGGATTTGGAGATCGCAAAAAAGAAATGCTCAAAGATATTGCAACTGTAACTGGTGCAACATTGATTACAGAAGAGCTTGGACTCAAATTGGAAGATGCTACAATTGATATGCTTGGTAAAGCTGACAAGGTTATTTCTACCAAGGACAACACAGTTATCGTAGACGGAAATGGAGAAGAAAAAGAGATTCAAGAAAGAGCAGATACTATTAGAGCACAATTGGAAAATACAACTTCAGAATATGACAAAGAAAAGCTTGCTGAGAGATTGGCAAAACTAGTTGGCGGTGTTGCGGTGATTAAGGTTGGGGCTGCTACAGAGATGGAAATGAAGAATAAAAAATACAAAATCGAAGATGCGCTAAATGCTACGAGAGCAGCAGTACAAGAATGAATTGTTGCAGGTTGAGGAGTTGCTTTGCTCAAAGTTGCAAAAGTTTTGGAAACGCTTTCATTCGATGATGAAGATGAAAATATTGCGATAGAGATAGTAAAGAATGCCATCCAATATCCCGTTATCCAGATCGCAAATAATGCCGGATATAAATGAGATCGAGTAGTAGAAAAGATCAAAGAAGAATCAGATTTTAATCATGGATTCGATGCAAAAACAGGTGAATTCAAGGACCTAGTAAAATGAGGAATAATCGACCCTGCAAAAGTAATCAGAGTTGCTCTGGAAAACGCAGTTTCTACAGCAGCCATGTTCCTTACAACAGACGCTGCAATTGTTGATATACCAAAAAAAGAAGAACAACAAATTCATGCTCCATCTGGTATGTGAGGAATGGGTGGAATGGATATGTATTAAAAATTTGTCATTCCCGCTTAGTCAGTTGGGGAGGGAATCCAGTTTTTGATTTTATGATAGAAAAAATCTCCCAAAGCGGGAGATTTTTTTTGTTAGTTAATTTTAATTAAGATTTCTTTTATAAAACGACCGCTTAGAATATCTTTGAAGTTAAGGTGTTTTAAACTATCTAATCAACTAAATAGATTATTATATTCGTTTTTGTTTTTTATTGAAAGATATTTATGCGGAGATAATCAATTTGTACTTTTTAAAGAAATCCCTCAATATGTGATATTATTAGTTGTACCAACTATTCCTCATTCAACAATAAATCAGTTATTTTTTATTTCATTTATAAAATTTAATAAATTTTCTCTTAATTCTTCTGGTAAATTTTCCATTATTTCTGCAAATTTTTCTTTATCTTTATTGTTATTTTCTTTAAAATTATCTATAAAAGAAATAACTTCAGGTATTGACTGTTGATTAGTTTGATTAGACATAACATTCTTAGTCAAAACTATCTTAGCTGGTTGATCTCAGTTTTCTAATGATGCTGTGTATGTGTCATCAGAATTATCTATTTTAATATTATTTTGATTTGGTTTTAGATTTGCTTCATTATCAAAATCAATTCTAGTACCATTTTCAAAAACAATAGTTATTTTTTCTGGTTTAGAGAAATCAAACTTACCGTTTCAAATATTATAGTCTCTTAAATCTTTTTTAATAGTTAGATTATTTCTATAGCTTAATAAGTCTTCTACTATTTCTACAGAATTTGGTACAACAAAAAGCTGTTTTTTCTCGTTTCTATCAAATTCATAGAGATTATATTGTTTTTGATTTATTTGTAGTCTAGGATTTGAATAATCAGAGTCAAATATAATGTCTAGATCTTTTTCTCAGATTTTTCATTTTACTAAAATATCTCAATTAGTAAGGTGTTCAATATCATTTAAATTTATATTATCATTATGGTTACCATCAATTTTATATTTTGTATTTATTGTGTTTAATATTTCTTGGTTTTCATTATTTTCTACACTTGCTTCAGGTGCAACATATCATTCTT
>CAYRHE010000038.1:0-3446 GCA_964424095.1 uncultured Candidatus Peribacteria bacterium | reverse complement strand
ATATTGCCTTGATGATGGATGAATTTTATTGCTTTTTGTAAAAAAAGCTTAGTTTATTTGTTTTTTATTGTGAGAAAAACGAATAACTTAAAAATTCTAAAACAACGAAGTCTGCTGAGGCATTACAAACTTTTTTTTCATTTCATCCAAAGTCTTTTCCATCGAAGAAAATTTCAAATCTCTTACCAACACTTCTTTATACCTATCAAAATCAATCTTACAATATAAATCTGACAACTTCGTAGAAAATTCCGGTATCATACAAAGATCAACCAATCATCTACTCATATATGCCATTTCACGATTATCTTGGAGTTTTTGTTTGAGGTCTGGAGGGAGATCATCGAGATGAGCGTAAATTTGATCCAATCATCCATACTTTTTTATCAGATCCGAAGCTTTCTTTGGACCGATTCCTGCTACTCCAGGAATATTATCTGAACTATCTCCTACCAAGGCAAGATAATCGAGCATCAATGTCGGAGCAAACAAAAACTCCTGCATAAATTGCTTTGTATCTACGCGATTATTTTTCATAGGATCAATACAAAACACATTATGATCAAGCAACTGTTTCAAATCTTTGTCCGACGAATAAATATCTATAACTAAATCTGGATCGGTTTTATATACATTTACCAACGTAGCTATAATATCATCAGCTTCATATCATGGAACAACCAAACTTGGCAAATTCATATCTTCTATCATTTTTTGGGTAACAGGAATTTGCTGTTTAAAATCATCTTCCATTTTTTTACGATTTGCCTTATACTCAACAAACGATTCATGTCTATGGGTTTTGGTTGGAGAATCCCAAGCAATCACAAAATAATCTGGCTTTTGTGCCAATATTTTCAATATCATACGAACAAATCCATACACAACATTGGTGTTTATTCACTCCGAATTTGGCAATGTAGGAAACGCATAATAAGCTCTATAAAGAAACCCAGAACCATCCAAAATAAACAATTTTTTCATCAATAAAACTAAAAACTAAAACTATTTGATTTTATAAAACTGATAACATAATTAATCGAGCAATAAAAAAGATAACTTAATGAATCGAGTAATAACAAAGACAAACAAAAGAAAAGAATCATTACCAACTCAACATCATCCTTAGCCAAAAAGCAGCCATACAATTCTAACTAGACTATAATTCTAAATACAACACTGCCTTAATGAGAAATGAATTTTGTTGTCTTTTATTACGAGAGAGCTAAATAACTTATAATCTTAATAACTTGAGTAATAACAAAGACAAACAAAAGAAATGAATCATTACCAACTCAACATCATCCTTAGCCAAAAAGCAGCCATACAATTCTAACTAGACTATAATTCTAAATACAACACTGCCTTAATGAGAAATGAATTTTGTTGTCTTTTATTACGAGAGAGCTAAATAACTTATAATCTTAATAACATCAGCAATAAAAAGAACAAATAAAAGAAGGAAATCTCCACCAACAGATACGAAAAAGCTCGATAGCTTAATAAGCTTGATAACAAACCTAACCTTGATATATATAAAACTTTCGATATAAAATACAAGTGCTGAAATAAAATCAGATTTAATTATATTTGAAAATTATGTTAATAACATCACCAGAAGAAATGTATAATTTAGGTGAATCTTTGGCCAAAGATCATAAAATTTTACTATTACAATGAGAATTAGGGAGCGGAAAAACGACATTGGCAAAAGGTTTTGCAAAATGACTCGGTCTAGATCCAACTAAAGTTCAAAGCCCAACATATACTTATCTCAACATATATGAAGACAAATTATTGCATATCGACATGCGAAGACTAAATGACCATAAAGAACTGGTCGAAAAAGGAATTTTAGATCAAATAAACCAATTTGACCACGTCATTATAGAACGACCAAAACATACTCACCTCCTCTGATTACCAAAAACAACAATCATCGATATAAAAAAAACCTCTCCTACAACAAGAGAGGTATCTATAAAAATCCAATCTGTCTAACCTATCTAAAGATCAATACCATACGTATCCAAAGACTGTTTAAATTGTTCTAAATGATAATTAGACAAATTTTGTTTACAGAAATTATCATCATCTTTTATTAATTTCAAAATAACAGAAAAACTATCAAACTTTTGGGCCAAATCCTGAAGTTCATTTTGAGATAGTGGAGATTCTTCCAAATTTTTCAAAATATAAAGAACAAAAGAATTTACCAATTTCTTAATCTCTGATCTTTGAAAAGTAGGTATATTTAATTCTATTTCAGTTCATTTAATCTGGATTCTAACCTTTGTATAATCAATATTGTTTTTACATTCAGTAAATTTATCAATTTCTTGTTTAAATTTTTCTACTACTGTTTCTTTAATATCTCAGGTTATTAAATCTGATCATGTCTGTGTTAAAAAATTAGATCCCGAAGAATAATTAGTAAGTGTTTGACCATACAAAGTTGCCAATAAATTATATTCAATATCTCATGAACCATTACGTTTTAATTCTAATGCAGCCTTTGATTCATTACCAGCTTCATCCTTAACAACTATTCATAAATCATAATTTGTATCCAATGACAAAGTTGGTAAAGAAAAACTATGTTGTTGAGAAAGACCTGTCATATTAAAAACCCATCCATTAGTCGTATTTCTTATTATTACAAAAGCATTTGCTATAGTAAGCTTTGAAGTGGTAAAAGAAAAGTCATAACCCGACAAGTTAAATCATGTTATTTGTGGATAATTTCAATCATAAACAAAATTAGAAATTCAAGTTGTTACAGAAGAGTTACCTGCAAAATCTTGATATAAAATAGTATAAGGAATATTTCCAAAAGGAAAGTTTGATGGAAGCTCATAAGAAAAAACATAATTAGCTCATGTTGATCACGAAGAAACAGATGCCTGACCAGAACCAAAATAAACAATAATTCAAGTCAACAATTCTGATCAATCAAATTTAACATCTATTTTTTTACCTTCACCCAAAATTCACGAAAAAACTCACGATGAAGATATATCTATTTTTGATATTGTTGGTTTTTGATTATCTATTGCAAATTCTTGTGTTTGATGCAAGATTGTATCTGGTTGAACCAACCATCTTATATAATATCATGTCCAAGAATCCATATTGATTCAAGAATATAATCAAGTATTTATTACTTCAACTTCTCAACTAAAATTTAATCATGTTTGTAAATAGAATCATGATCACAAAAGTGTAGTATCAAAATTATATTCTGTAACATATCAAGGAAGTCTTTCCAATGTTATCCATTCTTCGTTATGATCATAAAGCTGAATATCCACTATTTCATTTTCACATGCAGAAGAAATAGTCCATAAAATATTAATATCACCAGAATATATTGATCATGTTATGTTCGAAGAAAATCAAGAATAATTACAAACCGATAGAGTTTGTTCAGTTTCTTCTGGTATTGT
>CAYRHE010000037.1:0-3768 GCA_964424095.1 uncultured Candidatus Peribacteria bacterium | reverse complement strand
AATTAACCGAAGATACTTCAAAATTAACCGAAGATACTTCAAAATTAACCGAAAAAAAAGAGAATTCAGGAGAATATAAAGAAATAGCAAAAGCATTAGCTGAAACTAGAGCTAATTTTGCAAAAATTCCAGAAGAAGACAAATTAGCTGATATAAGCGATATCAAGCAAGATAGTCAAGAACGAAAAAATGCACAAGAAATAGTTAAAAAGATCAACGAAATCAAACCAGAACAAGAAATCTCAGTACAAGAGTTTCTCTCTATGCAAAAAACCTATCAAGAATACAAAGAAACATGAAAACACTCAGATTTTACAAAAAGTTTTGAAAATTTAAATAACCTTGTATGATCAAAAAGATCATTTACCCCAGAAAAAATCAGTGATCTTAGCGGGAAACCAGAAAACGCAATAAATGCCACAAACGCTCTTATACAATCATCTAACAATAAAGTAAAAATAGATAACTATATTTCATCTATAAATGCTCCATCAAAAAATATTCCAGAAAGTCCAAAAGAAAGAGATAATTTCTTAAAAGATAATTTTGAAAAATACCAAAATTTTCTTACGGATTTGAAAACCAGAGACACATACAAAGAAAATTTTGATAGTAATTGGAAATTAAAACAATGAAAAACTCGAGAAAATATTGATCAAAATTTCAAAGACCAAATTATAAACAGAATTTGACAAATAGAA
This sequence comes from uncultured Candidatus Peribacteria bacterium, assembly GCA_964424095.1. Classification (GTDB taxonomy): domain Bacteria; phylum Patescibacteriota; class Gracilibacteria; order Absconditabacterales; family Absconditicoccaceae; genus UBA5124. The sequence continues at coordinate 3,067 of CAYRHE010000037.1, read as the reverse complement.
TCCAACACACAAGAAATATTTCAACAAAGAGTATTTGGCTCATCAATTAGCTGATTAGCAAGTTTTTTTGATTTTTCAGAAAAAGAAATAAAAGATGATTTAAAAATATGAAGCTGACTTGATATAAATTGAAACGAACTAACTCTATGATGAGTTGTTGAAAACAACTTTATAAATATTAGATACAATCTTTGAAAACTTGAAAACAATTTATCAATCGAAGACTATCTTTTCCAAACAAAAGACAAAAATGTTTTAAACTTTTGAAAATGAAATTTTGAAAAATTATGAATTAGCTTACCATCAATAACAAGACTCCAAAATGATGCAACAAAAATTTTGGATAATAATCAAGACTCAATTCTCAAATCCAGTAAAGATATAAACGAATACAAACAAAACCTAGAAGTGAAAATCCACGAATGACTGATGAGAAATTTCCAAAAAAACAAAAATATAGTAAGAACATTTATCAAAGAATCTGTTCAAAAAAACCTAGCAGCGCAAGAAACCCTAAGCGACTTCAAAAGTATAATAAGCCCCGAAAATAAAAACATCTATTGAAACAATTTCAACAAACAAGAAAAACCAGAATTATTTAATCTTGTAAAAATATTAGACGATTCTTTGGAAAACTATACTATTTCAGAAAGCAAAGAATTTAGAGAAAATATTGGAACATTGACAAAATTTATACAAGAATCAACAGAAAAACAATGAGAACAAAATATAATAGGTAAATTTTTTAGAAAATTATTTAAAAAACAAGAAAATAAAAGCACGATAGAAACCGAAGAAAAAAACACAAAAAATTTATTGGATACTATAGAAAAATTAAGCATTCAAAAAGAATGAAAAAAAATTATAGACATAAATCTTCTCAAAAAAACTGTATTAGAAACACAAAAATCTGAACCAAATTTAGATAAAATACCAGAACCACTATCAGAAAGTATAACAAATCCAAATCCTGGAAAATTATTAGAACAAGAATGACTTCGACAAGACAGACCTCCTACTGCTTAAATTTTTCTAATTTTCCATCTGCAAATCAATCAAAATTACAAACTATTTATTCGGTAAAAAATTATTTGAAGAAATAACACTCTTTCATAATTCTTTCTCAGTTTCTTTTCTAGCAACACCAGCAACTTTTCATTATCTTCATGCAACTTTTTTATTTTTTTCAAAAGTTTCGGTTTTTTCTTGCTGAGAAATTTCAGTAGTAACCTTTTCTCCCAACATAGTAAAAATAAGTTCAAAATCTGTCATATGATCTCTCAAATTTTTTCATTTTTCATTCAATCACTTATATTCTTTGTATTCTTGAGGTGTCATACCAAAAGTAGCTTTGGAAATTTCAGCTGTCAATATAGCAAAATCAGATTTCAATGTAATACCTCTTTCTTTCCATTCATCAGTCAAATTTTGTCTAATTGCAATTCCACGGATTCTTTTATCTATCCAATCCTTTGGATATCATTTTTGCTCGTAAAGTTCTTTCATTCTTTCTTGCGACAATTCTGGATTTTCTATCTCTTGAATTCTCTGATATCAAACTTTTGCCAACCATCTTTTGAATGGTTCTGCTTTTGGAGATGGTATTGATTGAATAATACGAAACATATGCTCAGTATTAGCACAATCTGTAAGATATTTTTTACCATCAGAAGACAATAATTTCAGTTGTACGATTTTTTCGTACACCTGACTTCATTCATGTGTTAATTTTATTTTTAAATCACTTCGATATCTTCTCGGAATACTAGAATTAGTTAAAGCTTCAATCACATCAACAATAGAAAAATATCGCTGATTTTCATACCAAACACGACGAATTTTTTTATTTTCAAATACTATAATACTATTTTCTTTTAAAAATTCATCCATGACAACATAGTTAATAACTAAATTTTTACAATTATAACAAAAAATAAGCAAAAATCAAATATTTTTTTGACAAAATTATCTTGCTTTCTCTCAACAAACACCTAAATTACAATAAAATCAATTTAAAACTTAAAATCAAACATGATCCTTACTCTCAACCTCTGAAGCTCCTCTATCAAATATTCATTATTTTCCACACAACTCAAAAAAATCTGATCTTGATATCTAGAAAATATTACCAACCACGAAACAGCTCTCAAAACACTGTTCTCCTGATTGCCAAAAGAGCAACTAAACAAACTATCAGTAATAGGACACCGCGTTGTTCATGGATGAGAAATGTTTACCAAACCAACCAAAATCACCCCACAGGTCCTCAAAAAACTCAAAACACTCAACGACCTAGCTCCCCTACACAATCCTGTAAACATCAAATGAATCGAAATTTGCCAAAAGCTTTTTCCAAAAATCACAAATATTGCAGTTTTCGATACAGCTTTCCACGAATCTATGAAACCAGAAAATTTCCTCTACGCAATCCCCAAAAAATATTATCAAAAATATAAAATCAGAAGATACGGTTTCCACGGCAGCTCTCACCAATATTTACGAGAAAAATACAAAAAAGATTTTGCTCCCAAAAACCAAAAATCTCATACGATTATCTCTTGTCACCTAGGAAATTGAGCCAGTTTGGCGCTTATCAGAAACGGAAAAGTTATAGAAACTTCTATGGGTTTTACCCCGTTGGAATGAGTGATTATGGGGACAAGATGTGGGTCGATAGACCCAGCGATTATCACTTTCCTTGCTCAAAAAGAGTCCTTGTCCCCATCGGAGATTTCTGACATCCTAAACAAAAAAAGCTGACTTCTCGCGATTTCCGAGAAGACCAACGATATGAAAACACTTATAGAAAAATATAAATCAGATTCTAAATCCAAGTTGGCTATAGATATGTTTGTCAACAGTATCATCAAGTACATCGGTGCTTACACTGCCCTTGCAAACGGAATTGACGCGGTGATTTTTTCATGATGAATCGGTGAAAGATGACTCCTAATCCGCCAAAAAATCACCAAAAACATAACTTTCTTGGCGAAGACGAAATTTCTCGTAATCCCAACTGACGAAGAATTCCAGATCGCCAAAACCTGCAAAAACTTCAACAAAAAAA
>CAYRHE010000036.1:0-3924 GCA_964424095.1 uncultured Candidatus Peribacteria bacterium | reverse complement strand
GTTATGTGTAATCATTTTTTCCTCTAAAATTGGAATACAGAGAAATCTTAAAAAAGTAGGGGGATTTAATTTATTTTTATTTTAAATGAAGAAAAATATTGTTTTTTTAGTTTAAAAATAATATTGTTTTATTGATTGAGAAATGATATTTTTTTATTATAATTAAAAACAGAAATTTTAATTTAACAACTTAAAAATGGTTACTACAAACTCAAAACAGATGACTACTGGTAAAGCTTTTGAATATGCATTACTCACTCAATTTCAAGAAAAATTAAAAGATAAAACCAATGTTGAAGTAATAGAAAATTCTTCTTTTCATGTTGCTAAATGATGTTTTGAAAATACAACAAAAATAGAACAAAGCGACTATTTGCTTACTGCTAGTTTTGCTGTTAATTTTTTAATAGATATTGAGCCAAGACTTTCAAACGATATTGGAATAAGTGATATACTTCAACTTGAAATATTATCTGATGATCATGGAAAATCAGGCGATGTTAGAGATGTATTAGCCATTAGGTTATTACAAAAATGGGAAATTGGAGTATCTGCTAAAAATAATCATAATGCAGTAAAACATTCTCGTTTATCACATTTAATAGATTTCGGTGAAAAGTGGTTAGGCGTAAAAGCTTCAAAAGAATATTTTGATAAAATAAGCCCTATCTTTAATAACTTAGAAAGATTAAGAAAAGAAAGTAATGCAAAAAAGAAATGGAGTGAATTATGAGATTATCATACTACAGTATATCTACCAATTTTGGAAGCATTTATCAAAGAACTAAAAAAACTTAATCAAAACAACAAAAACATCTCTTCAAGCCTGGTTTCTTACCTAATAGGTAATAAAGATTTTTATAAAGTCATTAAAAGTAAGAATACAGTAGAGATTCAAGCATATAATATAAATGGAACCTTAAATCTACCTTTTGAAAAGATTGAACCAAAATATAAAACACCAAAAGTTCCTTTGCCGACAGAAATAGTAGATATAAGATTTAAAGATAATAGCAATACTACTGTTATTGTTACAATGAACAATGATTGGACTTTGTCTTTTAGAATACACAATGCAAGTTCAAGAATAGAACCCTCTCTAAAATTTGATATAAATCTTTTAAAATCCCCAAAAAAATTATTCAAAAATACTTTAAATATTAGCAAAGATTAACTATGAAAATAATATCATTATTTACAGGAGCAGGAGGTCTTGATCTGGGATTTCATCAAGCAGGATTTGAAACCATTTGGGCAAATGAGTTTGATCCAAGTATTTGGGAAACTTTTGAACATAATTTTCCAAATACTTTTTTAGACAAAAGAAGTATTGTTAATATTCCTTCGTCTGAGGTTCCAGACTGTTGTGGAATTATTGGTGGTCCTCCATGTCAAAGTCGGAGCGAAGCTGGAGCAGGAAGATGAATAAATGACAAAAGAGGTCAACTTTTTTTTGAATATATAAGAATTCTAAAAGAAAAAGAACCCCTATTTTTTCTTGCTGAGAATGTTTCAGGTATTTTGCTCCCGAGACACAAAGATGCTTTTCAAAGCATATTAAATGAATTTAAATCATTAAATTATAATGTCTCATATTTTCTTTTAAACGCAAATGATTATGGAGTTCCACAAGATAGAAAAAGAGTTATTATTGTAGGATACCACAAAAAAATGAAAAAAACATTTTTTCCTCCTAATGAAATATTGCCAAAACCGACCTTAAAAGATGCTATTCGAGATTTAAAATTTGCAAAACCTGCAAAAAACAAAAATTATGCAAATGATACATGTGATCTTCAATGTCATAACCACGAATATATGAATGGTTGATTCTCTACTATTTATATGTCAAGGAATCGTGTAAGACATCGAAATGAGCCAAGTTTTACTATTCAAGCCGGAGGTCGTCATGCGCCACTCCATCCACAAGCACCTAAAATGGAGTTTGTAGAGCAAAATAAGAGAATTTTTGTACCAGGAAAAGAAAATTTATACAGAAGGCTTTCAGTTAGAGAATGTGCAAGAATACAGACTTTCCCAGATAATTTTTTGTTTAAATATAAAAATGTAGCTGATGGATATAAAATGATTGGAAATGCTGTACCAGTTAATTTTGCAAAACAACTTGCAAGCGTAATTTACAAAGATGTAGTTGAATATATAAATTGTGATCCAAAATTTAAAACGGAAAGTTTTTTACTAAAAAAAGAATTTTTTATAGAGAAAAAAATTTTTTGTAATCGTTAAAAAAACATCCATGAAAATTAAAAAATTAGAATTAATAGATTTTCGTCATATTAAAAACCAAACAATATATTTTGGCGATAAATTGACAGCAATTTCAGGTCAAAATAGCACTTGAAAAACTTCATTATTGGGATGGATTGCTCAAGCATGTAAATACAAATGAAACAATAAAACAATTACAGGAAAACCTTTTCAAGAAAAATATTCTGAAATTTTTCGTTTTTGTCCTGAAAAAGATTTTTTAAAAACTTATGAAGTTAATTTATTTTATGAAGAAAATGGAAAAAGTTTAAATAAAGGAATGAAAACAAGATATTTAAAAGAAACTGAAAAAGGTCCTGAAAGATATAGAATAGATTATGATGGAAGAGGAAATCCTTTAAACTTTCCAATAATTTATCTTGGATTAAAAAGATTAATTCCTTTAGCAACAGAAAAAGTAATTTCTTTAAATGAAATTAGACTTGATCAATCAGAAACTAATTTTTATTCCAAAATTTCCAAAGAAATTTTGATTTTACTTGATACAAACATTTTTGCAGAAGGAATAAAATCGACAAATAAAAGCAATTTAGCAATGAAAACAGATAACTATGGACATTTATGAAATTCAGCCTGACAAGATAATATAGGACAAATAATTTCTTCTTTAATTTCTTTTATGAGATTAAAAAAAGAACAAAAAGATAAATACAATGGGTGATTACTTTTAATTGATGAAATTGATGCAACTCTTTATGCTGGTTCTCAAATCAAACTTATTGAAAATTTATTTAAATTTGCTAGAGAATGCGAAATACAAATTATTTTCACAACTCATTCAATAGAAATTCTAGATTTTATTTCATGAAAAACGTGAGAAGATTCAAAGATAAATTTCCTTGAACTTAAAGATGGAACAATAAAAAATTCGGTAAATCCGCCCATTGATAATATCAAAAACAAAATAAAGGTACAAATAGGTAAAAAAGAAAATATAGCTAAAAAAAATTTTTTATGTGAAGATAAAGTAACTGAATTATGGTTTAAAAATTTACTTAATGGTAGTCGTTATAAAAATAAAGTTAATGTTTCACATTGACCTTTTCCAGAAGGAACACTTGTAGAAATGGCAAATTCAAAAACAACCATATTTAAAGATGTTTTTTTTGTTTTGGATTGAGATTGCAGAAAAAAATATCCAAAATTACCACAAAAAACAATCATGTTACCTGGAAATTTTAGACCCGAATCAATATTTTTTGATTTTTTAAAAAATTTATCTGATAATGATGAATTTTGGAATGAAGAAAGAAATTTCACCAAACAAACATGTTTTCAAAATTATCAAACAGAAAATCATGAGAAAGGCGTTATAAAGAGATGGTTTCAAGAAAAAGAATTTAATGATTTTTTTTGAAGAGGCTATGTGAAACTATTTAACAGATGGAAAAAAGACAATTATGATGAAATTAAAAAGATTCACGATCAATTAGAAAAAGCAATAAAACTATAAAAAATTTGATTTTTCCAATTCACCCCTAACCCCTCTTGGAAAAAATAGAAAAAAACAGATAAAAAACTCTCTGCAACAAATAATAAAGGAAAAAATGACTTCTCCGCTTCGCTCCGACCCTTCGGGACACATAACAGAGCCTGTAACAACATATTTCATACGTCGTACGAAGCTCAGACGTT
>CAYRHE010000035.1:0-4288 GCA_964424095.1 uncultured Candidatus Peribacteria bacterium | reverse complement strand
ACATCCAAAAACTTATGTCAACTCATTTTATACATGTTTTTTGAGCATATTGATGATAGAATATACTTCGTAGAAATAAGCAAATCCGTTGATTTTATTAGTCAGATTTATTTTTTGTAAATATTCTTTAATTTTTTCACACTCTTTTTCTGTAATTGTTTTGATAAAATTTGATTTTTTGATATAGAGATTTTGATGCATATGGTTTTGATAAAGATCAATTACTTGATATATTTTGGTAAGTTCTTTTTTCAGTTCTTGGTGAAATCTAGAAAAATCTACTTCTTTTTTGCCATTATGATTATCCATATCAAATTCTTGATACATTTTTACCATATTTTTGAGTTTTTTGTATACCTTGGGATAATTTTCCAACATTCTTTGGATAAATCATGATCTTTTTTGGGGTGCTACGTTTTTCTTGAGTTCTTTGATATAATTTCTTACAAAAGAAAGAATTCATTTTGGGGTGATATCTTTTTGATGAATATAAAGAATTTGAATAATAGTATTGAGCCTAAGCGCATCTTTGTGTTTATAATCAGGATTCATCATATGAGAAAATGATTTACGAGAAACTTCATCTATAAAATTTATCACGTATCTTTTTGCAACATCCAACATATTTAAAACGGCTACATTTGTATTATCTATAATAATATTGTGAATATAAGGATCACAAACATCTATATTTGTTACACCATTTCACTTTTGTTCTGGAAATAATTCTACTGGCATTGTTTTGTAAATATACGTAATTCTTACGTTTCATTGGGTAATTAATTTGTTTAATATAGGAGAAGACAAAGCAACATTTTGATTTTTTTCGATTATTTGGTTTGATATTGATTGATTTTCTATTGTTTTGAAACAAATATTGCTTACTCATGGTTGCGATTTTAGATATCTATACAATTCCAAAAGCTCTTTTTTTGATTTTCAGTTCCAATTCAATGCTATATCAAAATCACTTGGAGTTCATTTGTATCATGGCAACAACAAAAACAATGCTGTACTACTAATATAAGCATAATCATAATCTTGAAGTAACTTTGCATGATCTGCAATAATTTTTTTGAGATTTTTCATAATAATAAAAAAATAGAAACGAATTAGATTATAATCATGTTTTTTTGTTTGTCAAAATTTGGAAAATTAGAATTAACGCTTGAAATACTGACAAATATTTGTACTATAAGCGGGATTTATTTTGTATATTTTTTTCTGTATGCCAAAAAAGAATACTTCTGAAGAAGTAAAAAAAACCAAAACAACAGCTTCAAAAGCCAAAAAAACCAAAAATTCCGAAAGTGAGGCTGCAAAAGTTTTGAAAATAGACGAACTCTGATGATGAGGTTTTTTGTCGTGACTTTGATTTTCTCAAAAAACAATACAGAAAAAAGAAGACGATTATGAAGATGATACAATTGTTATTACTCCTAGTAAAACAAAAGAAACAATCAAAGAAGAAACAAAAATAGTCAAAAAAAGAGATGATTTTGTTTCTTGAGTATTTTCTGGAAAGATAGATCCAAACGCACCTCGTAAAGAGAAAAAAACTATAGTTGTTGAACAAACAAAAATAGAAGATAAATCTACTCGTAAAGAACCAGATTTAGCTTTTTTTGATGGAGTTAAAAGATATGAAGCGCCAAAAAAACCTGGACAAACTCAATGACAAAAACCATGACAACCATATCAATGACAAAGACCAGGATACCAATGACAAAGACCAGGTGGAAGACCATGATATCAATGACAAAGAAGATGAGCACCTCAACAAAACCAAAGACCTGCTGCTACACCTACTCCAGCAAAAAAAGTAGAAAAAATAGCAACCACTTCTGAGAATCTTGTAAAAAAACTAGAAATTATAATAGAAGATAAAATAACTGTAAAAGAATTTTCTGAGAAAATGTGAGTACCATTGCCAGAAGTTATGAAAACATTAATGAAAAATAAAATTATGACTTCTATTACTGCATCTTTGGATTTTGATACAGCTTCTTTGATTGCAGAAGAATTATGAGTATCTGTAAAAAAGAAAGAACATCAACTAAATTTGGAATCATTTTTGAGTTGAGATTTACAATCAATACTTGCACTAGATAAAGACGCTGAACACAAAGAATCTCGTCCTCCTATTGTAACTGTGATGGGACACGTAGATCATGGAAAAACATCATTACTTGATTATTTGAGAAAGACTATAGTTGCCGAATGAGAAGCATGATGAATAACACAATCAATATGAGCATCAGTAGTAGAACATGATGGAAAACAGATTTGTTTTATTGATACTCCATGACACGAGTTGTTTACTAGTCTAAGAGCTAGAGGTGCAAAATTGACAAATATTGCTGTAATTGTAGTAGCTGCAGATGATAGTGTTATGCCACAAACAATTGAATCAATTGGACATGCAAAAGCTGCTGGAGTACCTATTATTGTTGCTATTACCAAAATTGATAAGCCATGAAAAAACATAGATCAAATCAAACAAGACCTTGCAAAACATGAAGTTATCCCAGAAGATCGAGGTGGAGATGTACCAGTAATATGAATATCTTCTATGACATGACAATGAATTCCAGAACTTTTGGAAAATATTTTGCTTCAAACAGAAATGCTTGATCTCAAGTTTAATCCAGAAAGGGCTGCTGCTTGAGTTGTTTTGGATGCACATAAAGATCCGAAACAGTGAGTTGTTTCTACTATAATTGTAATGACAGGAACACTCAAAATTGGAGATATTATTGTTGCCTACGACACATATGGTAAAGTGAGAAGAATGCAAGATTGGAAAGGGAAAAGTATACAAAAAGCTATTGGTGGTGAGCCTGTACAAATATTGGGTATAACTCATTTACCAGAACCTGGACGTATTATTGAAGTGGTTTCTAGTGAAAAAGAAGCCCAACAAAGAATATCAGCTGTTACAGAATATGAAAAAAAAGAGGCTTGAGAATCTGCTATACAACAATTTTTAACTGGATTACAATCTGGTGGAAAAGAAGCAGCAGAACTTAGATTGATATTAAAATCTGATGGTAGTAGTAGTTTGGAAGCGCTAAAACAAGCTGTAGACTGAGTACCTTTACCAAAAAATGTTAATGTAAAAGTAATTCATACAGATGTTTGACATTTCAACGATTCTGATATCTCTTTGGCACAAGCATCAAAAGCATTATTGATTGGTTTCAATATTTCACTAAATTCAATTCTCAAGAAAAAAGCTGAAAATCTCAAAATAGAAATGAAAAGTTTTGATATTATATATGAATTGACTGACTACCTAGATAAACTATTGCAAGGTATGATCGAATACGAAAAAGAAGAAGTTGTTGTCGGTAAACTTGAAGTTTTGGGAATTTTCTATAGTAAATTTAAAGATATGACTATTTGAGGAAAAGTAATTGAAGGTAAAGCAAAAAATAAATTAAAATTTAGAATATTGAGAGGTGAAGAAATTATTTCCAATTGAGAAATCGTATCTCTTCACAAAAATAAAGATCAAGTAAAAGAAATGAACGAATGAGAAGAATGTGGAATAAAAGTACTTACAGGAAAAAGAATTGAAATCTGAGATATATTAGAGTTTTTGGAGATGCAAGAAATTAGAGATTAGTTTCGAAGTCATTGCGAATAAAATGAAGCAATCCATCTAATAAGCAGATTTTTATTTAATCAATTTGGATTGCCACGCTTTCGCTTGCAATGACTGACTACTCAATTTAAAATAATAAATATACAAATGAAATTAATCGTGTGATTGGGTAATCCATGAAAAGAATACGAAAAAACAAGACACAATATCTGATTTGTGATGCTTGATAAATTTGTAGAGACAAATAAATTGGGTATATTTTTGTTTGATAAAAAATATTGATTAGAAAAATGTGTTAGTGAAATCCAGTGAGAAAAAGTTATTTTTTGTAAACCACAAACTTATATGAATCGTAGTTGAGATGCTGTTGCTCCCCTAGCTAATTTTTATAAAATTGAATCAAAAAATATTCTGATTTTACATGACGAAATTGATTTTGTTACATGAAGGATTGGATTTAAATTTGGTGGAAGTCCTGCTGGTCATAATTGATTAAAAAGTTTGATAGCAAGACTTGGTACTCCTGATTTCGCGAGAATTAGAATTTGAGTTGATAGACCTATTGATAGTAAATTTGTATCTGATTGGGTACTGAGTAGTTTCAAACCAGAAGAGAAAAAATTATTGGAAGAAAAGTATGATGAAGTAGAAAAATTAATTTGGGAATTTTTGAAAGGGTAA
>CAYRHE010000034.1:2276-4648 GCA_964424095.1 uncultured Candidatus Peribacteria bacterium | reverse complement strand
TTTAGATCTGCGAAAACTTTTTCCAAGATAGATAACTTAAAAAATCTCATCTTGGTATATCTTGCTTTCTCTATAGCTTTTTGTGCCAAAAAATACGAATAATTACACGGGATCAACATATCCACACCAGCATCTTTGAAAAAACGTAAATCTTGTTTGATTCTATGATGAACAAGTGGCATCGACCAACTGCAAGTATCCAACAAATATTTCCAATTTCTTACTTCCTTCCCCCAATATGCAAAAGGAAAATGAAATTTGGAAATCTGATTTTGATTTTCGGACAAATTGTATTTTTTAGCCAGAATTGTTAGTTGTTTCTGTCCTTCCTGTATATCAAAATAATCTCCAAAAAAACCTATTTTCCCAACCAACGAATAAGCAAAACAATTTTCCAACACATACGTTTCAAAAAGCGGCAAAATTTTTACATTTGGAAAAAGATTTTCATTGCGAGCTTTGAGCTCAACAATCGGTGGCAAAACGACTGCGTCCACCCCTTCGGCCACCAATGCCTCTATTCCCACTGCCACCCTTTCCATGACCAAATCCACAGATCTATCTCACCAAAACAAAAATTTATCATCATACCAAATATGATATTGGTGATCATAACGCTGCAAAAAAGAAAACAACGCCAACATATCATTTCATGAAGTCAAAATTCCTATTTTCATTCGATCTGTTGTTTTAAATAAACATAACGTTTTATATATGAATCAAGTTGATCAAAAGTTTTTGCATCAGAAATCTTCTCTATAACACCAAGTTGTTGTTCCAAAAGAGAGATATATCTTGACGCCGAAGGATCTTGCAAAGCAACAAGAGTTTCCAAAGATATTGAAAGCCTTTTTCTATAATCATAAATAGTATCCAAGAAAAACTTTTTTGATGTTTCAATAAGATTAAACTCAAAAGATTTCATATGAGCAAGTATGTTTAACCTCATATTTTGAAGCAAATTCAACAAATTAATCTTATCGTCTTTGAGTGGTTTCCAATAACCCAAATCTGACTTATAATCGATATATTTTTGAATTACAAGGATGTCTTTATAAACATTTTTCATTTGAGATTCTATATATCTAATGTAGACTTTACAAGCATGATTTTGTTTTGAATCAAGAGAAATAACGATTTTTTCTTTAGTTATTTCACAGTACATTTTATCTTCAAATGCAGAAAAAGATTTTGAAAAAAATCAAAGAAAAACAATCGATACAACTAATAAATATTTCAAATAATTATACATTATTGATTATAAATTATAAACTAACTTCTTAACTTCCAACCAAAACACTAAATCTGACTTTTTTCCATTTTTTATATCACTTTCCAATTCTATCAATCAATTATAAAACGAAATAATTCCATTTTTGTTACGAGATATTAAATCAATATTTTTCAATGATTTTGAAACAACAAAAGGATGTACTTTCAATATAGACGTAATAATTTTAGAATCTTTGATATTTTGTTCAAAACAATCCAATATAAATATCCATATTTTTAACCCCCAATACAAAGTTCCTGCAAAAGCATTTCGATTTTGCCCTTCTTCTTTGATAGAAACTATCAAATCCATAGCTTTTTTCTTGTCAGACAACAAAATATCAAAGAACGTAAAGCTATTGGCCTCAGTCATACCAAAAGTAATGAGGTTTATATGTTTTTCAAGCACTTCAGATATGTTTTCTTTTTCTGCAAACAAAACCAACTTATCCAATTCATTTTGTATATGAAAAAGCGAAGACCCCGTTTTTTGAATAAAAAAATCCAAAACAGATTCTGATCGTTTCAAAGAAGCAGCTTTTTGACGAACGATTTGTTTTATTTCTGCAGGTTTTAGGGGTCAAAACTCTTTTATTCCAGACTTAGGGTCAAGTTCTTTTTTCAAAAAAGTATAGAATTTTGTTCTTTTATCTGGTTTATATGAAACAAAGATTAATATTGTTTCAGGAGCAATATTTCAATTTCTTTGGACAAATTCTTCAGAAAAATCTTGAACAATTGAGGCAGAGAGTTTGTTTGAGGTGTCTCCATCCAAAGGAACCCCATATACCACAATCATCCTTTTTTGGACAAAAAGTCATCAACTATATAAACCCTGCCTCAAAGATTCAAAATCAAAATTATCTGTTTTATACACAAAAAGAGAATCTGCTCAATATTTTTGAACAAATCAATCAGTCCATCTACTCAGTTCTTGATGGAGTAAGTACTTCTCTTCTCCTGTAAACAAAAATATATTTGAAAGCATTTTTTAAACAAAAATAAAACCATCAAAATGATAGTTATTCCACCAATAAAATCAAAACAAAAATTTTAAAACAAATATTAAAAAATACATCACAAGCGAAGCCTTTATATTT
>CAYRHE010000034.1:0-2176 GCA_964424095.1 uncultured Candidatus Peribacteria bacterium | reverse complement strand
TCTAATCTATCTAATTTACATCATATTCAACCTCCAAAGCAATCTTTTCTGGAATAAGAGCCTTTGGAACAATGATTTGCAATATATTATCAGCAGAAAGTTTGCTATGAATTTTATCAAAATATACCTGTGGAGGTAAATCTATTTCTTGCTGAATAGGTCATCGATAACAAGATTCTTTCAATGGAAGTAAATTATCTTTTATCATTGGCTGAATTCTTTCACCAGAAATAACCAATTTATAATCTTTTATAGACAAAGACAAACTTTCTTTTTTTACACCTCACAAAGGCAAAAAAAGCACCAACTCTTGTGGTGATTCATAAATATCATAAGGAATTGTTGGCATTTCTTCTTTATTGAAATTACTCATTAATTATAGAAACCAAAATAAAACATTATTCAAGATTCTTTTCAAATATTTTTGCAATTTGTTTTTTTCTTTTTTCTGGTCTTGGAATCCATTTCAATGTAATTTCTCAATGATCCATATCTCATTCTGACAATACTATAATATCTCAATTATTAAATATGCTATACAAAAAACCAGCTCTCTCAACCGATATTGTTTTTATACTTTTTTCATTTAATGTAATAACTTTCTTGTTTAAAAGTCATTTTTGATCATACATAATTAGATTATGTGGAGTAACTACAATAAAATCCATCTTATAATCTATTCGTTTTCAAAAAATAGGAAAAGAAAATATCAAAACCAAAACAAAAACCCCCAAAGAAAACCAGTAAATGAAATCTCAATCAAAAATATAATAATAAACTAAAATAGCTAAAACTCAAAATCAAAACAAAAAAAGAAAAGGGAAAAAAATTTTAATAAACCAATAAAGCTTACTCCTTCAAAAACACAAAACATTTTCTTTTCAATACTTTCCTATATACTCTTCTTTGCACCTTTGCCTTGCTTTTGTATCAAAACTATTAAAGAACTTCATAACAAAAACAGTAATTGTTAAAAGAATCCAAAATGAGGTAAAAACCTCAAATAAACTTTACCAATAATATGATCCAAAGGAACTTCATAACTAGCACCATTATAACAGTCTAGTCAAAAACAACAACGAGAGTCTGTAGAAAAGCTTCTATTATCCCCCAAAACAAAATATCAATTCAAAATTTTAAACTCATTTAAACCACATCTAGTATCAGTCCAAACAGTTTCAGGAAGATATGATTGTTCTAATTCATAACATTCTTCACTATTTTCCTTAATAGAACAAACAGATATTTTATTATTACGGATTTTAACTGTTTCTCATGGCAATCAAACAATTCTTTTAATATAAGGAACTGTTTTTCCTGGTGGTATAAAAACAATAATATCATCTCTTGTCAATTCTCAAAATCTTGGAGTAATTTTATCTACTATAATAAAATCATTTTCTTCAAATGTAGGTGCCATACTAGCCCCAACAACTGTATATGGATTTGCAATAAAAAATCTGATAAACAAAACTATACCCCCGACAAAAATCAAAAAGGATAGCATATCAAACAAATCAAAAACAATTTCCAAGAATTTTCTATTTTTCAAAAGCATTTAAAACAAATATAATCAGAATAAAAAAACAACGTATGAACTTATTCTAACATTCACTTTTTACAATATTTTATATTTCAAATATATAAAAACTAGAACGGTACTTCTTCATCTTCTGGGTGGTCAGAAACAGAAACTTCCTCATCTTCTCTAACACCTTTTGGATCCAAAAAGATAAAATTATCTACAATAATTTCTGTAGAAAATCTTTCAACACCTTCGCTATCTTGCCACTTTCTTGTTCTAAGTCTACCTTCTATATAAATTCTCTTACCTTTATTTAGATATTTTCCCAAAACTTCGGCACCCTTTCAATAAGCGACACATCTGTGGTATTCTGCATCTTCCAACACATTACCATCTTTATTCTTAAATTTTCTATTCGTTGCTACAGTAAAATTTACAACTGGTGTTCCGCTACTCTCTATATTTTTCACTTGTAAATTATTAGTAGCTCTTCCAATAATCATCACCTTGTTCAAATCCATGTGTACATAATTTATTCAGATAAAAGAGTGAATGGATAACTTCCATTATATCGTATGTAACAAATTTTATATAAAAATCAATTGATTTTTACTTCTTTTTCTGTAAATAATTGCACACAATGCCCAGATG
>CAYRHE010000033.1:0-6255 GCA_964424095.1 uncultured Candidatus Peribacteria bacterium | reverse complement strand
GATTGCTTTGTTGTTACTCGCAATGACTGAGAGTTTAGTTAAATAGGGGAAAAGTGCAAGATTATTTGTTGATTTTGTGTTTAAAAAGGGTATATTTCGATCAAGTTTATTGTTGCTAAATTGAGATAAAAAATCTGTAATTATTGTATCTTTTATTTTCTATATTTTTCTGATGACTTGATATGTCAGACCGACTTGGGATGAGTATTTTATGGATGTTGCTAGGACTATTGCAAAAAGAGCAACTTGTGATAGATGAAGAAGTGCTTGTGTTATAACCAAAAACAACCGTTTGCTTGTTACTTGATATGTTGGTTCGCCTCCGGGTTTGCCTCACTGTGATGAGGTTTGACATCAATTTAAACAATTAACTCATGAAGATTGATCAGTAACAAATCATTGTATGAGAACAATACATGCAGAACAAAATGCAATATGTCAGGCTGCTAGGTTTTGAATATCACTTGAAGGTTCTACATTATATTGTAAGATGACACCTTGTAGAACTTGTGCAATGTTGATTATTAGTACATGAATAAAAAGAGTTGTTTGTGAAAAAAAATATCATGCTGGAGCTGAATCAGAAGGAATGTTTGAAAAAGTCTGAATTGAATTAAATTATTTTGATGAAAATGTGGAAAGTTATGATAAACAGTAAAATTTTAGTTTGTTAAACTGTATTATGGGAAGATGGCATAGTATAGCAGCAAGAAAAGCTGCATGAGACATGGGAAAATGAAAAACATATTCGATGATGTCAAAGCTTATTCAAATAGCCGCAAAAAAATGAGCAGACCCAAAAATGAATCCTAGTTTGGATTTGGTTTTGCAAAAAGCTAGATATCATAGTGTGCCTAGAGATATTGTGGATAGAGCTATTTTGAAATGATCTGGACAGCTTGAATGAGAAGAATTGGTAGAAATGTATTATGAATGATATGGGCCGGCATGAAGTGCTTTGATTATCAAGACATTAACTTGAAATACAAATAGAACCGCTACAAATGTAAAAACAACTTTAAATAAATTTTGAGGTTCTTTGTGACAACAATGATCTGTTGCTTGGCAGTTTGATGAAAAGGGGGTTATTGTGACTGATGGAAAAATCAAAAAAGAAGTTGTGAAATGAAATGAAGTAGAAACGACAATTCCTCTTGATCAAGATGAAGCAGAAATGGAAATTATGGAACTTTCTGTTGATGATATTTCTATTGAGAATTGAGTTGCTGCTGTTTTTACAGAAAAAAATAATTTTGCAGAAGTGTCCAAAGCTATGGATTCTTTGGGTTATCATATGATAGAATCAGATCTTCAATTTATTCCGCAAAATGAAATTGTATTGTCTGGAGGAGACTTAGATCAATTAAACATATTGGTTGAGGCTTTGGAAAATGATGAAGATGTAGATAAGGTTTGGACTAATGTTAGGTAGATAGGATTAGATTTTTAGTTGTTCAATCTGGATTGCCACGCCATTCGTTTAACTCAGGCTCGCAATGAATTAGAGATTATATTGTTTTACATAATCAATTTTCGTTTAGCATTCTATACATTTCAAATAGTCTGATTGATTTTTTGTAATTTGTTAATGATTCATAATTTGTTGCTATATTTTCTATAATCATTTTTAAATCCCAAATACTATTGGATTTAGTCTGATTTTCTTCTATAATATTTGATTTTTTTCTGATAGTTTCGTCTATTACATTTAAAACTTCTTCGGTTGTAATAGATTTGTTTTCCATAAAACACATGTTTCAAAGTGTTTTTCAGATTTCGTCTTTATCTTCTTCTGAAATATTTTGTCCATAAATTTCTAAACTTATTTTACCGTCATATTTTGTATTGTTTTGTTTGATGATTCCTCATTCATTTAATTTTGTATATACAAAATCTTGTACGGCTATTATTGGTGGTAAATTTCTAAGGAATTTTTTTAAATCCTCTGTTTTGTTTGGATTGTTTTCCATTCATATTGTATATGCTAGTCATGCTATATTTCTGTATTTTTCTCTAAATCTATAAAAACATAAGTTTTCTGTTTCTGGGGAACAACCCATCATGTTGAATATAGTTCTATTTATTGTTGTATTTTCTATTAAATCAATATCTTCGTCATTGAAAACCCATCTGTTCAATAGGTATCAAAGTGTTTTGTCGGTATTATCTTCTCCTGAAAATATTCAGTTTTTTGTTTGTTCTTCCAAAATATCAGATTTATCTGTTTTTATTTGTTGTCGAAGATAGTAGAAAAATTCTCATAATAGGCTTATGTTTTCTTGGTCAGATGTTGTTGTTATTTTGTCTGTTAGAAATAATAATGCGTTTTTTGATGGTGATGTAAACGAGAAGGTTATTTTTATTCCGAAAATCCCGTTTTCATATTCTTGAATTTCGCTTATTTTGATATCTTTGATTTGATTTATTTCATTTTGATTTGTTGAGCTAAAAAAATCAATTCGTTTTTGAAGTAAATTTATGTCGTTGTAAGGGTTTTCTTCTAGAAAACTTCTTCATAGAATATCGGTTCTTAAAATATCTGTAAATGGATCTTTTCGAATATTTAAGCTTGGTAATAATATATTTTGTAAAAAATTAGTATAAGGGTATAATAAATTTTCTTTGTATTTTTCATACCTTTGTGTTTCATCTATAACATCTTCGTTGTTTTGTATTAGGTCATATATTGTGGTAGAAGAAGCCAAACTATTTCTAGTTAATGGATTGGTTTTTAAGTTTGTAATATTGTATTGTGTTATTTTTTCAAGAGAGTAAGGATCTTTATTTAAATTAGTAATTGTTTGGTATAAAGAAAATCAGCGATATATTGCTATACAAAATATTACAATAGTTATTGTTATTAGTGTTTTTTTGTCGTTTTTTCTGCTATGAAAAATTTTTTTTGTCTTGTTTCGTATTACAATCAAAATTTCTTTTGCTTTTTTTATTTGTTCTGGATCTATTATATTTTTCATAATAGGGTTATTTAGTTTTTTTTCTTCCATTTTTTTTAGTATTTGCTGCTAAAAAAATCGCTTATTTCTCTTTGACTACCTTTTTGTACAGGTAGACTTAGTTTTATTGATGAGTTATTTACAGTAAATATAGTTGATCAAACCCTTATAGTTTTTGGACTTGTTTTGATTTGATCTGCTTTTATTCATTCTCAAATTACAAGCAAACTTTGTTTTAAAAGGTTTATTATGTTTGTTACTATAAATACATGAGGATTTAAAATTCCTTGTTTGCTTAGAGCAATTTCATCTTGTGTGTTAGTATTTAAGTCTATTGTAAATTCTATTTTATCTTCTTTTGGGTTGAATTTTAGGAAATTTATGTTAAATGTTGGAACATCTGAGTCTTGAAGCTTGTTGTCTATGTATGATGCTAATTGTTTTATAAAGTCAGTATCAACATTTCTTTGTGTATCAATTATTTTGTAAAAATTATCAAAATCTCAAATTGTATTACAATTATTGGTAATTTCATATGGGTTTAGAAAACATGTGCTTGTGTATATTACCATGTCTTTTTCTGCATCTACAATAGCTTTTTTGATTTGGCTTTCTATCAAAAATTGATCTTTGCCAATACTATTGGCAAATCATAGTATAAAACTTTCCATATATGAAAAAGCTTTGAATGCTGTTATAAACCTTATGTTTTCCATTAAAGCAATTCTTTTTTTGATTCAACTAGTTCCTTGTTTGGTTTCTATTATATCGTATATCTGTTTTGGTATAAAGCCATATTTTATAATTTCTTTTTTTATAGTATCCAATTTTTGTGTATTCTGAATTGTTTGTTGGCTAAGAATTTCCATGTTTTTTTCTAAAATATCTTTCTTGTGTAGAAAATTTAGTTTTTTGCTTTGTATAACTTCTTTTGTTGTATTTTTTGCGTTGTTGTTTGTCATAATATCTGTTTTGTTTCAATATTTTGCATATTCATTTATATTTGTGTGTTCACTAATCGTTTTTGTTATAGATTGCATTTTTTCTACAAGTGTTTGATTTTCTGGTTTTGGATTTACTGAGATTGAAATGTATTTGTTGTATAAGCTTATTAAAAAAATTGCCACAATAGATATGGTTATCGCCATATAAGCAATCATTATTTTTTCTATTTTTGTGTTTGTCTTTTGTGTTATTGCTTGTTTTCAGATTCAACTTTCTCATAAAACAGGATTTTCTTCATTTTCTGTTTTATTTTCTTGTATAACAATATTCTCAATGTTTACATCAGGATTGGTTTCTTCTTGCATTTCATTGATTTCTGCAATAAGATTTTTTGCTTCATTTTCTTTTGATTCTTGTTGTTTATCTTGTGGTTCTTGTGATTCTTGTGTGTTTGTTTGTTGAAAAATATTTGATTCAGTCGCTGCTTGAGTGTTATCTGATCAAAGTGAAAATTTACTAAAGTCGATTGTGCTTGTTTCGGCTTCAGTGTTTTGTTGTCCATTAACAGCATCTTGAGTTTTGGGAGTATTTGCTGTTTCTTGGTTTTCAGACGTTGTTTGTGTGTTTTTTTGGTTTTCGTCCATGTATAAATTAGTTTTAAATGTTAAGCTTTAAATGTTAAGTTTTGGAGATTAGAATTTAGTATCTAAAATTCAAAATTTAACTTATATTTATTATACTCAAGATTGTTTAAAAAAGCAAAAAAAGCGACTATAAAATCGCCTTTTGTTTGACAAAGATGGTTTTTGGTATTTATTTGGTTTTTTTTATTGCTTGATTCATAAAGTTATCTAGTTATCTCACAATAAAAAACAAATAAAATTCATCCATCATCAAGGCAATATCTTATTTAGAATTATAGTCTAGTTAATCTTATATCGCTGCTTTTTGGCTACAAATGATGTTGATTTGGTGATGATTTCCTTCTTTTATTTATTCTTTTTATTGTTCGATTGATTTGGTTCATAATTATCAAATTTAAGACCTAAGTTCTAAGTAATAAGCTCTAAGGGCTATTTTAAATATCCATTTTTGAAGGAGTCTCGGGTCATTGGTTTTTTCCCTTCGGGTTTTAATTTGAGTGTTTTTACCGCTTTAGTTATTGAGTGTTCGTTACTTATTAATGGACAATCTTTTTCTTGATGATAAATTGTTTCATCTAACTCTAATTCTTCGATAATAATTCTTTTCCCTTCGTGTACAAAATAAATCTTTGGTCGAAGATAAAATCCACGATATTTGTTGTAAATACTTTCCAAGGAATCTTGATAAGGATAGATGAGTCAGCTTTCTTTTTCTATTTTGGAGCAATATGTTGCTTTTGTGCCGTCTTGTTTGGTATTTCAAACTATTTTTTTGCCGAACTTTCGGAGGGTTTCATTTAAAAATTCTGGTCATTTTTGTTTCATTCGATCTATTAGATCTTTGCAAGTTCGATTAAAATGGAGCTTGGTTTGTAAAATGTCGATCATATCTCAGGTATCCATTCATTTATCCATTTTCATAATCGTAATGCCTGAAGATTTCTCTCCATTGAGGAAAACTGATTGAATAGGGGATGCTCAGCGATATTTTGGGAGAATTGATCAGTGAACGTTGATAGGAGCTATCTTTGCTATATCAAGAATTGATTCAGGGATTATCTTTCCGTAGGCTATCACAACTAGGAAATCTGGCTGTTTTTTTTCGAGTCGTTTTGCAAAATCTTTGCCTTCTTCTGATTTTTCTGGATTGATTTTGGTTGGTGTTTTGATGAAATCATCGATTTTATTGTTTTTTATTATAGATTCCCGCCCCAACTGACAATGCGGGAATGACTGATAGGAGTCGAGTAAATTTTTACATTCGGTTTTGATGATGTTTTCACACATTTCCATACCTCTTCATTGTGGTTTGTCGCATTGAGTAACTACACCAACAACCTCAAATCTTTTATCTATTGCCAATTCTTGCAAAAAAGGTACTCCGATAGGAGCTGATGAGAAGAAAACTATTTTGTAGTGATCGGGATCGTAGTTGATTGTCATACTTGGTGTGCAATGTAAAACTCTATCGAAAGCATAAAAAATTCCTGGCCAAAATCCATATCTTTTGAGGACGTTGATGCTGTATTGGCTGCAATGAGGATGATGCGCACAGACGCGTCATCTAAGATATAAGAAAAATATACTCTTATCTGGCGATAGCGTGAATTGATAAATTTTTATGAATATGATAACAAAATAAGCGAGTGCTTTGTTGATTTGTTTGAGGAATTTCATGATTGATAGTATAGGATTTTTTAGTTGATTTGCTA
>CAYRHE010000032.1:1692-6630 GCA_964424095.1 uncultured Candidatus Peribacteria bacterium | reverse complement strand
TTTTTTCAGCTTGTTTTCCTTGCTTGTTTTTCTATACTAAGTTGCTATAAATTTTATTACTTATTTTTTTTGAATGTTGCAATGGATTTTGAACTGGATGTCTGGAAATTATAATCAAAGACAGATAAATAAACTTATGCCACTTGTGAGTCAAGCTAACCATCGATATCAAGAATATAGTTTTCTTAAAGAAGAAGATTTCCCCAAAAAAACTGAGGAATTTAAAGATAGAATAGCGAAATGAGAAACTTTGGATGATATTTTGCCAGAGGCTTTTGGGCTTGTGAAACAAGCATGTAAAAAACTTATTGGAAAAGAAATAGAAGTTAGATGACAAAAACAGATTTGGGATATGGTACCTTACGATGTACAACTTTTGTGATGAATTATTTTGCACAAATGAATTATTACTGAAATGAAAACCTGAGAAGGTAAAACATTGGTTGCGGTAGCTCCTGTTTATCTAAATGCTCTGGAGTGAAAAGGTGTGCATGTTGTGACAGTAAATGATTATTTGGCATCTCGTGATTCTGATTGGATGAGTGCTGTTTATAATTTTTTGTGACTTAGTGTTGGGTGCGTGACGAAAAAGGTGTCCTTGCAACAAAGACGTGAGATGTATGAGAAAGATATTACCTATATTGAAAATTCAGAATTATGATTTGATTTTTTGAGAGATAATTTAGTAAAAACAATCAAAGAAAGAGTCTTGACTTGGAGACCGTTGAATTATGCGATTGTTGATGAGATTGATAGTATTTTGATTGATGAGGCTAGAACTCCATTGATTATTTCAGAAGCTAGAGCTGAAGCAACAGATAAGTATGCTTATTATTCGCAAATTGTACGTTTGTTAAATCCTTGTTCAACTAAAAAAAAAGTTTCTAAAGGGCTTTTAAATGAATTGATTCGTGCTGAGGAGCTTAAGCAAGAAGAAGACTGAGATTATTATATTGATGAAAAAACGAAATCGGTTTCTTTGAGCGGTATGTGAATAAATAAATTGGAATGAATTTTGAAAGTTGAAAATTTGTACAAAGATATCGGATATGAAGAAATTCATCATATAGAAAATGCTTTGAGAGCGCAAGCTGTTTATCAGAGAGATAGAGAATATATTGTGGTAAACTGAGAAGTTTTGATAGTTGATGAACATACTGGTCGTACTATGCCAGGAAGAAGATTTTCAGAATGACTTCATCAGGCAATTGAAGCAAAAGAAGGTGTTGCTATACAAAAAGAATCAAAAACAATGGCAACAATTACTTATCAGAATTTTTTCAAACAATATAAAAAACTTGGTGGTATGACTGGTACTGCTACTACAGAAGGAGAAGAATTTGAAAAAATTTATGAACTTTGAGTTTTGGAAATTCCTACAAATAGACCAACAATTAGAGTTGATAGAAGCGATAAGGTATATTTTAATCAGGCAGCAAAACGAAAATTTGTAAAAGATTATATAAAATTTGCTTATGAAATTGGACAACCAATTTTGATTGGTACTTCATCAATTGATACGTCAGAACACGTTTCCAAGGTTTTGGAAAAAGAGGGAATTACTCATTATGTTTTGAATGCAAAATTTCATGAACAAGAAGCGCATATTGTTTCGCAAGCAGGTAAGTTTAAAAGTGTGGTTGTTGCTACAAACATGGCTTGACGTGGTACTGATATCAAATTGGATAAATGACTCAATGATAAATTGGCTGATAATTATGCTAGTTGGACAAAAAAACAAACTCTTGCAAAAACTCCGTCTTCAGTATCTGCTCTTGTATATTCTCAAATAGAATATGAATTGACTATGGATGGTTTTATGCGTGTTTGGAATCTGAATGAAGAACAAATTCGTACTATGGAATCTGGAGGTTTGGAATTAGACAATGTTGTTTTGAAAGTTGTTTTCAATTCTCGCAAAAAAAACAATGAAGATGCTTATGCAAAAATTGTTGTTGATCACAAGAATTCTTCTGACTTGATTCAAAAAGATTTTCATTATTGATTGTTTATTTTGGGTACAGAAAAACATGAATCAAGACGTATAGATAATCAACTTCGTGGTCGTGCAGGAAGACAATGAGACCCTGGAGTTTCGGTGTTTTTTGTGGCATTAGATGATTTGATTATGAGAAAAATGTGATGAGAAAGAATTCAATCAATGGCTGCAATGCTTTTGCCAAAAGGTGAGTTAGAAAACCTTGAACTTACGCAAAAACAATTTAATAGCTCTATTGTTAGAGCACAAAAACAAATGGAGGCTTGGCATTTTAGTTCTAGAAAACATGTTTTTGAATATGATAGTGTAATCAACAAACAAAGACAAGCTATTTACAAAAAAAGAGATGATATTTTGTTTGCTGAGCAAGATGAGGCGCGTAGAAAGACACTGGTAGAATCTATGTTGGCTGAAATTCCTCAAAATATTCGTGATGTCGTGGGTTATCAAATAACAACTGCTCAAACTATGGGACAATCTGAATCTTCTTTTTTGGAAACAGCTAGCAAAGAGTTTGGTCTTGAAAAAGAAATTATCTCTCAATTTGCTGGACAAGATTTTGCTCAGCTTATGTCTTCGATTACTGAACATCTTGTAAATAAGATAACAACAGCTCTTTCTTCTGCTGATGAAATGATGTCCTATATGCTTCTTAGAGATGTATATTTGTATCATTTAGATAATCTTTGGGTTAAACATATTGATGAAATGGAATATTTGAGAGATAAAGTAGGACTTATGTGATATGCTCAGATTGATCCTTTGGTTGTTTATAAAAAGGAGGCTTTTGAAAAATTTCAAACTCTTTTGTTGAGATTAAAACAAGATGTAACAACATATTTGATGAATTTTGATTTTGGAGGTAAACCATCTGTAGAGCCAGTTATTGAAGCACAAACAGATCCGAATTATCTTGATATATTACAAAAGGCTTGATCTTCTGCAAAAAATATCAAAATTCAGGTTCCAAAATGACAATCCTCAAAAAATGATGATGGTGTTGAGGTGTTTGAAGTCTCTTCACAACCAGAATCTCCTTACAAAAATATTTTTGATTGAGACATAAAAAAAGCAAAACCAAATGACCCTTGTCCTTGTGGAAGCTGAAAAAAATATAAAAAATGTTGTTGAGCTGTTTAAAAAAATGGAGCGTTTGCTCCATTTTTTTCATATAGGAATTGTTGTTAATTCGATTGTGCAGATTTGGTGACTATTTTATTTGTTTATAAGGTAATCTGTTATATCTATAAAACTTATTTCTGATGGTATAATAAATAAATCATCATCAATTTCTTTTGTTTCACAAACTAATTGTAATTCTTTTGTTCCAATTGGATCTTCTTTGTATTTTTCAGATTCTTTTGTGTCTAAATTTTTGAATTTTGCTCATTGTGATTGTTGGACGCTGCTTCGTGTATATGTATAATCGTCTTTTATTATTGTGTATGCTTCTATGTTCATATTTTCTTTTTTTAGTTCTATATTTGTTATGCTTTTTGCTTTTCATTCTTTTATGTAAATTGTTCAGTTTTCTTTTGTTGTTTCGTCTTCAAATGTAAAAGAACAAGTTGTTTGTTGGTCTTTTTTAACCAAATCTTTTAATGTTGATTTGATAACAGTTTTTCATTCTATGGTTGTTTCTTCTGCTGGAATATTTTCTGTTTTTGAACAACCTAGCAAAAAAATGCTTAATATAAAGACTACTCATGTAATTAATTTTTTCATTAGAAAAAATAAGAATATAAAGTTTGTTTATTTTATATACTTGTAATGATATTTCAAGTAGTCTTATTTTGTGTAGATTCTTCCTTCTAGTTCTTTGGGGAAATGTTGGTTATTGGTTTTTTTATCTGGTTGGTTATGTGCGTATTGATAATTTTTTCCGTATCATAAATCTCCCATAAATTTGGTTGGAGCGTTTCTGATATCCATTGGTACAGGGAGATTTCAATATTTTTCTATATCAGCTTTGGTCGCTATTGAGATTTTGTAGGTAATGTTATTTTTTGGTGCTTTTGCTAAATATAAAGCAAGTTGTATCAGAAATATATCACATTCTGGCATTCCAATTTTGGAAACAGCGTTGTAAACCTCGTTTGCTAAAAGTAAGGCATTGTTGTCGGCGGGGCCTATGTCTTCCGATGCGAAGCGGAGTAATCTCCTCGCTATGTATAGCGGGTCCTCCCCGCCGGCTAGCATTCTTTGAATCCGATAACAAGCCGCGTCAGCGTTGCTGTCGCGAAGTGATTTATGAATTGCCGAAATGATGTTGTAGTGTTCTTCACCGTTTTTATCGTAATAAAGATTTTTTTGTCCTGCTGTTTTTACGTCTTCTTGAGTTATTTCTCCTTTTCATTTCAAAAAAATAGATGCTTCCAAAATATTTAAACTATTTCTTAGATCTCAGTTTCCAAGCCTTGCTATGTAGGAAACAATTTCTTCAGAAGCAATAATTTCCGGATGAGAAATCAGAATTTTTGATCGATTGTTTTTGATAAAATTAGCAATATCTTCTTCTAATAACCTTTCAAAGACAAAAGTCCTTGATCTAGAAAGTAGGGCGCTATTGATAGAAAAACTTGGATTTTCTGTGGTTGCGCCTATTAAAATAATATCTCACTTTTCTACATAGGGAAGTAAAGTGTCTTGTTGTGCCTTATTTCGGCGGTGGATTTCATCCAAGAAAATGATAGTTGATTTTCCATATTGTCTATTGGTTTTTGCTTGAACAAGTATTTGTTTTAGATCTTCTTTTTTGCTGGTTACTCCAGATAAGAAAAAGGTTTCTGCTTCAATGGCGTTGGCAATTACTTTGGCAATCGTAGTTTTACCGCAACCTGGAGGTCATCGGAAAAGCATTGATGGGATTTTTTTTTGTTCCAAAAAAACGCGTATAGGTTTGCCTGGTCAGATAAGGTGTTTTTGTCCTATACATTCGT
>CAYRHE010000032.1:0-1592 GCA_964424095.1 uncultured Candidatus Peribacteria bacterium | reverse complement strand
GTGTATATGTTACAATATACATTTAACGTTAATTGTCAATTTGAAAAGACATATAAAATCTGATTTATTGTTTATTTTTGAGTTTGTTTTTGTATAGTTGTCATGTATTGTTTTGTAATGTTTTTATCTTGGATCGAAGATATGAATTTTTCGCATAAAAGGCCTTTGATTTGACTTTTATTGCTTATATATTGTTTATCCTACTTTTTGCAAAGTTGGTTTTTTGTCGATTTTTGAGGTGTTTTTGCGGAAAACCCTTTGAAAAGAACCAATATAATTGCTGTATTTGTAGATAAAGATGTTTATCAAAGTTCTAAAAATGATATAGAATGGTATGCCACTGATTATGTGCAACAACGTATTTCTAATTCTAAAGCTTTGGTTTTGCCAATTAATACACAAAACTTCAAATCTATTGATTTGGTAAGAATGTTGGAAAATATGTACTTTGATTGAATTAAATGAGAAACATCAAGCTTGTTGTGAGCTGTTTTTGTTTGAGATATTCCGCTTCCAGTCGTGCAAAATAATTGATTTATTTATCCAACAGTTTTTCCTTATGTAGATTTTGAAGAACAGCAGTTTGTTTATGATGCAAACCAACAGTTCTTTGTTTACAACAACAATCCTAGATGACAAGCAGAAATTTGGCATTGAATAATTAACTTTTGATCTGAATTTAAAAAATATAATGAATATTTCCAAAAATTAAAAACATATGCAAATTCTCCAGAAAATTTTGTTTCCCCTCTTATGTGGTACGATGACTTTATTGGTATGAAAAATACTTTTGATAACGATACTCTTCCATTTTATGTAAACAAATTTTTGTTTACTGAGGATGTTGGTTATCATAGATTTACCAATTTGATGTTGGATTACTTTAAGCAAGTTCAAAATGATTGAGTAGATGATTTAGTTACATGATTAGCTAACGCTTCTCAAAATAACCCACAATTGGCTCAGATTATCCAATGATGATCTTTTGATGGTTTGTGAGATTCTAGAGTGCCTACAACAATGCTTTTGACAATAATAAAAGAACTTCTTAAAACTTATGAAAATCTTTATCCAGGTGTTTTTCTTTCTGCAATGAAAGATAACGCACAAACTGCTGCAAGATGGTATAGAAAAACATCAGAAGGTGTTTTAGTAGATTGAATTGATTCTCATTTGCATAAAATAGCAATCAAAGATTGATTAACATTGTGAGATATTGATGGATGACTTTCTCCTTTGATGGTTTCTTTTAATGATGCTATGGAGAAAGCTTTGGATGAAAGAATAGAAGAAGATAATTGGTATATGACCATACCTATTATTACTGACTATATTCATAAAGACTGGAAGGTTGAGAAAAAAAGAATTTTATGAATACCAAAGCGTTGGTGTGAGAGAATAAAAAATGATCATTATAAAAACTATTATTTTGGTACTTACGCTGGAGATATTGTTTCTGCGGCTCAGTTTAGTACTTATATATGAACTTTTAGGAATCTGGATTCTTTTTCTGGTGTAGCTGTTTTGGATACATGATATAATTCTTCAAATACTAAATCTCTTTGATCTAGTAACAATATTTTTTCTACTCA
>CAYRHE010000031.1:4614-6657 GCA_964424095.1 uncultured Candidatus Peribacteria bacterium | reverse complement strand
TTATATTTCATTTTTCAAGGGAATGACAAATAAGACAATAAAACTTACAAACTATATTTTACAATATAAAAGTTAATAATGTTCCACTATTTTGTAGGAAAAATCAATCGTTATTGAAACAAAATTTATATTCAAAACAATCAACTTTGAATTGAAGTAAATTATCTATGAAAAAAATCAGATTGAGAATTTTTTATATATCCCCATTTGGATGATAATAAGAAAACCATTGTTTATTTTTCTTTTGATGAAATTACACAAAAAACAGTATTTGAAGATATGTTAAAAATAAATTGAATCTGAACAAAAACAGCGTTTCAAATTGTTCAACTTCCAAAAGATCAATTACAAAAAGCAATTAAAACATTGGATGTTAAATTTTTTCAAGCAATACCTGGGATATGACCGAAATCAGCAAAAAAAATATTGTTAGAATTAAAATGAAATTTTGATTTACAGGATGTGCAAACTATGGATATTGATCAAAAGCTATACAAAGACATCGTAAAATCATTGAAATGATTCGGTTATGATAGTGATAAAATAAAAACAATTTTACAAACATATCCAGAAAAAATCACCAAAATCAATATGGCAGAAGTAATTAAACGAATTATAGGACAAATGTAATATTTAGATAAAACAAAACCACGCCAAGGAAAATACCTAGCGTGGTCTTTTTTTACCAACCAAAATGCGGTGGTTGGTAAAAATTTATTTTACCGACCAATGAAGTTGTTTCTACTTCATAATCGCCACTAAATATCAAAATAGTGCAATTATTGAAATTAGCTACGCCTTCAATTCTACATAAACCTTTTTTGAAAAAGGTTTTTGGATCAGGTAATTTTTCTTTTCCCAAAACTTGTCTAGGAAGTAAAAAAACAAAATAAGTTTGTTTTTTTTCGTTAAGCCCTTGTATATAACAAGGGATTTTGATTTCCAGGTTGTTTTGGTTTTTTCTGGTTGAGATTATCTCATATCCAGAAAATTTTTGGCTTTTTTTTGTTTTTTTGATGTTTTCCATATTGTCAAAGAAAAATTCTTTGAGACACACTGGAAAAGTTACGACAATTTTTTTGTTCATAAGTTTGTTTTTTGGGTTTGTTTTCTATTGTAATATTCTGGAGGTAGTTCTCTACACAGAGGATTACAAAGAAGTACTTCAATAGGAAGCGGTAGACTTGTTCTTTTGTCAAAACCAAAGTCTTTGGGACAATTCCTTATCTGCAACAATGTTTCTTCACATCGCTCGATAGTTTCTTTTGCCCTAGATAGAGAATCTTTAGCTATTTCTTTTTCAAGAAGTAATGATTCGAACAAGCCACCATCATCGCTACTAATCTTTTCTCTTTCACCACTGGTTTTTGCGATTTCCATTAGAGGTTTTAAATTATCCTCGTTCATTTTCTTTTTCTTCTCAAGCTTCTCAATTATTTGAGAAATTTCTTGATCTGTCAAAAATGGATGCTTCATAATATTTTGTTTTAGGTTTACAATAGACAACTAATTGACCTTATATAAATAATAGTAAAAATCAACAAAAAATATTGCTATTTTATAAAATATATATATAAAAGATATAAACCAAAAAAACAAAAAAATGGAAGAATTTGAAACTTTAGATGATGTTTTTGTTTATGCAAAACAAAAGCTTAAAAATGATACTATGAATATTCTTATATTCAATAGTTTTATGCAGAAAATTGTAAGGGTTGTATCTATTATAATGCATGATCACCACACAATATTAGAGGTTTTTAAATTAGCTCTTTTATTGAATATATTATCTAGAAAAGCTTATAATTTTGGTTTAGAGGTAGATAAAATAAATAATCTTATTGAAATAATATCAAATTATTCAATAGATGAGAGAAATGGAAACAAATCAATAATATTTCTTTTATCTGAAGTTGATAGAATGAAAGAAGATGAATTGATAAGACATTTCATTATTGCTTAATATAATCCCTGAGATATTTTCTCAGGGTTTTTTGTTATTGAATTTATAAAAAATTTTATTATAAAAACACAACAAAAAAA
>CAYRHE010000031.1:0-4514 GCA_964424095.1 uncultured Candidatus Peribacteria bacterium | reverse complement strand
CGTAACTTCTGTATTATCGCTCACATTGATCATGGGAAATCTACATTGGCAGACAGAATGCTAGAAATTACATGAACAATTAGAAAATTAAATCACAACCAAGTTCTTGACCGTATGGATATTGAGCAAGAAAGAGGGATAACTATAAAGCTTACTCCTGCCAGAATGCAACGAAAATGAGTAGAACTTAATCTTATAGATACCCCAGGGCATGTAGATTTTCAATATGAAGTTTCTCGTTCTCTTGCCGCAGTAGAAGGAGCAATTTTGCTAGTAGATGCTTCTCAATGAATCCAAGCTCAAACCTTATCTGTACTTTATCAAGCTATAGATCAAAATCTCACAATAATTCCTGTTCTCAATAAAATCGATCTTCCTGCAGCAAACCCAGAAAGAGTAGCAAAAGAATTGGAAAATTTGATCTGAATTGATACTTGAGAAATTATCAAAGTATCAGGAAAAACTGGGGAAAATGTAGACAAAGTGCTAGATGCTGTAATTGAAAGAATACAAGATCCCCAAAATTTCAAACTTTCTCATCCCAAAAAATATCGAACAGCTGGAAATGAAAATCAAGAAAACTCTCCAAATCTCACAAGAGCATTGATTTTTGATTCGGTTTATGATTCTTATAAATGAGTTCTTGCTTATGTAAAAATTATTAATTGAGAGATGAAGGCAGGAAATACATTACATCTTGTTCATTCGGAAAATATTATAACACCGACTGAAGTTGGATATTTTACCCCAGATTATAAATCAGATAAATTATTGAAAGAAGGTCAGATTTGATATATTGTAACATGACAAAAATCAGTTAGAGAGGTACAAATTTGAGATACAATAATTACACAAGAAACAATCAAATCGTGACTAAAAAAAAGTAATTGTATTATTCCCGGTTTTAAAAAAGTTAAACCATTTGTATATGCTGGTGTTTACCCTATAGATTCTACAGAATATGATAAACTCAAAGATTCTCTAGAAAAACTTTCGCTCAATGATAGTGCTATAGAATATGAATTAGAAGACTCTAAAGCTCTTTGATTTGGTTTTAGATGTGGTTTTTTGGGAATGCTACATATGGATATTATCAAAGAAAGATTGATCAGAGAATATGGTTTAGATACAATTTTTACTATTCCAACTGTTGTTTATTTGGTTAGATCAAAAAACTTGTCATTGGATGTTATTAAATTGGGAAATAATATTCAGAGTCTGATTCAAACAGGTCTTTGGAAGCAGCTTGTAAAGGACAAAGAAAAATATAATGAAGAACAATTTATTTATGAAATCCCAGTCCAACTACAAGAGCAACTAAAACCTTGGTTGGTTGTAAAGTCTGGTGCTGATATGGTGGAGCAGGGGTTAATTGATGAAATTCGAGAGCCTATTGCAAATGTAGAAATAGTTTGACCACAAGAGTTTGCAGGAAATGTAATGCAGCTTTGTCAAGAATATAGAGGTAAATTAAAACATATGGATTATATTGATTCTACTAGGGTAGTATGGCATTATGAACTACCAATGGGAGAAATGATAATCGATTTTTATGATAGATTAAAGTCAGCGACCAAAGGATATGCAACAATGAATTATGAGTTCAAAAACTATCAAAAAGCGGATTTAGTAAAATTAGATATTTTTATAAATAACGAAAAAGTTGAAGCTCTTAGTTGGGTTGTGCACAAAGATAATTCTTATTATAAAGGTAGAGACGCAGTAGAAAGACTTAAGGAGTTGATTCCCAAACATTTATTTGCTATACCAATTCAAGCTGGTATTGGAACCAAAATGATAGCTCGTGAAACTATTTCAGCCATGAAAAAAGATGTATTAGCAAAATGTTATGGATGAGACGTTTCTAGAAAAAGAAAACTTCTTGAGAAACAAAAAGAGTGAAAGAAAAAATTAAAAGCTATAGGTAATGTAAGTGTTCCAAGTGATGTTTTTATTAAAATGGTAGCGAGAGGATAATGGTACGTCTTGATAAATATTTAGCAAATTTATGATTAGTTAGTAGAAGATCTGCTGATAAAATTTTTAAATCCACAGAAATCTTGATAAATGGAGAAAAAGCAACAAAATCTGATACAAAAATCCAGTATGGTGATGTAATAACTTTTGGTGGTATCGAAATCGACGTATTGGAATCAGTTCATGTCATTCTTTATAAACCAGCTTGATATATTTCTTCTGATGAAGATGAAAATAAATATTTAAGTTACAGGAACTTACTTCAGGATTGTCCTTATGTAGAGATGCTTCATGTTGCAGGAAGACTGGATCATGATACCGAATGATTATTGATAGCAAGTACAGATGGTACCTTTATTCATCAAGTAATTAGTCCAAAACTAAACAAAGAAAAAGAATATGAAGTTCATCTCGGCAGAAATATTTCAGATAAAGATCTCGGGGAGCTAGCAAAGGGCGTAATCTTAGATGACGGCTACAAGACCCTCCCCGCCAAAGTCCAAAAACTCGAACCAAAAAAGATTCTCCTCACTATAACCGAAGGGAAATATCATCAAGTGAAGAGAATGTTGGAAGCAGTAGACAATCAAGTTGTTTATCTCAAAAGACTCAGAGTAGGTGAATGGACCTTGGATGGTTTGGAGAAGTGAGAGTGGAAGTATATTGAGAAGTAAAAAGAATCCTCTAAAAATCTATTTTTTAGCAGTTAAATAAGATATATTTGACAAAATACAAAAAAGGTTTATAATTAAAATAAACTTTATTTTTATAATTGATTAATTTATGAATTTAGACGAACGTATTCATCAACTTTTAAGCGACCATCAAGAAGTTAGATATGAGACAGCCAAGTCTGGCTGACATTGAGGTCAAAATGTAAACAAAAGAGAAACCAAAGTTCAACTTTTTCGAAATTTATTAGACTCCAAACATTTTGATGAGGATGAAAAAGAAAAGTTGTTTAATCATGCTCATCACAAGGAGCTTTGTCATCATGAAACAACTTTATTGTTTCATAATCAAGAAACTAGACATCAAAAACACAATAAACATTTAGTCCAAGAACATTTAATAAAATTTATAAAAGAAGCTTTAGTTTAATAACAAACACAAATGCAACTCAAAGATATAATAAAATTATTTAGAAAAAATTTACTTATCGCAGAGCTTATTCTGGTATGATTTATTATTATATTATGAGCTTTTACGTTTCATTTTGTAGAATGATGGAGAATTTTGGATTCTTTCTATTTTATTGTTAGTACGATGAGTACGATTGGTTTGTGAGATTTTTTACCTCAAACTGATATTTGAAAATGATTTTTTATGTTTTATGCGATTATAGGAGTGCCGTTTTTTGTTTCTATTTGAGGACTAATACTCGAAAATAGATTTAGAAAATCAATCGAACATTATCTCAAAAAAGTATATAGAGATTTGAGAAATGCAGAAGCAGAAATAGAAGCGGTAGAGGAGAATGTAATCAGAAAACTCAAAAAAAACTTAGAAAATACTCAAGAAAGTATAGAAAATATTCAAGAAGAAATTCAAGAAACACAAAAAAAATCTCGATGGAAATATTGGTTTAAAAACAAAAAATAAAAGAAAAAACCTGGTGATATACACCAGGTTTTTTAAATCTTTACCAATTTCGATCAAATAGTTGATCTGTAATTTCCTCCATTGTACATTCAAAGGAAATTTTTGAAATTGGTTTAAAAACTTTGTTAAGCCAAAGCTTAACAACAAATACGATTGCAATAATAGCAGCAACAATTATTGCTGAAAAGACAATAAATTCACTCATAATTATTTATTTTTTTGTTTTTTTTACAATAAAAATTTATAATGATTTTTTAATGATAGTCAATAAAATTATTTAATTTTGTTTGCTATATAAGCCATAGCCAGTGCATCCGCTGCATCATTATATTCTGGCATTTCCTGTAATCCAAAAATTTTCATAACCATCTTTTGTACTAGATGCTTTTCAGCTTTTCAGTTTCCTGTAATATATTTTTTAATTTCAATTGGCGTAAGTTCTTTTATTTTTATCTTGTGTTTCAAAAATAGCATCATTAATGCTCATCTGATTCCATAAACAAACTCTGCGTTATTTTGATTGAATTTTGTAAAAAACAATTTTTCTATACACATAGTCTGAATTTTATGTTTTTTTATTAATTTTTCAAAGAAATTATAAATCTGAATTATTCTAGTGAATTGATCTTCTCTTGTAGGGGATTTTTGGTCTTGTAGCAAAATCCCCGCATCGACGATAGTGTTATCATCTTTTATCAATGCGTAACCAAGTTTTCTTACTCATGGATCTATCCCTAAAATCATATATTCTCAGTGATTCAAGATAAAATTTCGTAACCATTATCAGTAATCAAAACTGTATATTCCCACTGAGCCCCTAAATCACCATTTTTACAATATAGATTCCAATCGTTTCATGGCTTTGGATCAAAATCTTTTGATGTGATTGCTGTAATTGGTTCCAAAGCTATAACCATTCAAGTTTTTAAAAATGT
>CAYRHE010000030.1:5053-8502 GCA_964424095.1 uncultured Candidatus Peribacteria bacterium | reverse complement strand
TTGCTTCAGCAGTTTCTGCTTCAATTTCAGCTTCTACTGATTCCAATGAATCATCGTCCAAAACCTTTTTACCAGTTCTCATTTCTTTTATTTTAGTCTGAACATCTTTTTCTATAGATGTCCTAAGTTTATTATCAGTTTCCAAAAGTTGTACTAATTTTTCTTTTCCTTGAACTTTTTGATTACCTATAGTATAAAAAGCTCAAGACCTAGAAACAAGTTTTAATATATTTGCTGCTTCCACTAAATCAGCAGTACGGTCATATCCCATTTTCCATCTTACAGGAAGCTCTGCTGTTTTGAATGGAGCAAATATTTTATTTTTTGCAACTTTAATTCTTGCATAATATCCAACTTGTTCTTTGTCATCCATAATTTTATCTCATTTTCTAATTTCTATTCTTTGAGAAGCAAAAAATTTGAGTGCATTACCTCCAGAAGTAGTTTCTGGGTTACCAAACATTACTCCTATCTTCATACGAATTTGATTTATAAAAATACAAATTGTACCACTTTTTGCCAATACTGATGCAAGTTTTCTAAGTCATTGAGACATCATTCTTGCTTGAAGTCACATATAACTATCACCCATATCTCATTCTACTTCAGCTCTAGGAACCATCGCAGCAACAGAATCAATAACAATCAACTTAACTTCTCAAGACTTCGCCAGTTCTTCTGCTATTTGTAAAGCTTGTTCTCCATGATCTGGCTGAGAAAGAAATAAATTTTCTGTATCAACACCAAGAGTTCTTGCATAATGAGGATCTAAAGCATGTTCAGCATCAATAAACGCAGCAACTTCACCTCTTTTTTGTACTTCTGCAATAGCATGAAGCGCTATAGTTGTTTTACCAGAAGATTCTGGGCCATAAATTTCTACAACTCTTCATTCTGGGTATCAACCTCAAATAATAAGATCCAATACATATGATCAACTATGAATAGTATTTACCATACCAACATTAGAATTTTCCCCCATTCTCATAATTGCTCATTTTCAAAATTGTTTTTCAATTGTTTTGAGTGCTTCACTCAATTGCGGTTTGTTTTTTTGTAATGTCATACTATATTATATAGATTGTAAAACTAAGAAATGACTACAAAGAAGATAAATTTATAAACTTTCAAAACTTCTTTTTCATCAACAAAAACAATTTTAGAGTTTTTTTAAAAAAAATCAAGAGATTTTTTATTAGTTTAGAACTGGTTTTTTGAACTTTGTCAAAAATTAATATTATTTTGTCAAAAAAGACTTGATTTTGTCAAAAATTTTTTTATATATAAGTTGTAGTTAGATAAAACTATTCACTAAAATGATGTTTTAGAAAAGATAAACAAAAACATCACAAGTGAAGCCTTTATATTTTAGGCAAGAAAAACACAGCGTTGCCTATTTGTTTGTGTTTTTCGCCGTTAAGAAATATAAACTGCGAACGGTGATGTTTTGTTTATATGATAAATATTTAATAAATTTATATTTTTACAAAAACTACGATGCTCAAAAAACAACTTCTGGATGAAATCCAAAGAGCTTTGATTGCGTTTTTCAAAAAAAACACCAACAACGAAAGTATTACCCTCAGAGAAATTGCAGCTTCTATTTGAGTTAACCATCCTCAAACAGTTCTCAATAAACTCAATCAATTAGTTCTTAAATGATATTTCATCAAAGATGAATCTGGATATCATCTCATTAGAGAAAGCATCGGTGACCAACGAAACGACGTAATACAACTTCCAATATATTGATTTGCTCAATGTGGAAACCAAGGTAAAAAAGTAATCGAAGAATATACCCAAGAAAGAATTCCTGTTACTCCTACAATGCTTGGTATAAAAGACCCTAGCAAATGTTTCTTTGTCAGAGCAAAATGAAACAGTATGGAACCAAAAATCCAAGATGGAGACTTAGTTCTGATCCAACAACAAGAAAATTATGATCAGAATGAATATGTATTTGTAGTCCACAACGATTTGCCAAAACTCAAAAAAGTTGTCAAACAAGAGGACAAACGATACTTAGAATCAGTAAATAGATTCTTTGACAAAATGGAAATCAGCAAATTCGATGAAACCAAAATCGTGTGAGTCATCAAAAAAGTAATCAAAAACTTTTAAATAAGACGCCAGCTCCTCAATACTGCGGATAAACTTTAATACCGCTTTAGCGGAATATAAATTTCATTTATATGTGACTAAACAAAAATCCCCATCAAAGGGGATTTTTCTCTTAAGCAACTTGATCAAGTACATTTTCTCTAGGACCATTGTAAGCAACCAATCTATCAAAATCAACTTTTCAAAAATAAAGATCTGATTTATGTTTTTTCTTTTTTTCTTCTTCAATCGATATTTTTCTTTCTACAACACCATTACGTCAATTAGACTCTACAATAGTAATAATTCAATTACTAAAAGATTTTACAACAGCAACATGATGAATACGATATTTTTTTCAATCTTTCTCTATTTCAGGAATTTTTGCTCTAGAAAAATTGTATTTAGGATTTTTGCTATCCCAAAACAAAAGTTGTCAAGGTTCTAACTTAGTATTTTCAGTAACTTTATTTTCTTTTGAATCAGTAATCCACTTACTAAACATAGCTCTAGAATCACCACCAATTCATGTCAATCAAATTTGCTTCAAAGCATAAATAATAAGTCATGAACAATCTAATCATTTTTTAAGACTTTCTCTTCCTCATCGTCCATATTTTACTTTATTATTTTTATCATACTGCAATATTTTATCTAATATCAAAAGAAATTTTTCTTTTTTGTCATTTATTTTTTCCAATTCTTCATTTAATTTTGATGTAAAATCCTCTTGTTTATGTTCTTCAATTTTTTGTTCTTCTGGTGAAAGTTTGTCTACAACAACTCATCCCAAAATTTCTGATTCCAAAGAATTTAAATCATTTTCTGTTTTAATATTTTCCAATTTTTTCTTCATTTCATCAAGCTTTTGCATAGTTCCTTGCTCCAAAACCTTTTTCAAAACGATACCCAAAATTGCTTTATCTTTTATCTGATCAAAAAATCATTCTGATGTAAGATAATCCTCTACTGTTCCACTTTCAGAAAGCAACAATCCTGGCAAAAAGCCAACTTCATCTTGAAGCTTAGTAAAATATGCTTTCGCAAATTCCTTCTTTTTTTCCACAAGAGGATTGTTTTTGTCTGTTTTCTTTTCTAAATTTAACATAACAACAACTAAACAAATAAATAATTCTGACCTTAATTTATATTATTTTTTTCATTAATTCACCAACAAGTTCTTGATTATATCACATTGCCATCAGGTATTTTTCCATAGAGTTTTGGTCAAATTTTCATTGCTCATCTACAAAATTGTTTTTCTTTATAGCAAGTAGCTCATATTTTACCTCTCATCCATTTAGCTTGAAATCAAATTTTATATTTTTTGTAGCTTCAAGTCAAAAAAA
>CAYRHE010000030.1:0-4953 GCA_964424095.1 uncultured Candidatus Peribacteria bacterium | reverse complement strand
AAATATCCAAGTATTGCCAATCATCAAAGTTTCAATCAAGCATTTTTCAAAAATTTCAATCACTCTATTCAAAGTTGAGCTCATTTACCTGCTCTTATAAGACGAACACCATCAACTCACATTTTTAAAGAAATATATGTTCATTGACCCACTGATTTCATAAATGATATAGTATCTCTAATTGGAGATAACAAAAATTTACTAAATCATGCAAATCATCAAACTTTGGTTGCTTTCCAAGCATAATAACCATCCAAAGTAAAAAGTCAGACTCAAATTCATGCAGAAGCTAGAGATTTAAATTCTCATTTTTCAAAATCAAAATCAACTCATTCAGAAACCAATTTTATTGGTCAAACAAATGGAGTCATATACATAAGTCAATCAATAATAGCTTTTGTAGGGCCATCTTTGTTTTCGGGATCGGATATTTTATTCATAACCTCCCTAGAAAGCATTATAATTGGAAATCATTTAAACAAAGTTTTCAATATTTCTGGAGAAGATCTACCAATAACCTTTAGATTATCAAAAAAATCTTTTGCTTCTTTTGCGTTTGAAAATCTAAGGCTAGTGTTATCTGAAGCATTAATTATTGTAGAAAGTTGTTTAGCTTTATCAAATTTTCTAAAAAAATTTCTTACACCTTTAAACATTTGATCATCATGTAATAATTTATCTTGTAATTTGGAATAATCTCTAAGCTGTTTAACAATTTTTTGCTCATAAGGTATTTTTGACCAAGGCATATTAAATTTATTTTTCATAAATTTTTGCCAAGAATCCAAACTATCATCAAAATATTTAAGAACATGCTCCATTTCTGTAGATATATTATTTCATACTTTTGTTCTAATAGATTTAAAATTTCAATTTTTCCAGTCAATAGATTCAACAAGAGTTCAATTAACTGTTTCATATTTTAATTTTTTCAATAATTCCCTATTTCAACTTTTTATCAATTTTTTTTCAAGATCAACGGTAGTTTTTGTGTTTTGCATAATATCAAAAATAGTATTATTATTTTTCCAAGTATCCATGATTTTATTTAAATGCTTATATCATCATTCACCTATTTCTTTTGAAAACATATTCGTTTTTATAAGATTTTTTTCCAATTGTTCAAAAACCTTTAATTCAGTGGCCAAATCTCATCAAAGTCATCATTTCCAATAGGCAGCAGTTCTGGAAACATCACCACCAGTTCTTTCTGTAAACAACAAAGAAACACCAGATCAAACAATATCTCAAACACGTCAAGCCAAATTCCAAAACCATCAACCACGCCTATAAAGTATTCACCATACTGCTTGTTTATCTTCAACACCAAATCTATCGCTATATTTTTCCATATATTCAGAAAAATCTTCTGCAGAAATAGATCAAAAAGCCATTTTAATTGTATTGGCAAAAAGTCCAATAGATCAAAGTCAGACATTTAAAGCTATTTTTCATCAAGGCTTTGCAATACAGTCAATAAATATATCTTTTGCAGAAATCAATCATTTTTCTTTTAACTTCATCAAAAAACCAAACGAAGCACTAAATGGCATTGAAACTAATCAAAATATTTCTTCCATAGTGTCAAATTCACCTTGTCTACTTTGGGCTTTTTCCAAAACTTCTTCA
Organism: uncultured Candidatus Peribacteria bacterium; assembly: GCA_964424095.1. Classification (GTDB taxonomy): domain Bacteria; phylum Patescibacteriota; class Gracilibacteria; order Absconditabacterales; family Absconditicoccaceae; genus UBA5124. Next base: position 3,324 of record CAYRHE010000030.1, on the reverse strand, counting down.
TATTTTCATCTAAAATTCATATCACTAGAAAATTCATCAAACCATTCATCAAAAGCTTCATCAAGTTTTTGTTTATCAATTTTCTTACCAAATTTATTTTCAAAAAACAATCATATATTTCATCTAAAAATATCACGTAAATTATTTATTTTTTCTTCTGGTAAATCTGTTAAACTATTTTTTATTTCATCTATATTATTTTGTAAATTATCTACAATACCTTCAACTTTCAAATTATCAATATTAGAAATCAGATTTTTCAAATCTTTTCAAACAAACCAACCAACAACAGTAAGTCAAACTGTTCCCATAAGCCAATCTTTAAATTTAGAAACAGATTTTTTATGTACATGTTTATCCATCAAATAATCATAAACTGGTTGTGCAAGTCGGCTTGACCGTCGATGTTTTTCAAGATCTGTTTTCATAGTTTCAAATGTTTTTTTCTTGGCTTCATCCAAACTTGGAGCGACAGCAGCTACTCCTTTTTTCAACAAATCCAATGATGTTTTATGCTGAGATAATGTTTCATTTAATTCTTTTACTTTTTCTTGATCAAGTTCACTCAAAGTTTCTGCCTTTTGTTCAAGATGAGAAACTATTTTAATAATAGACTCCACATCAGCTTCTTGCAAAGAATTTTTTGTTAAAATATTTTTTTTAAGCTGATTCAAAAATGTTTTATCATATTTAGATAAGACTGAAAATCATAAAAGACGATCTATATATTGAGAAAGGTGTTGTTCTTGTTCCTTTCTTTTCTCTAAATCTTCTTGAGAAAAAATAGTCAATTTAAGTTCTTCCAAAGATTTTTTGGTATCTTGAAAAACCATCTTAGCATCAAGATTTTCTATTTTTTTAGAATTTTGTTCCTTTTTATCATCAGGAGACAGAAATTCCATTCATTTTTTTACAATATCTTGAAGATTCATAAGATTAGTACAAAATAAAACTATTTAATTTCAACATCAGATGTCAATTTTTTATCTATCCATTCACCAAAATCTACCACATGAGGTTTGGCTCAAGCAACAAGATTATATCACAAGAAACCAAGTCAAAGAACTTTACTTCAAGTCATTACAACTTCAGCTCATTTTACAACGGTTTTTCCTATATCTGTGGCTTTATCAACTGTTTTGACAGTTTTAACTGTTTTGGCAACGGCCGTTCAACCTTTCATAGAAGCTTTTAATGCTGCACTTGCTGCGTTTCATGCACCAAATGTAAACAATCATGCTACATCAAGAACCAAAGAAGCTCATCAAACAACTCATCTAAGCCATCTATCTCAAGTACTAAGTTCTCATGCAATACCTTTTCAACTAATAGATGTCCAAACATCATAAGCTCAACCAGCAAAAGGCACCATTCCAATTCATATATCCCCAACTTCAAGTCAAATATCTTTGATGTCTTTCTCTCCCTTTGCATAATCACTAGCCAAAGAAAAAAGAGAGAATCATATCATAAATCTAGAAACCTTACGATTCATAAATTTATCTACCTTACCATTAAACTTCATCAGATTATCCACAACTCCAATTTTGGCAAGCCTTTGTACTTCAGTTGGATTCATATGAGAGAGCTGTAAACCTGTCTTCTTTTCCAAATAAGTTGCTTTTTTATTATAATCATCAACAATCTTTTTCGCTTCTGCTTGAAGTTTTTTCTTTTGTTTTGCATCTGCTTTTTCTGCATTTTTGTTTAATTCTTTCAATTTGTTTTCAGCTTCTGTCTTTATTTTTTTTAATTCCTGATCAGTTGTTTTCAAATCTGATTCAATGTTAGCCATACGATCAAATTCAGCTTGAGATTTCACTTTCATTGATTCCAAATAATCATTTTGACTTTTAAGATATTTTTTATCTCAAAATTCTTTTACAATTTCAGGATGTGATTTATGCAAATCATCCAAAGTTTTTATCTTACCCTTCTCAAAATCATCCAATACATCAATTAATTTATTTGATTTTTTATCAAAATCTGCAGCCAAATCTGGTATATCTTTTGCTAATGCTTCAATTTTGAGTTGTATTGCAATATCTCTGTTAATTCATATCGATTGAATAATGCGATTTTTGATATCTGCTCTAATTTTTGCAGACTTATCAAGTATTTTTGTAAAAGGTCATCATCACATTATATAAGAAACTTTTCAACCTAAGGTATTTCATCTCCATGTTTGCATATTAAACTTTGGAACAAATCCCATCCCATACATTTTCATCAAAATATACAATTCTGAATATCATTCACTATACATCCTTTCTACCTCTTCATTAATTTTTTCTTCTTCCTCACTCAATTCAACATCTTCTGATGGAACTTCATTTTGGGTATCTAAACTTTGATTTTCTTTTTCATCCAAAGCAACTGACAAAGATTGTTCTTGATCGATTTCTTCTTTATTTTCTTCTTCACTATTTTTATTTTCTTCTTTGTTTTCATATTTCTCTTTTTCTTCCTTTTTTGCTTTTGCTTCATCTGTCCAAGGAAGCCAAGATTTTGCTTCTTTCATCCATTCGTCAGGAAGAATCTTTCTACCAATCCAAAGTGCTCAAGAAGCAACTCAAGACCAAAAAATAGTGTTCCAAGCTCTCTTTAGAAAACCAGGTTTTTTCTTTTTGCCAGATTTTTCATCTTCAACATCTTTCGCTGAAGCTTCAAGTTTTTTTTCTGTCCAGGATTTTATACTTTTTCCAATAAGAGGAATATTTCCCAATGTATTTGCTATCAATCATCCATAAAAAACATTTGCAAAAAAACTTGGTTCTCATTCTTTTTTATCTTTTTTATCTTCCTTTAATATCTCAACTTTCAAACTATCAAGTTCACCAGAAAAAGATTCCATTTTTTTTGAAAGTTCTTCAAGTTTTTTAATTTCATTTTTATTTTTATTAACATCTTTTTTGAGTTCATCAAGATGTTCCGAAATTTCCTCTTTTACCAAAAAAATGTCTTCAGATATTCTATCTTTTTCTTTTTCAATTTTATTAGAACCCACTTGCTTTTTAATTTCTGCAAGATGATCTTCAATTGTTTTAACTCTTTTTTCAAAACGTTCTATTTGTTTTGGAGTAATCGTCATTAACATTTACAAGGTATATAAAGCTTCTAAATTATACTCCAAAATCATTTCAAAACCAAAAAATCTGCCAATTCTCAGCAGATTTTACTTGACATATTTTTGTTAATATATTTTAAAAAGAAACTTATGAAAACAGTTTATTTGTAATTGAGCAATAAAAAGAACAAACAAAAGAAGAAAACATCAACAAATTCACTTTATCTGTAGTCAAAGCAGCAATAAAACTATTACAA
>CAYRHE010000029.1:0-8903 GCA_964424095.1 uncultured Candidatus Peribacteria bacterium | reverse complement strand
ACCTAAAAATGTAAGCGCTCACTTGTTATATATTTGTTTATTGTTGTGTTGTTATTGTGTTGTTTTGATGTTTTGTTGAAAAAATTATAAATAAAAGATCAATGTTCGCGGTTTATATTTATTGACGGCGAAAGATATAAAAAAAGACAACGCTGTTCTTTTTATTGCTCAATTTATAAACTTTTAGTTAATATTTTTCTTATATGACAATAGTTCTTGGGATAGATCGAGGAAGTAAAATGATGGGTTTGGCAAAAGTAAATTTGTCGGATAAAGTGATTTTTCCTATTGGATTTATGAAAAATGATGGAGAATTGTACTTTGGTTTGGCAGGAATTATTGCGCAAGAAAAAGTTTCTCAAATAGTTGTAGGATTACCTCAAAAAGAGCTTGCGATTCAAGAAAAAATCAAAGCGTTTGTCAAAAAATTGCAGATGTTTGTAGAAATTCCTGTAGAATATATAGGGGAGGATTATACGTCAGTTGAAGCGTGAGAAATGCTTAGTGAAATCCAAAAAGATGGTACCGCATACAAAAAAACTAACGCCAAAGATACCGTGGCAGCTATGAAAATTTTGGAAAGATGGATGATTACTCAGTAGCTAGAATAATATCTTTACATATATTTCCGCATTTTCTTACTTCATCAAAAATATCGTCGATATTTGGTTCTTTGGTAGAAATTTCTGCTCAATTTTTGTGTTTTAAAATCACATCAAGACTATGGGACTGAAAGACTTCTTCGATTTCTCATTGATTGAGGATTTCGATTGCTCTATCTCGAGAAACTGTAGAATCAGTTATAGGTTCTTGGTTGTTTGTGTTGTTGTTTTGTGATTTGATTACGATAATTCAAAGGATAACTAGAAGAATTATGCTTATTGAGAGAATGAGTTTTGATTTTTTCATCTGGTATGGGTTAGGGGTAAAGTTTTTATAACGTTTCGTTGATGATTCTCAGTTCGTAACGCAGTTGAGAATTGTGGATATCAGCTGTTAGCAGACCTGTATGGTGGAACGAAGTGGAGAGTTAAAAAAAATCCTTAAAAAAAACCTTTCTTACTCCACACAATTTTCTAGTATAATGATCTCGTTATTTACTGCATCTAGTCTAACTTTTGCCCCAACTGGAATCGTTGTGTTTTGAGTATTATGTCCAAAATCATTACATTTTAATATAGGAAAATTGTATTCATTTACTACTTTCATAACAATTTCTTCGTATTGCACACCACTTTTATGACTGTAGTATCCAAGCCAAATCCCTTTGATTTTATCAAAAACTCCTATTTGCTTAAATTGGTGTAGATAACATTCAGCTTTCTGTGGGGTTACTGTTTTATCATGGTCTTCTAAGAAAATTATTTTATTATTAAAATCGGGAAAATATTCAGTTCCAGCTAACTTATTTAAACAACCAAGGTTTCCTCCAACTAATACTCCTTCAGCTACTCCTGATATTATCGATTTCCATTCAGAATATTGATTAATTTTATCAATTTTACCCTCAATCAATCTTTCTTTAAATTCGTTTTCATCATAATCAGTATGATCTCTACCAAATCCAAATATTAAATCATTACCATGAAAAGTAACTAATCCAGTTTTTTGATTTATTGCATTCAGAAGGACAGTAATATCACTTATTCCAATAATTATTTTTGGATTATTTTTTATTGTTTCATACTCTATCAAAGGTAAAATTCAGTTTGCACTAGCTCCACCTTGACTACATATAATTGCTTTTACTTCATTATCAGCAAACATAGAATTTAGATCATTTGCTCTTTCTTGAGGCGTCGCTCAGTATCCTTGAGTATTTTTCAATGCATTGGAAGCAATTTTGATTTTAAACCCCCAATTTTCAAGGAATTTTATTCCTCTTTCAAACTGGTTCTTTAGCTTTTCTGTTACTGGTGCTGAAGGACTTATAATACCAATTGTATCACCTAATTTAAGTTTTTTAGAAATCATTGTTGTTATATTTTATAAACAAAAGTGTAAGAAAGGGGTTTGAAAATAGTTAAAGTTTTTTTGAATTTCACCTAACGTTCCGCACTGGTCCGACGTACTTTGTATGTAGGACAGTGCGTGTTGTGTGTCCCGAAGGGTCGAAGCGAAGCGGAGAAGTCATTTTTTCTTTATTATTTATTGCAGAGAGATTTTTATTATTTTTTTCGATTTTTTCCAAGAGGGGTTAGGGGTGAATTGGAAAAATCGAAATTATTAAATGTTGTATTTTTTTTCTCTTTGTTTAAATGCTTGTTTACCTCACTCCAATATTATACATATTTGATCTTGAATATCTTTGTTTTCAAGAGATCAAGAAATATAAGATAAGCTTTCGTCTTCATTTTTTGCTATTATTACCTGTTCTGCATCTGAATTTATAACAAGATTTGCATTATGAGTAACAATTATAATTTGTCTGTACTTTTTTAATTCTTTGAAAATATCAACTAACTCATCCATTATAAATTTATTATCTAAATCGTCTTCAGGTTGATCGAATATTATAGGTTTATCAAAAGCACTATTTGCTAAATGTATTCTTAAATAAGCAGTTCCTTTTTGTCATGCAGATAATTTGGCTAATTCTTTATTGTCATACTTTATTTCAGCAACAGTTTTCAGATATTGAGATCTTTTATCAGTAGAAAAAAATAATTCGAGAAAACTTTGCTGTTTATGATTCATAGAATCAAATTTTTTATTAAATTCGTTTTTAATATATTCAATCCAAGAATCTAAATCTTTAATTCAAAAGTCTTCTTCTAGTTTTTCTCTTTTATGAGTTCATTGATGTATTGAATCCCATAATAATTCGTAGAATTTTTCCTTATTAAAACAAATTTTTCCAGAAACACTAATTTTATCTTCATTTAATAAAATCTTTTTTATAAGTTCTTTTCTTTCTGGTGTATGATTATCTAGAAACTTATTTCGTTTTTCATCTATTTGTTCTTTTTGTCTTTCGTAATCTTTCTTTATTTCTTCTCATATTTCAGATCTTTGTTTTTTTAAGTCATTGATTTTGTCTTCCTTAGTTTTTACTATTTCAATGTTTTTTTCTGCTTCGTCTATGATATTTTGATATTTTGTTGTGTTTTCTAAAAGACTTGTTAAATCTCATGAAATTCAATCTGTGGACAATTCTTGTTTAATTAATTCATTTTTTGCTTCTTTTGCTACTATTTCTTCTTCGTTTTTTGCTTTTATTTCTTCTAGTTTTTTCTTATATTCACTTAAATCTGGTTCTTGGAATAAGTTGTCTTTATCTATTTCTTTTATCTCATTAACAAATGCTTCTATTTTAGAAAGTATTTGTTTTGCTTGAAATATAACTTTTTTATGGTTAGAAATTTCTTTTAAATTTTTGTTATATTCTTCAATCCTATCTTTGTTTTTAGAGTTTTTAAGATTTTCTAAAAGAGCAGAATTTTTTCTAATTAGTTCTTTTTGAAAAGTCTCTGAATTTATGAATTGTCAAAATTCGTCTTTTTGTTCTTTCCATCTTTTTATATCTTCGATTTTATCATTTATGTCATTTATTTTCTCACTTAATGTCCTTGAAAAATAAGCATCTTCTATGTTTAACATAGATTTTAATCTATCTGAAAGCTCTCAACCAGTTTCTTTTTTAAGTTTTCATTGCTCTATAAATATAAAATCTAATTCATTATTGTTTTTTCATGCTGAAGTAAATTTTTTCTTGTCTTCGTCTGTAATATTTAGATCATTAATTTTATAATATTCAATTTCGAAATTATCATCTGCTGTAAAATTTAATTCTCATTTTTCGGTGTCTCTTTCTCTGGTTTTTCAAAAACTATTTCATAGATAATTAATAAGCGTACTTTTTCATTCTCATCTTCATCAAATTATTGTAACTAAGTTTTTATTTAAAAGTATTTCTGTCTTTTTTATTTTCAATAAATCTCAATCATATATGGCTATATCTTCTTTTATGTTAACGGATTCAAAAAATGATTTATTTTTTTCATAATTTGGGTCTAATTTTTGTATTTTAATTCTGTCTTCTGGTTCGTAAACAATCTGTTTTAATCCTTCGAAAGTTGGATCAGCTTTTATCCAACAAAATTTTTCAATAGGATTTGAATTTTCATCTTTTAACTTTCCAATAGAATCAGTATGAGAATGGGAATCGCTTCATTTTATACAAGGTTTTTTATATTCGAACCATTCTTCAAATTGATCTTTAGTGAATTTTGGACTTCCATCCGTTTTTATAGGAGATTTCCAAAGAAAAAAATCTATTTGATTTTGATTTGAAGAACCAAGAATATGAGATTTTTTTATAAATTCTTCTTTTATCCAACCATCAGAATTTGGATCAATATCTCCAATCCCTCCATATTCATCATAAGGAAGCCAAATTAAATAATTATCTTGAAATTTTTTATCTGATTGTAATTTTTTTAAAGTATCACTAAATGAGACTTTTTTATCCTTTAATTTTATTTTATCTCCATAATCAGAGCCAATAATACTTCCTCCAGACTCTAAAGATTTTATGAAACTTTCAAGGTCATCAATATTTAATTTGTCATTGAAAATAATATGAAAATTAAAATGAGTAGCTCCATTTGTGGTTGTATTTCTGTTTTGTAATGAGTCAGTCATTCTCATTTCAACAATTGGAAGAATTTTCTTTTCTCCAATATTTAAGGTGTTATTTACAATTTCTTCTTTAATTTTTTTATAACCAGATACTGAAAAATAATCGTTAATACCAATAACTGCACAATCAGCACTTTGTAATTGTATTTTAAATTCTTCCCAAGTTCCACTAAATCCATTAGATTCTGGAGTATGCACATGTAAATCCCATTTTCTCCAAATTGATCATCTTTTATCGTTCATGTTTTGTTAAAATCTTTTAAATTAAAAGGATACTATTAATTTGTAGATTTCTAGAAATTTTCTCTTATAATATTATAAACCTAATCTTTTTTTGCTTGCTTCGAAGTATTTTTTGTCTTTTTCAATTCAAATAAAATTGCGTCCATATTTTTGTGCCACAAAAGCTGTTGTTCAGCTACCCAAAAATGGATCCAGAACAATATCTCATTTGTTTGAACTTGCTAAAATAATTCTTTTTAACATTTCTTCTGGTTTTTGTGTTGGATGAATTGATTTTCCATCCTTATCTTTCAATCTTTCTTTCCCTTGAACTAGAGGCATTTCCCATAAATCTCTCATTTGTTTTAGGTTTCAATCTTTTTGCTTTTCAGGGTTTATTTTTTTAATTTCTTCATAGTTAAATTTCCATCAACTACCTTTTACTGCCCAAATTACAAATTCTGTTGAATGAGTAAAAACCCTTCTTGTCATATTTGGCATCGCATTTGTTTTATACCAAGTAATGATATTGTTGATTTTATAATCCAATTGCTTCAAAACAATCATTACCTCTCAAATATTATGATAACTACAAGCAATATAAATAGATCCATTGTTTTTTAATGCTTTATGACAACCAGCAATCCATTTTCTTGTAAATTGCATATATTCTGGAGCTGTCATTTTGTCTCGTTCTTCATTTACCATAAATCGATCTCAACCTGTTTTATTTCCTTTCCAATGAAGACCATTTCAAGAAAGATTATATGGAGGGTCAGCAAAAACAAGGTCGATTGAATTAGCTTCAATTTTTTTATTTAATATTTCTATACAATCTCAGTTATAAATTACGTTTTTTTTCATAAATTGTTGATATATTATTTAAAATTTTCCTGCCAATTATTGATTATGTTTGGAATGTTAGTTAATCGCTCATTAGAATCTGCGAAACTATTTGATGTATTTATGATTTCATCGTATAAATTGGCGATTTCTTGGTGTTTCAAGAATTTTCATGATTTTTTGATTTCTACTAGAATTCTTAAAAGTTGAGCAAAATCGTTAATGGTTAATGGAATAATATTCTGTTTTTTCCCTTCATATCACATTTTTAAGGACATCCAAAATGTATTTAATGTATCTCTGTGAATTGTAGGTGCTATAAATAAGCAATATGCTTCTTTGTCATCATTTTTGTTTTCAAAATCTCTTAAATGTCTCATTACGGGTTGTCCTTCATTGTATCGTTGATCACGACCATTTAACATAGTTACTTCACAAATAGCGTTAAAATTCTCATAATAGCATTCAATATCAGGTGTGTTTGCTGGTGCTGTAAAAGTAGGTTCATTATCATCTCCTACAGGATAGTTTGGCTTTATTCCTAATGCATCGTTTAGTGCGTTTAAACCAAGTGATGAAAATTTTTCTAATAAAACAGGTCTGTTTTCTAAGGTTCTATCAATACGAGATAGTCTATCTAAATTTTCAATGTAATTATTTATTTGTTCTGTATCTTGTGATTTTTTGTGATTTTCTTGGTTTTGAAGGTACTTTCTATAATCTCTTAATTCTGAAATATAATTTTTTAATTGTTCATCATTGAAATTTTGATATTCAAGTATTTCTTTTGCTGAAATATCAAGCTCTGATTCATAGTTTTTTATATCTTCAACGATTTTTGAAATTATTTTTATATATTCCTCTTTGGTTTCCCAAGGTAATATTGGTTTTGAAATATCAGCCATATAATCTAGATATTCTTCTTGATTTTCAAAATCTTTTGCTTGTGCATTATCAAATTTTAATAAATTTTGTATTTCAATTTGTCTTCTTGGTTCTAAATCAACATAAAAACCACCTCAACGGATATGGATAAAACGTGTTAAACGGAAATATCTTATAGCATTATCTCAATAATCTTTCAAATTGCTTAATAATTTTTCTATTTCAGCTTTGTCAGTACATTCTAAGAACTCTTTGGCAAATTTTTCTTTGTGTTGTTCAAAAATCTCTTTTTGTTCCTTCTTACCTTTATCTTTTTGTTGTTTTCTTAATTCTATAATTTGTTCCGCATAATCTTCTATATTTTTAAAATTTACAAGAGTTGGTCCAAAAAGAGAAAATTCTTGTTTGCTTAATCATTTGTCCTTTTCTCATATCTCAATAGATTTTTTGTTTACTTTTTCTATTAAATGTAATACTCCGATAAAAGGATTTATATTATATCAATCTTCTGCTTTATAATCATTACTATCAGGGTTAGGTATTTGCCATTTAAGAAAAAATCTAAAATATACATCTCCAATATCTGCTTTTCATTCTAAAAAAGCATTCCCCAATTCGGTTATTTTTACTCATCCCATAGTTTTTTTTGCTATAGCTAGTCACATCTTGGTTAATGGAGCGACAGAAGTTCTTCATCTTAGTCCTTTATCGTTTCTTAATTCTTTTGATCTGCTTAGCATATGTTGAAAAATTTCCTTAGCTTGAGTAAGACTCATTTTGTCTTCTACTGTTTCGTAATAATTCAATTGTGTGTAGTTTAAACCTGTGGGTTTATAAAGTCTGTTTTGTATTAATAAAGTTTGAAATTTCTCTTGTCATTGTTCATCAAAAGCCTCTCCTTCAATTTCTTTTAGGACTCTTAAAAATGGCAGTATTCTTTCAGGATTTCTTACAGTCGTAGATAATGACCAAGGTTTTTTCATGCTTATTTTGTTACTTTGCAATAAAAAATTCTTTCAGCGTTTCAATCTCAATTACTTTTACCGGTAGAAAATGCTTTATAATCGCTTTCAAAAATTTCAACATCTCATCTATTTTTTAATATTCTAATAATGTCTTCGTCTTTGATTCTAGCATTTGAACGATCATCCTTTGAAATTCATGTATTATTGTATGATAAAAGAATATGTTTACAATTAGCATTTCTAATTAAATCTTCAAAGGCTTGAGTTGCATTTTTTAAACAATAAGCACTTTTTATGTGTGAACGATCCATCTTTTTTGCTACTCATATTACATTTGGTTTTTTTCGTTCAGAAAGATTTTCTAATAAATGATAAGCATCTCCATACTGTCTTGAATTATATGGAGGATCAATATATAAAACATCACAAGAAATTTTGCGTATTAATAGATTCGCATCTTCTTTATAAATATTGTTTTTAATGTTATTATTATAGTTTATTTCTGGAATTTGAAGTTTAATAGGATGAACAGAATCGAGTGTTTTTCTGAAAGCATCATAGTGTCCGACCGTATTTGCGACCTTATCAACAGCGTATAATAAAGAACATATAAGTATGTTTTTTTCCTTTTCATTTTCTGCAATTTTTTCTATTTCTTCACGTATTGCTCAAATTTTCTTCGCATTTTCTATTGAAAAATACGCGTTTCCAAAGTGTTTTGAAAAATAATTATCTTCTTTAGTCTCTAAACTGTTTAAATAATCTATTTTTTGTATAATTTTATCTGTATAATCTTTTGTCGTGCCTAAAAAAGCACTTAGACAAGTATAATTTGAATGTAAAAAATCATTTGAAATTATTTTTATATTCTCTGTATTAAAATTTTCTCATACAACTCCAGTTCATGCAAATATATCGCAAAAAGATTCAATATTTCAACATTTTTCAGCCATTATGTGCTCAATTAATCAAAGAAGTTTGTGTTTATTTCCTAAATATCTGCGATTGTGTATTTTAAAGTGGTTTTCTTTTTTGTTTTGTGGCAGATAGTAACAACTTTGATTGATCCTAGTAATATCTAATCTGTAAGGACTATCTCAAAATTGTATACCACAAAAAAGTGACATTTTAGTTATTCATTTTTTAACTATTGTTGTGGTTGTGTCTACTGTCATATTCAAATATGTGTTTTTTAAAGCCTTTGATCGTTATTTCTTTTGTATTCTATGAAAAAGAATTTGATTTACAATATTTTCCCTTCCTTCAAAATAAAAAAAATTAAATCCCCCTCCTTTTTTAAGATTTCTCTGTATTCCAATTTTAGAGAAAAAAATGATTACACACAAC
>CAYRHE010000028.1:5624-11282 GCA_964424095.1 uncultured Candidatus Peribacteria bacterium | reverse complement strand
CGATCTGCGACTTGACTCACGTATGCAGCCAACAATCTATGCTCGCGTTCTGTAAAATCTCCAAGTTCTCTCATATCTCCAAGTACCAACCACAATGGATGTTCTTTGTAAAGCTCTTGTTTGAGTGACCAAACAGTAGAAATTATGCTTTTCATACTTAGTGGCGATGCGTTATATGTTGAGTCAAAAATAACTGTGTTATTTATACCAGGAAACACAGAAAATCTCCCTGGTTGTAAGGTATAATCCAACGAAAGTTTGTTTTTAAAATCTTTTTTATGGTGACTTTCTTTTCATCCAAAAAAGTTTTTGCTCGCTTTGTATCTGACGATATCAGCAATAGCAATCGCCACGCCAATATAACCATAATTTGATTTTCCAAAAAGATTGGTTGTTATCGTATGTTTTTTTTCTTTTATATATAAATTAAATTCTGAATTTGGAATTTCGTTCGTTTTTGTAAATACAATATCGTCGAAAGAAATATCAGATTTTGTTGTATGACTTTCGGTTTGATAGGTGAAATGATCTATTTTTATTTGTTTTGCTAATTGCATAGCATATTGGTCATTGAAATTGAGAAAAGCTATTTCTTTTGTTTTTTGAATCATTTTTATTTCTTCACGTGCGATAGATGCAGGATCTCCAAATTGTTCACTATGGACCGCATCGATAGCAGTGAAAATTCAGATATCTGGTTTGGCTATACTTACGAGAAACTCCATTTCTTTTGGACGATCGATTCCATATTCCAAGACAATAATATCGTATGGTTTCCTGCCAAACAAAAGTTTCCAAGAAATTTTGATCAATACCCAAACAAAGATAATTGGGTTTGGAGACCAAGACTCAATTTCAAAAATACTGAGCGACAAACCAAGTTCTCCGTTGAAATTTTTGCTAGATGTCGAGATTTTGAGGGTGGGGAAAAAATGCTGCAAAGTCTGAGCGACAATCATCCTACACGACGTTTTCCCCACACTTCAATTGATACCTATAATATATGGATTATGCTTTCTGAGATAGCGACGAGCTATCGCTCCAAGCAATTGATAATAGAGAAAAAGGATTTTTTGTTTCATAGATTAGATTGGTTAGAGTTTTATAAACTTTATTATTCTGTAATTCGAGCAATAAAAAGAACAAACAAAAGAAGGAAATTATCACCAAATCAACATCATCTGTAGACAAAAAGCAGCGATACAATTCTAACTAGACTATAATCCTAAACAAGATATTGTCTTGATGATGGATGAATTTTTTTTGTTTTTTATTGCGAGATGTTTTTTTTATTTTCTTGATTACATTTATTTACACAATAGAAAAACTATATTTTAAAAATCTTTTTCAAAAAGCAAGGTAATAATAGCTGCGATTGGTACAGCAAGAAGAACTCCAACCAATCCCATAATTATTCATCCCAAAATCATTGAAATAAATATCACTACTGTATTCATTCAGAGAGTTTTACTCATAAGTATTGGAATTAGTACACTATTTTCTACCATATTGATTATACTAGCAATACCAGCTACTATCAATCATCACCAAATTCCAAAGCCTGTTAATCAAGCAATAACTGCTGGAATACTTCCCACAATTGGTCAAACGTATGGTACAATATCCAATAATCATAAAATCAAAGCTAATGATAATTTATTTGGAATACTCATGCCAAATAGTTCCAAAATCCAAAGAGAAACATATAGGGTTGTAGCCATAAATAAAGAAAGCAATAATCTTGATTTTAGCCAGATTCCAAGTTGTTTATATATTTTTTCAAGTTTTATATAGATATATTTGTATTTTTTTTCACCACCAAGACTAGATATAAATTTCATTACAGATATTTTTTCTACAGAGAATAGAACAGAGAGTGTGATTACAATAAGAGCTTTACTCAAGAATGTTGCAAATCCTGTAACAAATGTTACTGCAAAGTTTCCGAGTGTTTGAGCGTAATTTGTCCACATTCTAGCTATTTGACTAATACTTGCTTGGATTTTTGTTTGTAAATCAGCAACTAAGGTTGGATCAGAGAAGTCATGAAAAATTTCTTTTTGTATATAACTAGATAATAATCAGCTCGATCTCAGTATTTCAACTAATCATTCATTTTGCAACCTGATATTGAAAGAATTAATCTTTATCAAAAGAATATTTATAATTTCTGTTATTTGATTTAAGACAAAAGGAAAAATCAAAACAATACCAGAAAGCAGAAAAATTATCAATAATAAATAAGCTATAGAAATGGATATTCATCTTGATATTTTTAGGCGTTGAAACATATCAATAACAGCTTCCATTGCTATAGAAACTATATATGCTGTTAGGATAAGATATAATACATCAAGAGATTTAAACAAAATAAATCCCAAAAAAACCATAAGCATTCCAACAAACCAAAATTTGATAAAATGTCTGTTGGTAATCATCATTTCCTTTTTTGTCTTTTTTTCTTCTTCTTGAAATTCTTGGATTTGTTTTTCTAATTTTTTTATTTCATCAAGTTGTTTCTTGTCAGCAGGGGAAAGCTTGCTTAAGAACTTTTTTCAGTGATTGAAGATGTTGCCGAATAGTTTCATAAATGCCTAGATAAAGCGATAAAACTTTGAGTAAAATGATTTTGTATACCAAGGATGATATCTTTCTTGTTTTTGTTTTCAAATTCTTTTTGTAAAATAGGTATTTTATTTTTATTTAGTGTAATAAATATTTTTTGTTCTTTTGTAAAAAGTCATTGTTTTACCAATATTTCTGCTTGTTTAATTACAGCTCTTTTTATTAAATTTCTTTCTGTGGCGTGCTTATTATATTTAATTGAAACATGAAATGAAATCTGATTATATTGGCGATTTGGGTATTGTTGAATATAAAAGAACCCAAAAAATCAATTTGAAAAATATTTTCTTTTTTTTGTGAGAAAGAGTACATCTTTTGTTTTTAGTCTTTTGTATTTAGGGAACATTTATTGGTTACAAAGTTAAATAGTTTTATAGATGTTATATGATTTTTGTTTTACTACATGAGACCAGAATCGTTTATTTTGTCTAATCTTTCTTTTGTAAATTTACTATCTTTTTGTTCAAAAATTGTCTGTTTATCGTCATTTCATTTGGCTCTTTTTACAGCAACTTTTAATGAATCTATTTTGTCATAGTTTGCTTGAAATTTTCTGTTTGTATCGAAGAAAAAATTTCTTATCAGTTTTGATATAAACGCAATAAGTCCAAGTTCTGACATTTTAAAAAAAGCAATAAATACAAAAATCAAAAGAGCTAAAACAGCAAATAAAGCTCAAATTGCTTTTGCACCAGCTTTTGAAAAATTGTTGAATATAGCAGTAGCTGCCGCAACGCCAATACCCACCACAAAAAGTTGAACAATAGATAAATTTATAGGCCCTATAGAAAAGGTCATACCAGCCAACATTCATTTTTGTATATTTTTTGGGAAAACAACTTTCATTTTTTTACAAACGATAAACTATAAATTGCAGGTTAAATTGTACTGTTATTTGCAAAAAATACAAATTTTCCAATAACCATTTTGTTTAAAAAATTATATAATATTGACTATACTGATTTTTTTTTACATTGGTACTTGAATATATTCGCTGGGGTTGACAATTCCAGGGGAATGTGTAAATTCTTTGAATTAGTTTTAAATTTTTAATGCTAAGTGTTAAATTATTTAAAATCTAACATTTAAAACCTAACATTAAGTAAGTTTATGGAAAAAGTGATTATCATAGGATCAGGTCCTGCAGGACACACAGCTGCAATTTATGCGGCGAGGGCGAATATGGAGCCACTGATGTTCGAAGGCTTTATGGCAGGAGGTATCGCCGCCGGAGGACAGCTTACTACCACTACTGTTATCGAGAATTTTCCAGGATTCCCTACGGGAATAGACGGAAATGAACTAATGACAAATATGAGACAACAATCAATAAATTCTGGTACGAGAATAGAAACTATAACTGTCGACAAAGTTGATCTGAATAATTCTCCTTTCAAAGTAGAGGCGGGATGAAAAATATACGAAACTAAGTCGCTAATTATAGCAACTTGAGCTATTGCTCAACGTATGTGAATTCCAGGTGAAGACCAATATTGGCAAAAAGGAATCTCAGCATGCGCGGTATGCGACGGCGCCTTGCCAATATATCGCAACAAGCCCGTTATCGTTGTTTGATGAGGTGACTCGGCAATCGAAGAAGCAAATCATCTTACTCACTTTGCATCAAAAGTTATAATGCTTGTCAGAAGAGATGTTTTTAGAGCTTCGCAAGCGATGCAAAAAAGAGCATTAGAAAATCCCAAAATAGAAATTATGTGGAACACCGAAGCCCTTGAAGCCGTAGGAGAAAATCTGCTTACGGGAGTCAAGGTAAAAAACAATAAAACCAATCAAGAATCATTGATTGAAGCAGCATGACTATTTTATGCAATCGGTCACAAACCCAATACTATATTCTTAGAAGGACAAGTTGCTACAGATGATATGGGATATATCGTTACCACGCCAGGGACCACGCAAACCTCTGTGCCCGGAGTCTTCGCCGCAGGAGACGTGCAAGACAAAAAATATCGCCAAGCAATAACCTCTGCAGGTACAGGATGCATGGCAGCTTTGGAAGCTGAAAAACGAGTATCAGAATATAAGTTATAGTCATTGCGAGCGTTAGCGTGGCAATCCAAACTTATATTCAGCTGGATTACTTCACTGTCATTCGTAATGACATAGAAAAAGTCTTTTAATCTTTAATTATTATAAAAATGAGCGTACTTCATATCGAAAACACAGAACAATTCAAGAAAGAAATTTTAGAATCTGATAAATTATCAGTAATTGATTTTCGAGCAGAGTGGTGTGGGCCATGTAGAATGTTGGGACCAGTTATGGAAGAACTTGCTACAGATAATGCAGACAAAAATGTTCAAATCGTAAAAATCAACGTAGATGAAAATTCAGAAATAGCATGATCATTTGGTGTTTCTTCTATCCCAGCTGTTTTCTTTGTAAAAGGAGGACAAGTAGTTGATGCAATGGTAGGTGCTATGCCAAAAAATATGTTCCAAGAAAAAATCGATCAACACGCAGGTGCCGCAGAACAAAAAGCTGCAGCTTAATCAAAAAATATAAAGAATAAACGTTGCCTAGTGCAGCGTTTTTTTGTAAAAAAAAGGCGACACTGATTTTCAGCATCGCCTTCATTTTAATCATTGAGATCTTGCATTTTCTTGACAACCATAACCGAAACTTCGTTTTCTGTATGCGCCAAGATAAATTTTCTCATACTTACCATTAAATAAAAACCTAAATGATCATCTTCTAGAGCATACCCAAAGAGATGTTCATCGTTTTGAGCAACAAAATAGTCTTTCTGCCCAAATTGAATTTTATATCCATTATTTTTTATAGCATCTTCTTCGAAGCGCTCAAACAAGTACCGATGAGTTGTTTCCAAAATTAGTATTTCTTTTTCAAAGGGCAATTCTTGAATCATAACTTCAAGTGCACAATCCTTCTTTTCTACTTCTTTCCAGTTTTTACAGGAAGAAAAGATAATGAAAGACAAAAAAATAGTGGTTGTTATAAAAATAATTCTTTTCATAGAGATCTCCGTTTTTTAGTTTATATTTTGTTTAT
>CAYRHE010000028.1:1338-5524 GCA_964424095.1 uncultured Candidatus Peribacteria bacterium | reverse complement strand
GTTTATATTTTGTTTATTATAAATATTAGAAGTGGTATGTCAATAAAGAATATGGTTGTATTGATTTTATAGGAACAATGTTTAAAATAAAAGTAATAGTTTTACTATTAAATTATAATAATGAATAATTATTCTGATTTTCAACAGCGAATTCTAAAAAAACATAGTGAAGATAATGATTTAAATTTGGATTTAAATTTAACAGAAACTCAAAAAAGAAATTTATTATTGTCTTTGGGTTGAGAAGAAATGATCAAAAAATTAGATTCTTTTAATCGAAACGCAAAATCTATCAAATATCTTTGTCAGGCGAAACTCCAAACATTATTTTTATTAGAAAAACAAGCTAAAAATTCTGTAGAAAAGATAGATAACTCTGATTATAAAAAACATTATTCTATACATAAAGATAGTTATATAAATATGTTGTCTTTTGGAGAACAAGCTTGAGATGTTTTGATATCAAAACATGTTTTTGATCATGTAAATTCAAATATATCAAAATATAAATCATGATTACTTGCAGAAAAAATGAAACATGCTCGATGATTGTCTCCAAGCTTTTCGGCTAAAAATCGACAAAAGCAAAGCTATATAAACAAAAAATATCTTTCTTTGGATCCAGAAAAAATAGAGTCTTCTATTGTTAATTTTTTGAAAACAGGAGAACTTCAAAAAAAGAAATATACGCCAGCAGAAGAGTTGGCACTTAAACAACGATTTTTGGATAATCATAATAATTGTAAAGAAATTCTTTTTTGATATGAAGCATTGGTTATACCAAAAAATGAATGATACTCTGAAGAAATCACAGAAAGAATAGTAAAACTAAAAAAAGAAGATAAATCTGTATGATATCTTGTTTCAGAAAATATACCAATAAGGTTTACAGAAGATCATCTTAGAAAATATAGAGGAAATGAATTTTCTTTTGAAATTTTTGATAAAAAGGAAAGTTTGATAGCTTATCTGAAAAATCAATTATTTTTTATAAGTAAACAAAGAGAAAGGTTTCAAGAAGCTATTACGTATTTTACTGTTTATGATAACAAAGCAGAAAACAAACAAAACATAGAAAATGCGTATCTTTGATTTAGTACTCATGGTACATTTACAGATCAATTTATAACAGAAAAACTAGAACAATTGCTTTCTGGTGAAAAAAGGGGGCGTAATGAAATAATTAAATCAATTATCGAACAAGCAAAAAAATGAATCAAAGAGAGTCAGATTAAAGAGAAAATTATGTGGGAACATTATAATGCTGTTGTTTATAATGATTTATTCTAGAAATTCTTCAAAAATTTCTCTTTCTTTGCATTTAGCTTTTTTTTCTTCACCACAATCACAGCAAATAATATTCAGTAATTCTTTTTTGCACTCGAATTTAAAGTGAATTATGTGACGTCAAACATCAATAATTCAAAGTTCTTTATTTAGACGCAATCATTTTTCGCAAGCGATTTCATCATCGAAACTCATGGCTGATGAGAAAATGATAAACTATATATTTGTATGTATAGTTAAATAAACAATAATTTCAAACTCAAAGATTCTTTTTCAAAATTTGACAAAAAAAGAAAGTCTGAATACAATAAATTATATCAGATTTATTTTTGTTATACAATATGAGAAAAGCAAAACTAAAAAATATAGGACAAATGCCATGAAGTATTATTTATACAGGAAATAATCCAACCCAAACTTCGATTATCAATATGATGGATTATAGAGAGGACGAAGTAAAGCAAACACAAGTTCTGGATATCAAAGAATGTGAAGAACATTTGAGGCATTGAGTAAAATGGATAGACTTTATTGGTGTTGATCAAACAAGCGATTTGGAATCTTTTGGAAAGCTTTTTGAGTTGCATCCGTTAACTTTGGAAGATATTGCCAATGTTCATCAACGTCCAAAAATGGAGGATATGGATGATTATCTTTTCCTTGTGTTGAAAATGTTCGATTTTGACCATGAAGAACAAAAAATCAAAGAAGAACAGATTAGTTTGATTCTTGGTGAAAGATATGTTATTACATTTCAAGAAAATGAATGAAGCGATGATTTTTCCAATGTCAAAGAACGTATTCTCAAAGGAAAGGGAAAAATTAGAAAAATGAAATCTGATTATTTGATGTATTCTATTTTGGATTCGATTGTAGATCAATATTTTGTGGTACTCGAACACATCGAAGAAAAAATAGAGGTTTTGCAAGATGAGCTGATGACCAATCCAACAACTGCAACCTTACCAAAAATCCAAAACCTCAAACAAGAATTAATTTGACTTCGCAAATCTATTTGGCCAGTAAGAGAAATAATCAATTCTCTTCAAAAAACAGATTCTGATTTAATTCACGACGAACTTCATACATATCTCAGAGATGTTTATGATCATACTATTCAAATTATTGATACTATAGAAACATTTAGAGATATTATCGCAGGATCGCTGGATATCTATCTTTCGAGTATTAGTAATAGAATGAACGAGATTATGAAAGTTCTTACTATTATAGGTACGATTTTTATTCCACTTACGTTTATTGTAGGTGTTTACGGAATGAACTTCAAATACATGCCAGAATTTGATATGAAATTAGCGTATCCTATTCTCTGGATTATTATGATATGACTTGTTGTATGAATGATCTGGTTTTTTAGAAAGAAAAAATGGATTTAAATATTAGAACTTAATATTTATATACCGAACAATAAAAAGAACAAACAAAAGAGTTGTATTATCAACAAATCAACACTATCTGTAGTCAAAGCAGAAATTTAATCCTAATGAGATAGTAAATTCAAACAATGATATTGCTTTGATAATAAACGAATTTTGTTTGTTTTTTATTGTGATAGAAACTAAACAGCGAACGATGATATATTTATTTATATTTGAAATAAACATAAAAAATGGGTTGTTGATAACCAACACCTATCAATCCCAAATATAAAATACAAAATGTACATAAATTCTGAATATATTTCCAAGATAGCAAGATCTGATTTCACTCAGATTTTGTTTTTTGTTTGAAAATTTCGTTTTCGGGGTATAATTAAATTGTCAAAGAAAAAACTTTTTATTCTTCTACAAATATTATCATGGAAAATTCATTAAACTTTTCGAGCAATGCAGTAAGATCAATTAGCAAACTTATGGACAAAGTTTGAGCTACCTGTGACCAACTTATCGGAGCATTGGAAGTATCAAAAGATGGTGTATCTTCATATGGGGTAAGAATCACTGATAATGCAATGAGTACAGAATTTGTAGATAGAGTAGTAGGATATCTTTTGTTGCTCAAAAAACATATGTTTGATTTGAGAAAACATGTTCGTACTCATATGAGTTTCCAAGAAAGAGAACAAATTGCTCATGTTGTAGAACATCTTCTTGAAACCCAAGATAAACTAGGAGCAAAAAGACTCGAAAATAATTACTTCAACAATACTTACGGATATTTAGTAGATGAAATCTTTGAAATGATCGAAGCGGTAGTAAGAAAATTCCCTGTTAAATAAGGTCATGTGTACGACATATATCTCAAACAGCAAAAGGATATTAAGAGCATTCTTTTGTATGCGAGAAAACTAATTCCGAAAAAAATCTCCCTGTATCTCTTGGAGATTTTTTTATACAAAAAAAGCAGGTCTAGAAAACATGACCTGACTTTGGAATTAATTTAGTTGTGTCTTGAAAATCTCTTTGCGAGATCTAAAATCCTCAATATGTTTGATCAATGTAATATTCTCATTGAACATAATATTGTAGATCGTCAAGAATCTTGATAAATACAAAGAATCTTTTTCAAATAAACGATCTCCTTTGTAAATTTTTATCTTTGATTCTATAATATCAAGCAGAAGAATAGTAGTCATGTCTTTGAATGCTATATTTATTGCTTCAATAGCTTCTTCTTTTGAGTCAAAGATAAATGGCGTGTTAATAATTGTTAGCTCGCTCTCCATAAACAAAAGAGGCGAAACTTCCAAGTCAACTTTTAATATATCAAAAAGCTCTTTATGCACTTGGCATCCTGTAAATACAACAAATCTTTTCATAATGATAATTTTTAGGTTTTTTTGTGAAAATTAATTTATATATTTAAATTACAAAGTCAAGTTAACTAGGTTTTTAATTAAAAATATCTTGAAAAAATCTTATTTAACTATACCATAATA
>CAYRHE010000028.1:0-1238 GCA_964424095.1 uncultured Candidatus Peribacteria bacterium | reverse complement strand
ATACCAAGTTGGTCCAGATAAATGAGTATTGCTTTTTGCAATGGGGGATGGAAACCATTCGCTTGCTACAGCAAAAGCTATCCGAGAAGAAAAAAAACAATCCCTCACACCAGAACAAAAAGCCGACCATCCATCAAGATTTGCACTTATCGAACTTGTAAATGTACATGATGATGGATTGACTTTTGAACCAATTCACAGAGTGCTTTTCAATATCAATCCAGAAAATCTTCTCAACGATATGAAAGCGTATTTCTCACCACTAGGAACTGAAGTAACTATAGAAACATTTGCTAGCAAAGATCAAAGAACAGCACAACTCAAAAAATCTGACCTTACGACACATTATTTTACATTTGTATATCAAGGAACTTATGGACAAATTGCACTTCATAATCCAAAACTCAACCTAGAAGTAGGAAATTTACAAGCATTTTTGGATGACTATCTCAAACTTCATCCAGAATCAAAAATTGATTACGTGCATGGAGAAGATGTAACAGAAAGACTAGGAATGCAGCCAAATAATATCGGATTCTTGCTTCCTATTATGGACAAAAAAGATTTCTTCAAAACGGTTGTCGTAGACGGCGCTTTACCAAGAAAAACCTTCTCTATGGGAGAAGCCGAAGAAAAAAGATTTTATCTAGAATGTAGAAAAATAGTTTAATTAACAATAAAGAGGCAGATAGGGAATATCTGTCTTTTTTTGTAAAAGTCAAGAATTGTTTGATTTTCGATGGCAAAATAATATATTCTAAATTCTCAAACAAAAAAAACCAAAAAAAATGGACAGAGATTTTAATCATTTGACTCCAGATCAAATAAGAGAGGAGGCAAAGAAAATTTTTAATTTAAGGGATTCTGATCACATCAGAACAATAAATCATGAGTTTTCTTATGAAAACGAGTGTATGATGAGAAATTGCCAAGAAAAATGTAAAAAAAGAGTTTTGTTTTTTTTGGTATGGGCTAGAACTGTATTTGTTTTGGATATATGTGATACACATACAAAGATATATCCAGATGTTTCTCATGGAGAAATGTTGTACATAAAAGACAATTATACTCCGCAATCAGTAAAAAAATAAAATAAACAAAAAAAACAAAAGAATTATGAAAATTGAATTTACAGAAAAAACCAATGAATTAACGATTTGTTATCATGGTTTTAAAACTACCATCAATCTTGATACTACTGTTTTTTCAAACTGCGATTTGTATATAGATCGCATAAA
>CAYRHE010000027.1:0-11639 GCA_964424095.1 uncultured Candidatus Peribacteria bacterium | reverse complement strand
TCAGATTTCAAATGTTTTTATATTTTAATTTTCTTTCCATGTTAGAATTTGAAAAAACTTTTCTTCTAAAATCAATTCCATTTGATTTACAAAATTATCCACACAAAGAATTGGTTGATCATTATATACCTGTAGAATCAGAACATCCAAAACTTAGGCTTCGCAAACGCGGAAACCTCTTTGAAATCACCAAAAAAACTTTGGTCCAGGAATGAGATTGCTGCGTCCAAAAAGAACAAACAATAGACTTAAACAAACAGGAATACGACGCTCTTGCAGACCTTCCCAACAAATATATCCGCAAACTGAGATATTACGTTCCTTACGAATGACTAATCCTGGAAATAGACCTATTCCAAGATAACCTCGACGGCCTCATCCTTATGGATGTAGAATTTCCAAACTTACAAACCATGGAAAAGTTTTCTATACCAGATTTTTGTTTGGCGGATGTATCACAAAATCCAGCCTTTGCATGATGAATGCTTTGTGGTAAAAGTTATGCTTCTTTGATTTGATTGATTAGACAATACAATTGAGAACTATAAAATTTGATTAATTTTTTAACCTACAAAACATGTTTTTTCTTATTTTTTTCTCGTTATTTATCTGTGCAATAACTATTACGGAGTTGCCCATAATACTTTTCTTGTTGCGATGACCAAGCTTACTCCTTCTTGTGAAAAAATCTTATCACAAAGTGTTTTTTGTCATAACCTGAGCCTGTTTTCTGGTTTTGCTTAGTCGACAAGCGTATCAACGAAGATATGGTTTAGTTATTGCGAGAGGAAACGAAGCAATCCAACAAAACAATGCAAAATCTCGACATCTCTCAACTGGAACAATTTCCGAAATCCTCTGATCAGGAAAATATCTCTACACTGCAGATACCAAAGACTACCTGCTTTATTCGACAAAATCCTATATTCCTGGCAATGAAATTCGATTAGCTGCACGCAATTCTGTCCAGTCGACAAATTCACCACCCCTTACTCAAATTTCACGAGAAAATGTTTTTTACAGTGGTTTCAACGCTCCAAAACGATCAAAAATGAAGTGATATTCCAATATTTTATATGAAACCAACTCGATTCTTATCGATACATGAATTATAAAATGATTTACAAAAATCCGTTACAACTTCCAAAAAAAACTCCATCAAACCTACTCCAATGACAGGACTGCATGACTAGTCCTATGAATGCTAATCTGAGATAAATCAAAGTTTACAAAATCAGAATATCAATTATTTATAGATTCTGGACTTGTACATTTGGTTGCCGTAAGTGGGGGAAATATAGTTATGCTCGTTACTTTTCTGACGGCGATCCTTTTTTTCGTCCCGTTTTACGCCAGAATAACCCTCATACTCCTCGCCGTCCTCTCATACTGAATCATCTGCTGAATGGATTCTAGCGTACTTCGTGCCGTACTAATGGGTTCACTTTCTTTGGTCGCATTGCTCCTGGGAAGAGGAACATCGCTTCGAAGATTGCTAGGTTTGGTTTATATCTGAATGCTAATTTACAACCCGTATTTTCTGGTTTATGATGTGGGTTTTATACTTAGCTTCTCAGCTGTTTTGTGAATCGTTTTCATCGATGTTTTCAAAAAAGATCCAAATATAAAAACCCAAGATTCCAACTCCAGCTTCACAACAAACTTGGAATGACAAATCCAATTAAAGAAAAGTATTATACGTAGGCTATGTCATTCCCGCTTTGTCAGTTGCGGCGGGAATCTGATTTTTCGAATCCGATCAAATTACCTCAAACCAAGCCTATGAGCAACCTTGGGTATTTTCCCAGTTATCATCTTCTTTATGGGACAAATAAATATCGGCTGAGTGATAGGAAATATGTTTGTACTACCACTTGTTCCTTTTATAATGATCTGATGATTTATTGGTGCTTTTTTACCTTCTCGACTACAAACTTATTATATACCGATTGTCGACTTTCTCGTAGAGCGAAATTACATCATAGCAACCAAAATCGATCAATATGGTCCAACTATCATCGCTGATGCTCCATGGATCAAATTTTTGTTGTTTTGATTATCAACAGTTATGATGATATTGGTTATTAGGACATTGACACAACACGAAACAGACAAGACAACTAAAGACAACATAAAAGATTATTTGGACAATTCTAGAGCAACTAGTTATGACGACATTCTGGGCACTCTATCTGTCGAAGTTCCAAAAAAATAGCAAAACCCACCAAAACCCCAAAAAATTACCCAAAATTTGCCCAAAACAATATATAAATACTTATTTATATTTTTACTTTTCAAATAAATAATTCTGATTTCCAATAGCAACATCGTTAGAATTTTTCAAAAGGCTGTTTTTTCCAAAAACATACTCCATCACGCCAATCTCTCCAGTTCTTACAATATCTTCCACATTGTTCTAACTTTATACCGTGATATAGAAATATTGATGATGATCTATATTTAAGTACAAAAAATCTCTTTATATTTTACTGATTTATATGAAAAATAATTGTTCTTTATTTGATAGCTGGAATCAAGAGAAGAAGCTTATCAATGAATATTGATCAACAGGGGAAATAAAGGATTTTTATATTAATTATAGAGATATCTGGTATATTAAATTAGGTATCAATGTTTGATATGAACAGAATTGAAAAACAGACTTTAAAAGGGCTGTTTTGGTTATAAAAAAAATAGGCAATATTTTTCTTGTAATTCCAATGACAACAAAAGAGAAAAATAATATTTATCATCATAAATTAAAATCTTTTAAATGAAAAATTTCTTGGCTAATACTTTCTCAATTAAGAACAGTAGATAAGAAAAGGTTTGTAAAAAAGATTTGAGAAATTAGTGCAGAAGAATTTAAAATAATCAAAAAAAATCTGAGCAAGTACTATTTCTCAGATCTATAGTTGTAGCCCTGCCAAAGCAGGGGGGATCCCAACAAAGGGACATTGATAGTCTAATTATAATAATGTTTTTTTAAATTGCAAATCATTTTTCCAAATACAATTCCAAAACTGATTAATTTTTCATCTACCTGCTATCAACCACCACCAAACACAAAAAAACATTCAAAAATTCATCTAAATAGTTTTTTACAAAAAATGGCTTTATAACTGGGTTTTTAAAAATGGTTGCCATTTTGGCTGGTTTTCTATATAGATATAGACATTTGCATAAATATCTTTACAAGCTTTTGCTTGTCCAACTAAAAGTTCCATCTTGCCGATTTTTGTTTGCTTCCAAACAAGAATATAGAGTTGTATCTATATTTCTATATATAAAAAAACACAAAAGACAATATAGTCGCTTTTTTTTGCTTTCAGTCATTGCGAGTGTAACGAAGCAATCTATGTGGTAATTAATTTGTCCTAACTTTGTCAGTTTTTTTCTTTGATTTTAAATTTATAATCAGATTATTTAAAATTTTATTATAAAAATGACAACAAATATTAATTTATTTGATCTATGGAATATCATCAAAAAAGAAATTAATAATAATTCAATATCTCAAAATAAATTTTGCCATCCATGAGAAATCCGATGGGCTCGTATATGATTAAATATTTGAAATGAACAAAATTGAGATATATTCAACAAAACGTTTAATAGATTAGTTTTGATTTTATCTACATATGGAAAAAACAGCGATATTGTTTTGGTTATACCAATAACAAAGAAAGAACAAAAAGAATTTTTTGGTTTTTGTCTCTATCAGGATAGTTATAAATATTTCAAATTCCCCAAAAACTACGTAATTTACACACAAATTAGGGCTATATCAAAGAAAAGATTATTAAAAGAGGTAGGAGCTATTTCCAGGCAAGATTTTAATTTAATCCAAATATGATTGTTTTCTGCAATTACAAAAAAAGGAAGATAGCTAGGATCTTCCTTACACCACTAGGGCATTAAACAATTTGACACCACGAAGGGCAACACAAAGATTATAACAAAAAATTTCTCAATTGCAAGTTTTTCCCTCACAAAAAATTCCAACAATCTTTCCATTTTTGCCCAAATCATCAAAAATTTTGCAAATCACTATAAATCCTATCAAAACCAAACCACAACAACCCCAAACCTATTTTCCAACAAATTTAGATCAAATCGCTCAATAAATAGACCCTCATCTATGTTTCTATTCTACAATTTCTCTATTTTTCTATTTTACCATAAGTATATAGATAAACATCGATATCACGAAAAGCTCCAAAAATTTCAAAATCCAACCTCCAAGCTCCCAAAACCCAAAAATCTACAGAAAAATCCCAAGAATTTTTTGTCAAAAAGCTTCTTCAACCAAGCCGATCTTTTTTGGACAGCCAAAAAATCTATTTTGCCAAAACATGACAAAAAAAGCAAACCATCCAAAATCCAATCTAGACAGCCAAAATTTTTTTTATCAACAATCAAAAAAAAGTCAGAATTCTTGTTTTCAAAAAACAAACAAAAACAGAACATGACAGTTTCAAAATATTTTTAGTCAGTTGTTATCTAGCGATATTGTTTAAAATCCACCAAAATCACTCAAAATTGTCCAAAAAATAGTTTTACAAAAACAATCGTCAAAAACACTTATCCACTAGCCAAAAATTCTTTCAAATCGTCATTATAATCGTTTTTTTGCAAACCCCAAACCCAAAAATCTATTTTTCTCCAAAATTTCTCTGCTATTTCTGGCTTATGCATAGCTATTGTTTCAATAATTTAATACTGATTTTATTTTTTTGCAAAATTGTCTACCTTATATATACATATTTTCACGATCATCATCATCCATCATATCTCTTCTATTTTCCCATCCCTCAAAATTTCTTCTATCAACAGGACAACTCTAGCCACACACATCGTCAGTTTTACTCATCTGGACAAGACAATTGCTATCCAAACGATATCAGTAAACAATCATATTCTATTGAAATTGCCAAAAACATTGTTAAAATTACGATATATTTATTATATTCACCATAAAAAATGGGAACAACAAAATTTACAATAAAGATATTTCAAGAACAGGACGGCTCTTTTTATGCTGAGGTTTTGGAGTTGCCTTGATGTTTTACAACATGAGAAACAATAGACAATCTCAAAAACAACATCAATGAAGCTATCGAATGCTATTTAGAAGGTATGAAAAAGGATGTAGAGCAAAAGGCTGTTTCATTTGATTATTGGACACAATATGCCTAAATGAAGAATAAAACCATTGGATCTTATAAAAATACTGAAAAAACATTGATTTGTGGAACACCATCGAAAATGAAGCCATTGCATGCTCAAAAATCCAAAAACTTGAAAATATACGGTTGTTCCAGTTCACAATAAAGAACTTTGAATCTGAATAACTTTGGCAATCATAAACCAAGCCTGACTAGATCGTTCATTGGTTTTTGATAAATAACCTATCTAAATTTTACAATTTAAGCAACAAAAATGACTAATTTAGAAAAAGAAAAGATAGAAAAAGAACTTACAACAAAATGATACAACAAACAAGAAATCGCCAAAATACTTCAGTGACTTGAAGATTTGGAAAATTGACAGACTTTTAGTTCAGAAGAAATTTATAAAAGTTTATTAAATAAAAAGACTGTTTATACATAAAATTATTTTCTCAAAAAGATCCAAACAAGATCTCAAAGAAATAATGGATTTTATCGCATTAGATAGTGAATATTTTTCGATTAAAGTAATAGAAACAATAATAATGTTTATAGACCATAGTTTGTCTTATTTTCCTCATCTATGAAAAAAATTTGATAATTGAAATCTTAGAGAAATAATAGAGCCCACATTTAAATACACAATAATTTATAGGTATTCGAAAGATATTGTTGAAATAATTACAATATTTAAACACAAAAACATAATAAATTAAACATATTTTCCAGCCACTGTCAATCATATTTCCCACCAAAACCCCCAAAAACAACGACAAAGCAAAAACATCAAAAATCTAGGTAAAAAGCCAATAATCTCACAAAAAACCCAACATTTCCCAAAAAAAGTCACATTTTTTGTCACAAATATACTTATTTTTCGTATACAGGGGTAGATGGATGAACCATGCTACATCTGGAATCATCAATTCATACGAGGGTTTGGACAAGAGATAACAAAAAGCTATCATTTGTCTAACTTTGTCTTGCAATTGGCGTCTAGATTAGTAATGTCTGAACATTGCTGTGTGGAGACACAGGAAAAGTTCTTTAATAGTTCATCTTGTTTACCTATAAGGTAGACTTACTTTGTTCTACGACTGCTCGTAGACTTAGTGTACGTTTTTATATCGTATTTTATTGTACACATGAAAAAATTGTTTTCAATTATTGCTACATTTGCACTATTAGCAACTACTGTTGTTAATGTACCTGCATCTGCAGCTTATTCTGCTGAATTAGAAGAAGCGTACGGTTATGCCTACGGAATGGGTATCACTACTATGACTTCTATCGATAATGCAGATATGTATGGAACTCTTACTAGAGTTGCCTTGGCTAAAATGGTTTCAAATTATGTAATCGAATTAGGATTACAAAACGCTGATGTATCAAAAGAATGTGAATTCACTGATGTATCTGCTGCTTTGGATGCTCAATATGGTAATTGAGTAACTAACGCTTGTCAACTTGGTCTTATGGGAGTTGGAATTGATTCTTTCAGACCATTTGATACAGTTACTAGAGCTGAATTCGGTACAGTTCTTTCTAGAGCTATCTGGGGAGATGCTAATAACGGATCAGATCCTTACTACACTGCTCACCTTAACGCTCTAAAAGACGAAGGTATTATGACAAACATCTCTAACCCAAATATGAAAGAAGTTAGAGGTTACGTAATGCTTATGATGCAAAGAGCTGACGAAAATGGTGTTGCTTCTGGAAAACCAGCTATCTGTAATACTCCAGAAAACATTCTAGCTTGTTCATTAGAACTTGATTCTTGTCCAGCTGAATGTTTGGTAGACGAAGACGAAGAAGAAGAAGTTGAAGTTAAAGCTGGAACTCTAAAAGTTTCATTAGGAGATTCTTTAGCTGATGGATCACAAATCCCATCAACTGGTATTGTAAGATTTGCTACAGTTAATTTCAAAGCATCATCTGATGATGTTAACTTGAAAACTGTTGAAATCAAAAAAATCGGTTTAGCTTCTATTCCTTCTTCAACTAGAGTATGGTTCGAAAAAGATGGAAAAAGAATCTCAGGTAGATCTTCTTTTACATCTGAAGGTGTTGCTATAATCTCTTTTGCTCCTGTATACACAGTTAAGGCTGGAAATACAGAATCATTAGACTTATATGTAGAATTAGCTACTACTGATGGAAAAGATTTCAAATTCGCATCTTTAAATATTGATTCTACTGCTGAAGATGTAGCTGGATCTTTTACTACACCTACTCTTAGAACAGCTGATTACACAGTTGCTGGTGTTACATTTAATGTAGCTGGTGGTGGTGGTTCTTCTTCTGTTACTACTAATGGTATGGAATTAGGACAATTCTCATTACAAAATACAAATGCTTCATCTGAAGAAAGAGATCTAGTTTTTAAATCAATTATGTTGAGACAAACTAGCGCTGCTGACTTATCAAATCTTGATGATATTATCTTAGAAAGAAATGGTGAAATCGTTTCTAAAGATGTTGATGTTGACGGTAAATATATTACTTTCACAGTAAGTGATACTATCAAAAACGCTACAACTGCAACTTATACTATTAAAGCTGTAATAAACGACGTTGAAACATCTTCTGATGATTACACATTTGAATTAAGAAATACTACAGATCTAAATGTTATTGAAAAAGATAATGGATTTAGATCACCAATTAATGCTATTGTATTAACTTTAAATACTTACTCTATTGTTGGAAGTGATTTAACTTTCGCTAGAGATGTAGATACTGAGTTGACTGATACGGTTTCTGCTGGAAGTGAAGTTGTTCTTATGAAAGGTACAATTTCATCTAAAACAGCTATCACTTTAGAAGATCCTACAGTTTTCACAACTGCTGGAACTACTGGATTGAACGATTTATTTACTACTGTATACTTGAAAATTGGAAGTTCTGTATTCTCATACAGCCCAACAGCTACAGATACAGGAGCTATGTTCGTTGGATCAGCTACTATTGATGGTACTGCTTCAGTTAAAATGTATGCTACATTAAAAGATACTGCTGCTGGAAACATTGAATTTAAAGCTTTGAAATTATCTTCATTCCAAAATCCTGAATACGTATCTAATGGTGTTACTGTTGCAACTTCTGTAGGAAGTATTGCTGGTATATCTGTAGAAATACAAGATACTAATTTAAATATTACTAGAACTGATGGAATAGGAGGAACAACAGTTATGGCTGCTGGTTCTGATAATATTACTACATTTGAAGCTAAATTATCTTCAAATCAAGGAAATGGAGTTAAAGTTACAAAAGCTACATTTGATGTAGCAGCTGATGCTTCTTACAACAATAATGCATATTTCACTCTATATGTTGATGGTGTTGCAAAACAAACAAAAACATTAAGTGGAACATCTATTACTTTTGATAACTTCTCTACAACTGTAGATTCAGACAATGATTCTACTTTGAAAGTTGAAGCTGACTTCACTGAAACTGTTTCTGGATCAATCCAATTAACTTTGGCTAGCGTAGTTGCTACTGATCTTGGAACATCTAATAATTTATCTGCAATATCTCCAGTTGCTGGAGCAATGTTCACTGTTGGTACTGCTAACGGAGTTCTTGCTATAAGCCAAGATGTTGTATTGAGTAAATTATTATTGTCACCTTCTACTAATCAAAAAATTGCTGCTGTAAAAGTTACAGCTGAAAATGATAAAGTAAGACTATACAACTTGACGCTTACTGCTACTGGTGTTGATACAATCAACAACATTAGATTGGTTAGAGCTGATGGTACAACTGTTGCTTCTGCAAGTTCAGTTTCTGGAAGTATGATTACTTTCGAAAACTTAGCTAATACTGCTTTCGTAGAAAAAGACTTGTCTATTACTTACGATGTAGTTGCAGATATCAATACAAATGTATCTACTGCTGCTGACTTACAAATAGCTGTTTCTACAGGAAACGTTAGAGCTTCTAACGGATTAACTGCAGGATCACTTAACGCTTCATCATTAGTTGCTAATGCTCACAAAGTATTAGACAGAACTATCGTAGTTGCTAAATTAGATAATCCAAATAAATCACTTACTACTAGTGCTATGAGATTCTCTGTAACTGCTAATGGTAAAGATGTTAACTTAAGTGGTGTAACTGCTATTTTAACTGCTGCTGGTTATGATGGAGTAGGATCTGATCTTACTGTAAAATTATACAAAAACACAGTTTCAGCTGCTAATGAAGTTACTGGTCCTACAACAATTGATGCAGGAACTACTGTAACATTCATCGTTGCTGTACCAGGTGCTTTGATTAATTCAACATCATCTAGTCAAGATTGGATTATAACATTGTCTGCTATAAATATTGATTCATTGAATGTTGCTCCTTACACAAATGTTGGAGAATTCCCTATGACAGAAAGAAAATAGTTAACAATATTATTGTTTCTATCACATAATCCTGCTTCGGCAGTATCAAGAAAGCCCTCTCTTCGGAGAGGGTTTTTTTGTTATTTTTTTTGTGTGGTGTGCGGGATGGGATGATGTGTAGAGGCGTTTTCCCTGTAGAGACGCGATTAATCGCGTCTCTAACCGTAACCGTAACCGTAACCGTAACCGCCCCAAAACATCTCTATCAACCAACAAAAACTTTGTCCTACTTTTGTCAGTTTTTTTCTTTTTTTGTATCTGTAAAGTTCACTCGCTTTACTTTGTAAACTAGGAAAGATGAAAAAGACAACGGCAATCAATGTCCAATGAGTAGCTATTGGTATAGTAGAAACCAACCAAGAAAGTTATATTAGTTTGACTGATATGGTCAAAAATTTTTGAGATGATGCAATGATTTATAGTTGGATGAGAAACAGATCTACTTTACAATTTATTTGATTATGGGAACAATTACACAATCCAAATTTTAAAGGTAACGAATTCGAGACCTTTAAAAAAGAATCATGATTGAACACATTCAATTTAACACCAAAAAAATGGATAGAAGCTACTAATGCTATATGAATAATTTCAAAGGCGTGAAGATATTGAGGATGAACGTATGCGCACAAAGATATTGCATTTGAGTTTGCCTCTTGGTTAAGTCCTGAATTTAAACTTTATCTTATCAAAGAATTCCAAAGACTCAAAGAACAAGAAGTCAAAGCATTAGATCGAGATGTAAAAAGATTTCTGACTAAAATGAACTATAGAATCCATACAGACGCCATCAAAGATTGTCTTGTACCCAAAGAACTTTCTCAAGATGAAATAAACCATATTTACGCCGATGAGGCAGATGTACTAAATAAGGCATTGTTTGGACAAACAGCAAAACAACGAAAAGATAAGAATTTAACCAAAAAATGAAATATGAGGGATTTCGCGACAATAGAACAACTAATAATCTTAGCAAACCTAGAAAGTATCAATGCAGAGTTTATCAAAATGTGAATAGACCAATCCAAACGTATTCAAATACTAAACCAAACAGCAATTAGCCAAATGAAATCATTAATCCAAAATCAGAATAGAATTGTTTGATTAGAGAATAAATAATTATTGACACATATAACCTCGCTTCGGCGCGGTACAGAAAAACCCTTGGACTCCGGTCTGAGGGTTTTTTGTGAAAATAAAATTTTGTTGTGTGCGGGTTTGATGTGGTTGCGGGGTGGGTGTTGGGTGTTGGGTGTGCGTGTGTATGGTGGTTTGTGTGAGATGTGCTCTCAGTCATTGCGAGCGATAGCGTGGCAATCCATGTGGTTATTTCTTTTGTCCTACTTTTGTCAGTTTTTTTCTAGAAATAGATCTGTAAAATTCACTCGCTTTACTTCGTAAACTAGGAAAGATGAGTGATAAAAAGGAGTTGTTAGATATTTGGAATGAGGAGAAAAAACATGTTGCACAAAAAGAACAGAAAATATATTTTAAGGAAAGAGATGTATTTTTCATAAGTATGTGAAAAAATATATGACGAGAACAGAATGGTAAATGAAGTAAATTCGCAAGACCTGTAATAATTATAAAAAAATTTACAAACAATTTATTTCGATGAGTAGCATTAACAACCAAAAAGAAAACATGAATCTATTATTATGAATTTGATTTAAAAAGTAATAAATGAAAAAGAATAGCTATTTTATCTCAGATAAAACTTTATGACTCAAAGAGAATGTTAAGTAAAATCTGATTTATTGATGATAAAGATTTTTTATATATAAGAAAAAAACTTACTGAACTATTGCAGTAAGCATGTTTTCTGTCCCAACATAAGTTAGGACGATCCCGAAGGAGTTTTTGTGTCTGTGCCAGATCAGATAGTCCGGCAAAATGGGACGAACCCTTCAGACACAATTAATTATAACAAAAATATTTCAAATTGCAAATCAAATTAATCTCTCTCGAGATCTAATTATTGACACATATAACCTCGCCTCGGCGTGGTACAGAGAACCCTTGGACTTTTATCCGGCAGAATTGCGGGACCGGTCTGAGGGTTTTTTGT
>CAYRHE010000026.1:8576-11703 GCA_964424095.1 uncultured Candidatus Peribacteria bacterium | reverse complement strand
AGAATTGATTTATCAACGGAATTATTTCCAAATAACACAGAATTTTATCTATGTGGTAATCCTAATGTGGTTAATTCTCTTGTAGAAGCTTTGCAATCAAGATGATATAAAAACATTTATACAGAAAAATACTAATATGGATATAAGAAGCCTTGAAGAATATTTAAACTATATACCTCATGTCTGAAACCCACAACAAATAGTGGATGGCCTTATTCTAAAAGCAAAAGAATATCTCGGAGAAGAACAAACAATAAAAATACAACAAGCATATGAATATGCAAGACAAGCACATTGATCACAACTTAGACTTTCTGGCGAAGAATATATAGTTCATCCACTCAAAGCAACAGAATTTCTTATGGAAATCAAACCAGATATTCAGACTATTCAAGCAAGTATTTTGCATGATGTTATAGAAGACACACCAATAACAGAAGAAGATATCAGAAAAACCTTTTGAGAAGAAGTGGCAAATCTTTGTGAATGAATGGTAAAAGTATCAAAAATCAAATATAAATGAGAAGATAGACATCTAGAAACAATCAAAAAAACATTTCTTGCAATGGCAAATGATTTGAGAGTAATTTTTATTAAGCTTTGTGATCGTATCCATAACATACAAACTCTTCAATACCACCCAAATCCATCAAAAATCCAAAAAATAGCACAAGAAACAATGAAGATTTATGTTCCTATAGCAAAGAGACTCTGATTGTACTATTATCAATTATATTTGGAAAATTGATCTTTTAAGCATCTAGAAGAAGAATCTTTTTTGAAAATATTTAATTATTTAAAAAAATATTTTTGATGAGGAGAAAAATACACTTATAAATGAGTAGATCTAATAAATTCACTTCTCAAAAAAGAATCTGTAGGAGATTTCGTTGTAAAAGGGAGAATCAAAAGCCCTTATAGAGTATTTGAAAAAATAGAAAAAAAATACAGAACAGAAGATATAGGAGAAGTTATGGATCTTTTGGCTTTTAGGGTTATCACAAAATCTGTTGCGGATTGTTATATGATTTTGTGAGTTATACATAAATATTATACCCCATTGATTAAAAAAATTAAAGATTATATTGCTGTTCCAAAATCAAATGGATACCAAAGTATTCATACAACCGTTTTAGGAATGTTTTCATTTCCTATAGAAATACAAATAAGAACTCATGAAATGGATGAGGTTGCTGAATATTGAGTTGCTGCTCACTTTGCATATAGCGAACACAACAAACCAATGATAGTATCAGAACATCAATGACAATGGATAAAGAGATTACAAGAAATTGTACATACATACAAAGAATCTGACGACAAAGAAAAATTTAAAGATGAATTAAAAATTGAAGTCCTAGATAAGCGTATATATCTTTATACCCCAAAATGAGATGTAATAGAATTATCTTATTGAAGCTCTGTTTTGGATTTTGCATTTGCTATTCATTCTGAAATTGGATTAAGATTTAAAAACGCAATAGTAAATTGACAAATTAAACCAATAAGTTATAGACCAAAAACAGGCGATGTAATTAGCATAAACACGTTCAAAAACAAATATTCAGCAAGTAAACATCGATTTGATTTTCTACATACGATGTGAGCAAAATCAAATTTAAACAAATATATAAAATCAGAACAAAAAGCTGAGCTAATAAAAAAAGCAACAAGTGAATTAAATTCTCATCTTGAAAAAATAAATCTTCCAAAACTTGACTGATCTAATGATAAAATATCAAAATTATATTCGAAATCAGAATTAGAAAAGAAATTTATGGAAATTTTAGACAAAAAAAACAATTATAGTCAGCTAATTAAATCCGCATACCCTATCGAACGAGAAGAAAAAAACAAATCAACAAATGCAAGTTTTTTCCAATTGCAACTTCAACAAATAAAAGAGGCTGCTATATGAAAAATTCTAATCGACTGAGACCGTCTATCTAATTATAGTTTGTGTAAAGAATGCAATCCAAACACACATGATAAAATAATAGCAAAATCTGGAAGAGACTGAATAAAAGTACACAAAACAAGCTGTAAATCACTAAAAACAATATCGTTTGATAAATTATTAGAAGCACATCGAGAATGACAAGAAACCAACAACTATGAAGTTTCTATAGATCTAAAAATATTCAACAAATACTCAAGTTTGCTTGATGTTATGACAATATTTGGAGATTTACATATTGTAATATTACAAATATCAATCAAAAATAATGGAGACTGAACTAGTGATATATTTTTGGAAACTGAATTTAAAAATCCTGCACGTATAGCTTTTTTGTTAAATAGCTTGAAAAAATACGATGATTCAATAAAAGTTCGTAAGAAGAAAATATCTTAATTTTTTATTTTATATACATTTCAGATGCTTGAAGAAGTTGGTGTGGTTATAGACAAATCAACATGGAGTTTTTCATCAATATTTGCTACCCATGGAATGAATTTTTGGATAAATATTATTCTATTGATTATTATATTATTTTGGGTTTTGAGTATAATTTGGGTTGCAAAAGATATTATGGCAAGGACAAGTAAATTATCATATCAAGTTCTTTGTGTATTTCTGGTTACATTTCTTTCTCCAGTTTTGGGGTTGCCTATTTATTGGGTAATTAGACCTGTAGGCTTTGTTCGCGATAGATTACCTTGGAGAGAAGCTGCTGTAATGAATTTGGTTGTTTGTTACAATTGTGGAACTCTCAATCCAAAGGATCACGAATGCTGTCTAGCTTGTGGTGAAGCATTGAAAATAAAATGTAAACAATGTGGCAAAGATTTTCCTCATTCTTATGGCTATTGTCATTTTTGCGGAGCACCAAATATAGATTAAATTTTTATTTGGAGGTATATGTCATTCCCGCCTTGTTATATTGGAGCGAGAATCTAAACTATTTATCTGAGATTCCGACTCCAAATTCTTTATGTTGGAATGACAAAAACAAAAATCTCTTGTTTTTTACCGAAAAAAACCTAATTATAGAAACACCTTTAATCACTATCAAGTGAAATATGATGCATCTTGGAACAACTACTACAACTACTACAAGCCAATAAATTGGTAGGAGTTTTGTATTGTTTCACTTACAATATTCCTACCGAAAGGTAGGTTTTTTTA
>CAYRHE010000026.1:4796-8476 GCA_964424095.1 uncultured Candidatus Peribacteria bacterium | reverse complement strand
GGGCTTGGGTTACCTCTTTGGTTGCCAAAATGAGCTGGACTTTTTAGAACTATCGAAGATTTTTGGAATGAGGCACACAGAAAAAATGGCTATGAATTTGTAAGAACTCCACATATTGGAAACAAAAAACTTTGGGAAATTTCTGGGCACTGGGGATTTTATTCTGAGAGTATGTACCCTCCAATGGAAGCTGGACAAACTTTGGAAGATCAAAAAGCTGGTAAAAAAGTAAACGAAGCTGACTCTGAACAATATCTTCTCAAACCTATGAACTGCCCTTTCCATGTAGAGATTTACAAAGCAGAGCCAAAAAGTTATAGAGATTTTCCGCTTCGCCGATGTGAAACTGGAACTGTATATAGATTTGAAAAAAAAGGTCAGCTTGGTGGTTTGACTAGAGTAAGAGGCTTCACACAAGATGACGCGCACATCATGTGTAGAAAAGATCAAGTTGAAGACGAATTACAAAGAGTGGTAAAATTTATATTGTATATTTACGAAAGTTTTGGATTTAAAAAAGAAGATGTAAAAGTTTATCTTTCACTAAGAGATCCAAAAAACACAAAGAAATATGCTGGAAACGATGAAGGATGGGAACTTACTCAAGATGTACTCAAAAAAGTTGCTGATGATATGAAGCTTGATTATACAACCGAGGAAGGAGAAGCTGCTTTTTATGGTCCAAAGCTTGATTTTAAGGTAAAAGATTGTCTAGGAAGAGAATGGCAATGTTCTACTTTACAATTTGATTTCAATCTGCCAGAAAGATTTGATATGACATATATCAACAATAAATGAGAGGAAGAAAGACCATATATGCTTCATAGGGCTTTGTTTGGGAGTTTTGAAAGATTTATCGGAGTGTTGATCGAGCATTATGCTGGAGCGTTTCCATTTTGGTTGGCACCAGAACAAATAAGAATCGTACCCGTAGCAGACAAATTTGTAAATTACGCAGACAATGTATATAACAAACTAAAAGATAAATGAATCAGAGTTGTTGTAGATGATAGCGCAGATAGTTTTAGTAAGAAAATTAGAAACGCAGAATTGATGAAAGTTCCTTATATTGTTATTGTTTGAGAAAAAGAAGAATCTGACTGAACTGTTAGTATTAGAGTCTACAAAACCAAGGAACAATTGACTATCAATGTTGATGAATTTGTGGATGAGAAAGTGAGAGAGAATGAGGAGAGAAGTTTATAAAATACTTTAAGATATGATCAAAACCCTAGCCATAGAAACAAGTTGTGATGATACTTCCATAGGAATAATTTCCTTTGATGGAGATCGTTTTGAGGTTAAAAAACTTCTCGCCTATTCTCAAGTGGCAGACCATCAAAAATATGGTTGAGTGATGCCAGAAATTGCTTCGAGATTGCATAGCGAAAAAATTATTTGAGTGTTGGACGCAGTTGGGTGGGGCGATATCGAGAATGTCGGCAATATCAGTGTAACTACCCACCCAGGACTTCCTGGCTCACTCGTGGTAGGAAAAGCTGTGTGAGCAACTCTTGCAAGCTGGTATGATAAACCGCTATACGAAGTAAACCATATTCACGGGCATATTTTTTCTCTGTTTTTGGAAAGAAAAATATCTGAATTCGAATTTCCTATGGTTGTTTTGACTGCGAGTTGAGGACATAATGATTTGTATTTGGTTAATAAGTCAAAACATGAAAGTCATTGCGAATGAAATGAAAAAATACACTCTCAGTCATTGCGAATGAAATGAAGCAATCCAGATTGTTCAAGCAATAAAAAAATGGATTGCCACGCTAACGCTCGCAATGACTTAGAAAACAACATAAAATGACAATTCCATTTTCATATTGAACATCTAGGAAAAACTCTAGATGATGCGGCGGGCGAATGTTTTGATAAGGTTTCTAGGATGCTTGGTGGTCCGTATCCATGATGAGCTTGGATTGGAGAAATGGCCCTCAAACATAAAAAAAAATTAGAAGAATTTTGAAACTGTAATAAGTGTGAACCTGTAAGTTCTTGAATTTCTTTTAAAAGAATTTTCCTTGCTAGAGAATCATTTGATTTTAGTTTTTCATGAATGAAAAGCCAAGTTTCGATACTATTGAAACAACTTGAAGAAAGAAAAGTAACATTGACAGAAGATCTGATTTGTGAAATTGCTTATGAATTTCAAGAAGCTGTGGTAGAAGTTTTGGCAAAAAAATTAGTGAGATCTGGAGCAAAACACGAAGCAAAAACTATTGGAATATCAGGCTGAGTATCTGCAAATGATAGACTTTGGGAATATGCAAATGGTTTGATACATCACAAAAATTATAAAAGCCTGAATTTTAAATTAGTTAAACCTACTAAAAAAGTTTATTCTACAGATAATGCGGCTATGATAGGTGTTTCTTGAATTCTTCAGCAACAAAAAATGCTTTAATTTCTATTGTTTGTTATGAAATTTATAAAAAAATTTTTTCAAAAAAAAACCAAAGTTCTTGTCATATCTTGAGGTTGAGTAAGATGATTTTATGCTGTAGGAATTCTAAAAGCATTGGAAGCGCTTAATATGAAAAAAGATATTGACGCAATTTATTGAGTTAGTGCGTGAGCTATTGTAGGAGCTTATCGAAGTGCTGGATATTCCGCTGACTGGATTTTTGATAGATTTTCAAAAGTATCTCT
The DNA here is from genome assembly GCA_964424095.1 of uncultured Candidatus Peribacteria bacterium. Classification (GTDB taxonomy): domain Bacteria; phylum Patescibacteriota; class Gracilibacteria; order Absconditabacterales; family Absconditicoccaceae; genus UBA5124. Next base: position 5,818 of record CAYRHE010000026.1, on the reverse strand, counting down.
TTTTAAATTAAAAAGCTTAAATTTACTTTCTAAGAAAAGTTTTTTGAAAAACGATTTTATACAAGAAATTTTTGAGGAAGACTTACCAGAAAATTTCAAAAAACTAGATATTCCATTGGCTATTGGAACGACAGATTGTGCTAAATGAAAATATATTCTTTACAAAAAAGGAAATCTGATTTCTCCTCTTTTGGGAAGTATGTCTATTCCTGGCATTTTTCCTCCGATTTCGTTCCAATGACATACTCTGATGGATGGAGGACTAATCAACAATTTTCCCGTAGATCTCGCAAAAAAAGACCATCCATCCAACCATATTATCTGAATATTTCTCAATAAATTTATAGAAAACCAAGACACATCTTCTATTATTAATTCATTATCTTTGAGTTATGAAATATTGATGAGAGCTAGAGATAGAGAAAAATTCCATCTTGTAGATGACTTATTTTTTAGAGACCTAGACCTTTCTATGTTGAATAACAACAAAAAACAGATAAAAAGAATTTTTGATTTGTGATATCAAGATGGAATCAAAAAATTTTGATAAAAAAAAGCCCCACCACAGAAATCTGTGATGGGACTGACCCAAATTACTTAACTCTGAGCAAGGTTTTGAGGTGATCCTTATACTCTTTCATTAACTTGTTTTTGGGTTTTTGCACAATCCTACGATTATTCTTTACGAATTGTTCGTAGGATTGTTCGCGTACATTACGAGGAAGTGATTGCAAAAACTTTGCAAACCCCTTGTCGTATGCTTTTATGGTCGACTTCTTCAATACTGTTTTCCCATCGACTTTGTCGTGGGATAACCTTGGTCTTTTTATTTTGCCATCAGCAATAGCAGCTTCCTGGGCTGCAAGAATAGCTTCTGCATCTGCCATATAGCAGATCCTAAGCAAGGAATCAAGACTTTGACTCATATATAGGTCAACATCTTGATTTCCCAATTGCAATATCGCCAAAGCATCTATCAGAAGCTCTTTGTAAGCTTCTGTGAGCATTGATTTGGTTTCGCT
>CAYRHE010000026.1:0-4696 GCA_964424095.1 uncultured Candidatus Peribacteria bacterium | reverse complement strand
TTGAAATACAAAACTAATAATAGCACCCAAACAAAAAAAGTGATAAAAAACTTGAAATTTCTAAAAAAATAAATAATATAGCACGCGTTGTATTTTAGTGACACATTTTATTTTATTATATTTTATTATGGCAAAAGTAATTGGAATCGATTTAGGAACTACAAACTCTTGTGTTGCCTATATGATGGGAGACAAATCAGAAGTAATTGCTAATTCTGAATGAAACAGAACAACACCTTCTATTGTTTATATAAAAGGAGATGAGTTATTGGTAGGAGATATGGCAAAAAGAAAAGCGATCTTGGAACCAAAGAACGTTGTTTATGAAGTAAAAAGATTTATTGGTAGAAAATATAGTGAAATTAAATCAGAATTAAAAAATATCCCATTTGATATAAAAGAATGAAAAGATGGTGGAATATTGATTGTTGTAGATGGAAAAGAATATAAACCAGAACAAATTTCTGCCTTTATTCTCAAAAAAATCAAAGAGGATGCAGAAAAATATTTGGGAACACCTATTACGCAAGCTGTGATCACCGTACCTGCATATTTTAATGATTCTCAAAGAAATGCAACAAAAGCATCTGGAGAAATAGCATGACTAAAAGTAGAAAGAATTATCAACGAACCAACTGCAGCGTCATTGGCATATGGTGAAGGTAAAAATAAAGATGAAAAAATCGTGGTATTTGATCTTGGATGAGGAACTTTTGATGTAACGGTTTTGGAAATCTGATCTGAAGGTACATTCCAAGTGCTTTCAACATCTGGAGATACTAGTCTTGGATGAGCAGATTTTGACCAAAGAGTAATGGATTATATAGTAGACGAATTCAAGAAAAAAGAAAATATAGATCTCAAAGATAATGCAATGGCAATGCAAAGAGTAAAAGATGAAGCCGAGAAAGCTAAAAAACAACTTTCTAGCGTAGAAAGAGTTGATATTTCTATTCCATTTATCACAACAGGACCTGATTGACAACCAAGAAACCTTGAAGTAGCTTTGACTAGAGCACAATTTGAAAATATGTGCAAAGATTTGATTGATAGATGTAAAGAACCTGTAAGACAAGCTTTGAAAGATTCAAAATTGAGTACAAATGAAATCAATGAAGTAATTTTGGTAGGATGATCTACAAGAATGCCATTTGTACCAAAAATTGTAAAAGAAATTTTTGGAAAAGAAGCAAAATCAACAGTAAATCCTGATGAATCAGTTGCTCAAGGAGCTGCTATCCAAGGTGGAATTATCCAAGGGGATGTAAAAGATATTTTGCTTTTGGATGTTACTCCACTTAGTCTTTGTGTGGAAGTGGAAGGATGATTGGCTCACGCTATGATCCCAAGAAATACAACGATCCCAGCAAAGAAATCAAACATTTTTACTACTGCTGCAGATAATCAAAACGCAGTAACTGTAAACGTTACTCAATGAGAGAGACAATTCTCTAGAGACAACAAATCACTTGGTATGTTTAATCTTGAGTGAATTCCAGCTATGAGAAGAGGTCAACCTCAAATTGAAGTAACTTTTGATATAGATGCAAATGGTATTTTACATGTAACGGCCCAAGAAAAATCTACAGGTAAATCTCAAGAAGTAAAAATACAATGATCAACCAATATATCTGACGAAGAAATCACAAAAGCAAAAGCTGACGGAGAAAAATTCGCAGAGGAAGATCGCAAAAAAAGAGAAATTGTAGAGTCAAGAAACAGATTGGAAGCTTTGATATATCAAATTGAAACGATGATGGCTGAGCAAAAAGATAAGATACCAGCAGAAGAACAAGAAAACATCAACAAAATGATTGCTGATTGAAGATCTCTTAGAGACAAGGAAGATTCAACAAAAGAAGAGCTAGATAAAGAAATTGAAAGAATTGAAAAAGAGTTCCAAGACCTTGCTCAAAAATATCAAGCGGCTCCATCTTCGCCAACACCTGATACAGATAGTGAAATTGAGAACAAAGAAGATAAAAAAGATGAATGATGAACAGTTGAAGGCGAAGTGATTGACGCTGATAAATAACAAAAAAAAGACGTCCAATTGGACGTCTTTTTTGCTATTTATTTTCTTCTCTATAATTAATTGTAATTACTATAAGTTACAGGAGCGATAGCGAGTAAATTACAACAAATTACAAATATATTATTTCAAAGCTGCGTGTGCGGCTGCTAATCTTGCGATAGGTACTCTAAATGGAGAACAACTTACATAGGTCAATCCGATTTTATGACAAAATTTAACTGACTCTGGATCTCCGCCATGTTCACCACAGATTCCTAGTTTGATGTCTGGTCTTGTTTTTTTACCTTTTTCTACTGCCATTTTTACTAGTTCACCTACTCCTTCTTGATCCAATGTTTGGAATGGATCTTTTTCGAAGATATTTTGGTTTACATATTCTTTGATAAATTTACCTGCATCATCTCTTGAGAAACCAAGTCCCATTTGTGTAAGGTCGTTTGTTCCAAATGAGAAGAACTCAGCTGACTCAGCAATCTTATCAGCAGTTACTGCACCTCTAGGAACTTCGATCATTGTACCAACTTTGTATTCGATCGTTGTATTGTATTTTTCCATAGTTGATTTAGCTACACGATGAACAATGTCCAGATTAAAATCCAATTCTTGTTTGAATCCAACCAATGGGATCATAATTTCTGGAACTATTGTTTTACCTTCTTTTGCAAGTTCGCAAGCTGCAGATATTACTGCTTCAGTTTGCATTTCTGCAATTTCTGGATAAGTAACAACTAGTCTACATCCTCTATGTCCAAGCATAGGATTAAATTCATGAAGCCCATGAATTCTTTCTTTGAGTTTTTCAATATCTACATTCATTTCTTTGCTAAGTTCTACAATATCTTCTTCTACAGTAGGCAAAAACTCATGCAAAGGAGGATCCAAAAATCTGATTGTCACCGGAAAACCTTCCATAGATCTAAATAACCCTACGAAGTCTTCTTTTTGAAATGGAAGCAATTTGGCAAGAGCTTTTTTTCTACCATCAAGACTATCTGAAAGAATCATTTCTCTTACTGCCTTAATTCTATCTTCAGCAAAAAACATATGTTCTGTTCTACAAAGTCCAATACCTTCTGCACCAAATTTTCTAGCAACTTCTGCATCGTTTGGAGTATCTGCATTTGTTCTTACTCAAAGCTTTCTATATTTATCTGCCCATGACATAAGAATTCCAAAATCTCCACTTAATTCAGGATCTACTGTTTTGAGAGCACCAGCAAACACTTCTCATGTAGAACCATCCAAAGTCATCATATCTCATTCATTGTAAGTTTTACCACTTATAATAAGTGTTTTTGCTTTTTCGTCTACTGTAATTTCACTAGCTCCAGCAACACAACATTTTCACATTCATCTTGCAACAACCGCAGCATGAGATGTCATACCTCCTCTAGCAGTCAAAATCCCTTGAGATGCATGCATTCCTTGAATATCTTCTGGAGATGTTTCAGTCCTTACTAGGATAATCTTTTTACCTTCTTCAGCTCGGTCATGTGCCACTTCTGCAGCAAACACAATTTGTCCAACTGCAGCACCTGGTGAAGCTGGAAGACCTTTTGTAAGCAATTCTGCTGAAGTTTTTGCAGAAGCTTCTATTTGTTTGTGTAATAATGCGTCTAGTTGTTCTGGTTCAACTCTAAGTACTGCTGTTTTTTCATCAATAAGTCATTCTTTTACCATTTCTACAGCCATTCTAACTGCAGCAGCAGCTGTTCTTTTTCCATTTCTTGTTTGAAGGATATATAATTTACCTTCTTGAATTGTAAATTCCATATCTTGCATATCTTTGTAATGTTTTTCTAGATTTTTGTAAATTTCAACCAATTGAGCATAACATTCTGGCATTTGTTTTTCTAGTTCTGCAATCTCAAGTGGTGTTCTGATTCCTGCTACCACATCTTCACCTTGTGCATTCATCAAATATTCTCCGTAAAACACATTTTCTCCAGTTGACGGATTTCTAGTAAAACATACTCAAGTACCAGAGGTTTCTCACATGTTTCCAAATACCATTGCTTGTATGTTTACAGCTGTTCAAAGCAATCCTTTGATATCATTAAGTCTTCTATAAATTATAGCTCTATCATTATTCCAAGAATTGAAAACTGCATTTACTGACATAATCAATTGCTCTCTACCATCATTTGGAAACATCTTTCCTGTGTGTTTTTGGATAGCATCTTTATAAAGTTTAACTACTTTTTTGAGATCTTCTGTATCAAGATCTGTATCCAATTTAACTCATTTTTCTGTTTTTACTGATTGTAATGCATGTTCAAATTCATGATGAGGAACTTCCATTACAACATCTCAAAACATTTGAATAAATCTTCTATAACTATCCCACGCAAATCTTGGGTTATTTGTTTTTTTGATTAGTCCTTCAACTGATTGGTCATTTAAACCAAGATTTAAGACTGTGTCCATCATTCCTGGCATAGACGCTTTTGCGCCAGATCTTACAGAAACCAAAAGCGGGTCTTCTGCATCTCATAACTTTTTACCTGTTTGTTTTTCAAGTTTTTGAAGTTTTTGTTCTATTTGGTCCAAAACTTCTTTTGAATTAGATTTTTCATTTTTATAATATAAATCACAACATTCTGTAGTAATAGTAAATCATGGAGGGATTGGTAATCCCATAGAAACCATTTCAGCGAGATT
>CAYRHE010000025.1:10780-15028 GCA_964424095.1 uncultured Candidatus Peribacteria bacterium | reverse complement strand
AACCTGCAACGCTTCATTACTAGAAGTAAGCGTAGCATTAGCAGCGGTTAAATCAGCAACCTGATTTTCTAACAGACTAATCTGAGCTTCCATTCCACTAATATCCACAATCTTCACGGTAAAACCATCACTAATTTCACTATTGCCACACATATTTGTGGCTTGTGCGGTAAGAGTCAGGTTACCAGTTTGATTAAAAGATAATGTAGTTTGATTTGCACTTGGAGTAGAATTAGCAAGTCCATCAGGGCCCAAAAACCAAGTCCAACCTGATGCATCATTGGAAGTACCAGTGTAAACAGAACTACTTCCGTTCTCTACAAACCCATCACCAGAGATGAGAGGTTTGCTAGGAACAGCATGTACAGTAATAGTCAAAGGATCAGAAGCTGGACTATAGGTAGCTCCTTTTACACCTTTTGATGTAAGAGTGGCATCACCAGTCCAAGAACTACTCCAAGTAATTGTTGGAGAGCTTGTTGTACCATCAGTTATAGTTCCAGCTTCTACAGGATCTAAATACCACTGATAACTCGTAGCATTGATCGATGTAGAACTGTAATCCTCACTTGTACCAGCACACACACTGGTAGAACCAGATGGAGTGGTTGGTTTGAGTGGGAGGGCACGATAAACAACCATTATGTATTGTACACCTACGTCTATTCTTGCACAGCTAACAACTCTACCTTTAGATCCATCTGGCAGGGTCTGAGTAGCATTTGCATAGGTAAAAGTAATTGTAAAGGTTGATATACTACCAGTTCCGAAATCCCAATCATAAGTAGAATTATTTACTGTACCTGCTTGGAGTATAATATCTCCAGTACCTCCTTCAATAAACAATGTATCTGGGTTTAAAAAATCATTAATAGGAAGTTCGCTAAATATATCAGTTGTACTTCCTGGTGCTTTGACAATATGGGTAGCGTAGATTCCTTGAATCATAATTACCCACAAAGATAAGAAAAATAATATACGTTTCATAATATTTGGTTTTATTTTGTTTGTACTAATTTTAATGAACAACAGCTCCCAAAACAATTTTTATTTATTTAATCAAAAATGTCAACTCAAAATAAACAAATTATAGAGATTTTTTTGCTCAAAAATATAATCAGACTATAATTTGTTTGTTAATGGTATATGTTGTTGTAATGTTATTACTTATCTGTCATTCCCGCTTTGTCATCCCAGCGTTGACAGTTGGAGCAGGGATTGCGGCGGGAATCTAGCTAATCAACTTGGATTTCCGCCCCAACCGACAAGGCGGAAATGACATATCAAAACATACAATACCAAATTAATGCTTTTACGTTTTTATACCTACCTATGAACACAAAAACAAAATTTCTAAAATTTACAATCGCAGTAATTCTGGGAGCAGGATTGGCTGGGATGTTGTATGCACAATTGGAAATACAGTCTACAATTGACAATTCTGTGATGACTATCAAACAGATTAATTTGACTGCAGATGGTAAAGATGGTGCAGCTATCATTACATTGGATTGATCAAGCAGTACTCCTTTGCAAATTAAATGATCTACTTCTATTGGAGACACAGCAACAAACAAATTAAGCGGTCAAAGATCTTCTATTTTGTGATGACAATTTAATCAATCTACAGGAGATAATAATATTGTAGGTTGAAATCAAAACAAAATTAATTGATTAGATTCAGTTATTCCTGGTTGAAAAAGTAATATAATAAATGCAAACTATAGTTTTGCAGCAGGTAATTATGCTGTTGTAAATTTAAATCATCATTGAACTTTTGTTTGGTCAGATAGTCAATGATTACCAGCATTTCAATCTACTGCACCAAATCAATTCCTTATCCGTGCAGCTGGTTGAGTAGCTATCAATACAAACACACCAAGAACAGGTTATGGACTAACAGTAGCATGAAGCTGACACTTTAGTGGAAATCTCCAAGTAGGTGGAGTAGGAAACAAAGTACAAGCATATAGATATTGTAATGAAGATGGTAGTGCTTGTGTAGATATCACAGACATAGGTAGTGGACTTTTTGTAAGATCTCTAGGAAGTTCTAATAATATTCACAATGCAAACATATGAAATGTAGGTATAGGTACAACAACTCCAACTGCAAAATTTCATGTAAACTGAACAGTAAAGTTGGAAAATCTTACAAATACAGCAGATGGTTCAAAAGTATCTTTGATGATAGATACAAATGGTAATATATGAAAAAGAACATTGAATGATGTAGCATTCAACTGAGAAACAGATCCAGTATGGATGAGTCAGAGTTGAAATTATGTAAATAGAACAACAGCACAAACAATAGCTGGAACAAAGACATTTAGTAATGCAGTAGTATTAAGCACACAAGCAACAGCAACAAATCATGCAGTAAGAGCAGATAGAACAATAACAACAAATAATTGAATACAATGATGATGAAACTTAACAGCAAATAGAACCTTATCTGTAGATTCATCAGTAGTAAGAACAGGATGAACACAAACAATAGCTGGAACAAAGACATTTAGTGATGATATAGTTAGAATCGGTTGAGCATCAAATAGAAGGGTTGTTTTGGGATGAAGTAGTTTAAATTTATATTGAGCAACAGCAGGTTGGGCTATGGGTGTAAGTGCTTACAATAATGATTGAACAAATATCGGTACGATAGCATGAGCGTTATGATGAGATAATACTTTTACTTATTATTATTATGGATGACCATATGATAATCCTAATATGGTAATAAGAGATTGAAACGTTTGAATCGGTACAACAACTCCATCAACAAAATTGCAGGTTAATTGAGTAATTACAGCAAACTGATGAAATTCTGATCAATGGAATACAGCTTATGGGTGGGGTGATCATGGTAGTGCAGGTTATTTGACATCTGTTCCATTAGCATCAACAACAGTTACATGAATTGTAAGAATAGGGTCAAATATATGAGTATCAAATTGATTAATAAGCGTAGCAAACGGAACAACGTCAGCAAAATGAGTAGTACAACTAAGTTCTAGTACAAGCTCAACATCGACAACTTTGGCTGCAACACCAAGCGCAGTAAGAACTGCATATAATTTAGCAGCTACTAAAATATGAAAATCTTGAACACCAACAGTAAACACAATTACAAAATTTGCTAATACAGCAGGCGATGTAACAAATTCTAATATTAGTGATAATGGTACAAAAGTTGTTGTTTCTACAGACTTAGAGGTACAATGAAAAGTAACTACAGATAATCTTGTATACAGAACAGTAGAAAATATAAATGTAGATTGAGCACTAATATGATCAGCACCTACTACATATAGAAATCTTGGTAGTGCAACAACTGGTTGGAATAAAATTTTTGCATCTTTGACAGCATGAACTAGTGAAACTACAGTTGTAGTGAAATGAGCAAGTAATGAATTAAAAACAAGAACATTGAATTCTGTGGCATTTAATGGTTATACAGAAACAGATCCACAAGTATCTATGACAACAACAAACAGAGTACCAAGACGAAATGGTTCTACATTGATAAATGGTACGATGGTAGATAATGGTACAAGAATTTGAATCTGAACAACAAGCCCAAGTCTTTGATCTTTGCAAATTTGAACTGATGGAGCAGCGAATGGATTGTGATTTTATAATTGAGCTGGTACAAGTTTTCGTATATACAGAGATGGTGATGTTTGATATATAACAAGATGAACTACATTGGGTGTTGCAATAGCATCAAATTGAAATGTTTGAATCGGTACAACAACTCCATCAACAAAATTGCAAGTTAATTGAGTAATTACAGCAAACTGATGAAATTCTACAGAATGGAATACAGCTTATGGGTGGGGTAACCATAGTAGTGCGGGTTATTTGACATCAGCACCAGTAACAAGCGTAGCTTGAAAAGTTTGAGCAGTAACATTAGTAAAAGCAGATGTATGACTATGAAATGTAACAAATGACGCGCAAGTAAAGAAAAGAGCTAGTTCGACAAGTGGTTATGTTCCAACATGGAATGGTACAGCATGAAATGCATTGAATAATGGTTATAGTGTACAAACAGCATTAGCAAGCTCAAAAACAGCATTAGTTAGGGCAGATGCTATCCAAACAGCAATAAACTGAAGAGTACCAACAACAAGAACAGTAAATAGTAAAGCATTATCAGCAAATATATCACTAACAGCAGCAGATGTGTGAGCAGTACCAACAACAAGAACAGTAAATAGTAAAGCATTATCAGCAAATATATCACTA
>CAYRHE010000025.1:7485-10680 GCA_964424095.1 uncultured Candidatus Peribacteria bacterium | reverse complement strand
AGTACCAACAACAAGAACAGTAAATAGTAAAGCATTATCAGCAAATATATCACTAACAGCAGCAGATGTGTGAGCGTTATCTAATGCGACTTCAACATGGATAAATTCTGTAGATTGAAAACCAAGATTTCATTTTACAGCAAATTCTCATACTTATATTAGAACAGCAAGTAATATGTATTTTAGAAACGCAGCTAATGGAACAATAATGACAATGCTTAGTTGATGAAATGTATGAATCGGTACAACAAATCCATTACAAAAACTTCATGTAGAACACAATCATCCTTGAGATGGTTGATGGACTAATGGAATACTTGTAAAATCATCTAATTCTACAGTTTGAGAAGCAACAATATCATTTAATAATAATTCAACAGCTAGTAATTATTGGATTATGTGATTAAATCAATGAGATTGATTGACTTTTGCTTATGGAAATTCTTTTACTGATGCAAATTCTAAATTAAGATTGGCTACTAACTGAAACGTATGAATCTGAACACTTTCTCCATCTTATAAATTACAAGTTAATTGATCTATTGGAGCAACAGCATTCTACTACTCATCAGACATCAGTCTCAAAAAAAATATCAAACAAATATCAAGTCCTTTAGAAAAAATCATGGCTATCAACTGATACTATTTTACTTGGAAATCTGATGATACAAAAGATATCGGTCTTATAGCACAAGAAGTAGAAAAAACATTTCCAGATGCGGTTAAAGCAGACGATAAAGGTATCAAAAGTGTAAAATATGGAAACCTTGTCGCTCCAATCATCGAGGCAATCAAAGAATTGTATACAAAATATCTAGATCAACAAAATAAAATTGATGAACTAGAACAAAGATTGGAAAAATTGGAAATAGCTTTGAAGAATTAATATAAAATAGATAAACACCAAAAAACCTAGCAATTGCTAGGTTTTTTCTTGACTGCAAACTATGAATAATTATGCTTACGCAGATGTTTAATTTTTTCTTTAATAAATACTATGTACCAAAAATATATAATCTGATTTATAATTATTGTAATATGACTATTTTCATCTACCTTTGCTTACAAAGAACTCATTATCCAAAATATCGACAAAAAACCAGTAAGGGTAATCAAAGTAGTTTTGGATGGTGAACATTTTGTCGTAGCTTCACCAGCAGAGGATGGGGGAGCAACGCTCCAAGAATTGATCAAAAAAGTGTGATGAGATACAGGAATAAATGGAAGTTATTTTTGTCCAAGAGATTATAGTTATTGTAATTGAGTCACTCATACCAATTCTGAAAGAATTTTTTTATGAGATTGAGAATCCTGGAGTAGGCATCGACCTGATACAAGTATCAGAATGGTTTTTGGCTTTGATAAAATGGGAGAACCTTTGTTGGTACAAAACAATTTGGGAAAGATTTTTGATTATGGCTTACGACTTCCTTTGGATACTATAAATTTTAATAAATTATATTTTGGTATAGGAGGGTTTCCTACCTTGCTATTGAATTGAGAAGATAAAACATATACATATACTGTATATATTGACGAAAAAATGAAAACCGCAGGCAATAAAACATTTATCTGTTCTACAAAAGATTGATCTACAATTTATATGTGAGTGGTTTGAGGTTTAAATATTCCTCAAATGCCAGCCTTTCTCAAAAAAAACTTTGGATGTCGAAATGCACTAAATCTTGATGCTTGAGCAAGTATAGGTATGGTTTATTCTGGTTTTGTTTTGGATCAATGATGAAGAACTAGGATTATGGATTCCTTTGTAGTTTTGGATAGAGATCAATATACCAAACTTACAGGTATTACACCACCAAATAAAACTCCACACAGCCCAGGAGAACAGTATCAACTTACCCAAAAAGATCAGCAAAAAGTAAAAAATATTTACAATGCATTACAACCTTTTATTGTACAAAATGGTTCAAAACAAAGACGAAGTTTTATTTCTTTACTTCGCTCTGCAGTTACTGCTCCAAAAATAGTTGCAGATCCACAAAAACACGCAATTATCAAAGATTTACTTTGGAGATTCTTTGTTATTTGAGAGTTATAAGATAATAAAAAGTCATCGCGAGTGTAACGTGGCGATCCAGCTGGATTGCTTCACATTTGTTCGCAATGACTTTCTTCTATCTAATTTCAATATTGTATCCTGTAATCTGTCCTGCTAATTTTACATTAGAAGCTCATTTACCGATTGCCAATGGTTTTTGAGATTCATCCATTGTTACAATTGCTTTTTTATCTTTGATTTCGATGTTATCTACATGAGCTGGTTTGAGGCAATTTTTGATCATTTGTTTTGTGTCTCCAACTTCTTCTACAAAATCGATTTTTTCACCGTCAAGAAGTGATAATACTGTGTTGATTCTATCTCACTTGCTTCCTACCATTACTCATACTGGATCAATTTTTTCATCATTTGATGATACTACTATTTTGGTTTTCAAACCAGGAATTCTAGCCATTTTTTCTATTTTTATAACTCATTCTTCCAATTCTGGTACTATTTTTCTAAGGATTGCTTCGATATATTCTGCGCTTGTTTGTGTAATTTCCAAGATAATTCCTCATTGACCTTTTGAAATCTGTTTCAAAAGCACAAAAATTTCTTCACCTGGTTCGTATGATCTGTTTGGCACCTGTCCATCAGCACCCAAAACCACAGCTGTTCCTTCAATATCCAAGATTACGCTATCTGCATGTACTCTGATAACTCTAGCTTTGAGTAGTTCTCATTGTTTGTTTTGAAATTTTTCATAAAATCTTTCCCTTTCGATATTTTTGAGATTTTGTTTGATAGTTTGTGCAGCAGCTTGAGATGCAATTCTAGAAAGTTCTAGTTTTTCTGGGGTTACATTTATCAAAATTTGTTCTCCAGCTTCTACATCTTTTCTAATTTTTTTTGCTTCTTTTGTAATAATTTGCAATTCTGGATCTTCAATTTCGCTTTCTTTTGCTACTACATTTAGTTCTTTGTATATTGTTACAGTTCCATCATTTTCGATATTTACAATAATTTGTGATTTTTTGAATTCAGGAAAATCTTTTTTAAATCCAGATTTAATTCAAAGTTTTACTATTTCCAATACACTATATGGGTCAAATTTATAATCATCTACAAGTTGCATAATAGCTGCTTGGATACTTTTACCATCTAATCTCATGATTTTTGTTTAGGTATAAAAA
>CAYRHE010000025.1:1753-7385 GCA_964424095.1 uncultured Candidatus Peribacteria bacterium | reverse complement strand
TAACATTATAATAAGTATGACTACTCGAAAAGAAATTGCAGACAAAATATTTCCAAATGTAACAGAAACAATTCAAGATCTCGAAAAGAAATATCCAGCAAGACAAAATCCAGTTTGTTCTCGTTTTGCACCAAGTCCTACCGGATTTTTGCATATTGGATGAATATTTGCATCACTTGTTGAACAAAGGTTTGCAAAACAAAACTCAGGAACTTTTATTTTGAGAATAGAAGATACTGATCAAAAAAGAGAAGTAGAGTGAGCAGTAGACCTTATATTGGATTGACTCAAATTTTTTGGTATCGAAATAGATGAATGACCACTTGGTGAAAATAATACAGATATAGGGGCTTATGGACCATATATTCAATCTCATAGAAAACCTATTTATCAAATTTTCGCAAAAACACTTGTTGAAAAGTGATTAGCATATCCTTGTTGGATGTCAGAATCCCAGCTTGAAGATACAAGAAATCAACAAACAACACTAAAAGTAACACCATGAATTTATGGAAATTATTCGCTTTGGAGAAACAAAACCCCAGAGGATATTTTGCAAAAGTTAGAATCAGATTCCAATTTTGTATTGAGATTTCGTTCTCACTGAGACCTTAGTCAAAGATGTGAATTTGAAGATTTGATTAAATGAAAAATAAATATGATAGATAATTACAATGATATAGTATTGATTAAATCAGATTGATTGCCTACGTATCATTTGGCTCATATTGCAGATGATTATTTGATGAGGACTTCTCATGTGATTAGAGGTGAGGAGTGGCTTACTTCAGTCCCACTTCATATACAACTTTTCAAAGCATTTGATTTACCGCATCCTGAGTATTGTCATACAGCTTCATTACTAAAACTAGATGAGGATTGAAATAAAAGAAAGCTTTCCAAAAGAAAAGATCCAGAAGCAGATATTGCTTATTTTTTCGAAAGTTGATATGCTCCAGAGGGAATTATTGATTATCTTCTAACAATTGTGGATCCAACATATGAAGAGCGACAAAAAACCAATCCAGACAAAAATTATCTCGATTTTGAAATTAAAATCGAAAAAATGAATACATCATGAGCATTGTTTGATTTAGTAAAACTCCAAAGTATAAATAATGCATATCTTTCCAAAATTTCAACAGAGGAGTTGTACAACCAAAGTCTAGTTTGGGCAAAAAAATATAAACCATATTTAGCAGACTTGATGCAAGAAAACCCAGAATATACCAAATCAGCTCTCAATATCGAAAGACATACAGATAAAGATCCAAAGAGATTTACTACGTTTCAAGATGTAGAAAGTCAAATTATTTTCTTTTATGACCAAGAACGAGAAAAATTATTAGCAAGCAAACCAGCACTTCCAGAAATGTGTACAGCTGATCGTATCAATCCATTTATCGATGAATATTCACAAAAATTAAATCTGGATATGACACTCGAAGATTGGTTTAATCAACTCAAGGAAATTTGAAAAAATCACGGATTTGCTTCCAACAACGCAGAATTCAAAGAATGATGATATATCGGGAAGGTCGGGGATCTTGCCATGTTTATGAGAATTCAACTTTGCGCAACCGCAAAGACCCCCGACCTCTACTCAGTCATGAAAGTTTTGGGTAAAGAAAAAGTGATCGAGAGATTGAGGAGGATATATTAGATAGATTAGATAGATTAGATGGGTTAGGTTTTAGAATGTAAATTGAGTCTTTATGGAAACAAATTTTCATAATTTAAAGGTATGGCAAAAATGAATAGATTTAGTAGAAGATATATATAAATATACAGCAACTTTTCCTAATCAAGAAATTTATTGAATAACACAGCAAATAAGAAGATCAGCTATTTCTATACCTTCTAATATTGCTGAATGAGATCAAAGAAGTACAAAAAGTGATAATATAAGATTTATTTATATGGCAAAATGATCTGCTGCTGAGTTAGAAACTCAATTAATAATTTCTAATAAATTATGGTATCTTTCAAAAAAAGATTTTGATTATCTTCAAGGTAAAGTAGTAGAAATATTAAAAATGATTTCCTCATTAATTAAGTTTAAAAAAGATTAGAAACCTAATCATGTCTAATCTATCTAAAGTGAAGCGTATCTAATCTATCTAAAAAACAAAAAAATCGCTAATCGAAACGACTAGCGATTCAAATGAGCACTAGGTTCCGACCTTATCAAGTCGATCTGAATACAGATTTCGCCTAATTCTCATTTATTTCTATCCGCAACTGTTTGGTACAATCACTAGATAGGGTGTTTTAGAAGGAAATACCTTCAACATAGCACCTATTCGCAGGTATTCGTGTGTAGTGAAGCCTTTGCTAAGTTAACTATGTTATTTTAATTATATCCGAAACCAAAAAATTTGCCAAAAAAGCCGAAGTTCTAATCAAAAAAGATTTGACATTTTTTGAAAAATAAAAAAAACTCGACATCCTAATAAGGAGCGAGTTAATTTTAATTTTTATCAGTGAGTTTTAATTTATTGTTGATATAATCACTGATTATTTTTGGAATATCCAACTTTGAAATATCTATATTTTCTACAAAATAATTCATTATTGGATGATTCTCAATCTCTTCAAAAGGAATAACTATTACTTCTTTTTCCTCAAAGAAGAGAACAGGATCTACACTTTTTTCTTTGCCAATTATACGATGAAATTTATTATCATGTTTGGCAAAGAGATTGATGTAACAAATTAGCTGCGCATAAGAAGGATTTAAACCTTCTTTTATTAACCGTTGGTGATATCGAGCACCAACTTGCTCGTTCTTGAATAAATTTATCCCCACAACCGAAACAGGTTGACTCATAGCTAAGTATTCAGCAAGATCGTCTGTTACAAGTCTTTTATTGGGAAATAGTTTTTGAAAAACTTTTTTTCTAGGTACAAAGAAGTATCTTTTAAACCTTCTGTTCCTAAAATAATAAAGGATTCCCAAAAATCCAAAAACAAACATAAACGAACTTATTCCAACAATATTTCCTACAAAAATAGTCAAAATCAATGGAATAGTTGAAGCAATAAAAGATAATACAGCTATCTTTTTTGCAAACCGTAACTGTTTGTCTTTTTCTTCTTCTCCAATATACAATTCTTCTAGTAGTCTTGTCGAAGAAGGGACATTACCAGCCAAGTAAAAATCAAACTCTGCTCGTTCTGTCCAGTCATGTACCACAAACTCTTGCTTGGCTTGCAAAAACAAAGATTTACCTGAAAATACATAAGCGTTTGGGATTTGAGCAATCAAATGTTCCCAAACTGGTTTCCAGAGTGCTATGCCTTTTAGCCCTGTTTTTTTTGTACTTTGAGAGTACATTTCCCTCTTCTCTCTGTCGAAATAATTGGATTTATAATTTCTTACATTCAATATTTCGCTTTCATTTATATTAGAGGGAATAACTTTTAGTCCCTTTTTTTCTAGTTCATCACAAAGATCGCTCCTTGTATTAAATAGGATAGATAATTGTGATTCACCATAGGCAAAAACAGTCTCAAACCATTCTTTTGCCTGTAGTTTTGTTTTCATTTTTTTCTTTTTTTGTTTTTAGTTATTAATTTATATTTATTTAACAAATAAAGTCAATAGAAAAAGGCAATCATATAGATTGCCTTAATCAATATTTATTTTTATTTTCTAAATATCTATTTCTTTTGCTGATTTTGCATGAGTTAAGATAAAATGTTTTCTAGATTGTACATCTTCTCACATCAAAATTCTAAATAATCTATCAGCTTCTTCAGCGTCTTCAACAGTAATTTGATTTAATTTTCTATTGTTTGGGTCCATTGTTGTAGACCAAAGTTGTTCTGCATTCATCTCTCCAAGCCCTTTATATCTTTGAACATCAGTTTTTTCTGGATTCATACCAAAATCTGCTGGTGTCTTAGTCTCTTCATATACATATTCTTCTTTTTTCCCTTCATTAAATTTGAAAATTGGTGGACATGCAGCAAAAACATGACCATTATCAATTAAAGGTCTCATAAATCTAAAGAAAAACGTCAAAAGCAATGTTCTAATATGAGCACCATCAACATCGGCATCCGTCATTATAATTATTTTTTCGTATCTCAAACCCTCCAAATCAAAACTTTCTTTTATACCACCTCAGATTGCGGTTATCAAAGCTTTTACTTCATTATTAGCCATAATTTTTTGTATACTAGCTTGCTCTGTATTCAATATTTTACCTCTAAGTGGTAAAATTGCTTGAAAACCACTATCACGTCCTTGTTTAGCACTTCATCATGCAGAATCTCCCTCCACAATATAAAGTTCAGTTCATTCTTTACCTCTTTTGGAACAATCCGAAAGTTTACCCGGTAAAACTCATCCAGCAAGAACATTTTTTCTAAGAACAGTTTCTTTTGCTAGTTTTGCTGCTAGTCTAGCTCTAGCGGCAAGTTCCATTTTTTCAAATATTTTATCAAACTCTTCTTCGTTGTTTGTAAAAAAATCTTTTAGATAATTGTATGTAATTTCTTCAACTTCTTTTCTAACATAACTATTACCAAGTCTACCTTTTGTTTGTCATTCGAATTGTGGTTCAGGTATTTTTACAGAAACTATAGCATAAAGTCAGTCTGTAACATCAGAATATTGAAATTCACCAATTTTTTTATTTATTTTATCTTTTTCTTTTGCCAATTCGTTTATTACATTTAACAATGCAGATCTAAATCAAAGTACATGAGTACCTCAATCAGTTGTTGGAATATTGTTTACAAATGAAAGAGTATTGTCATTATTTGTATTTACCAATTGAAAAGCAATTTCAGCTAAACAATCTTTTCATTCTTTTTGAAAATAATGAGTTGACGCTATGGTTTGTTGTTCTCCTACAAGATTTCTCAACCATGTTTTTATACCTCATTCAAAATGAAATCTTTGTCTATAACCAGTTTTTTTGTTTACAAAATTAAAGGTAACACCAGGGGTTAGATAAGCAGATTGTTTCATTCTAGCAAGTTCTATGCTTTGAGAAAATTCTATTGTTTCAAAAATTTTAGAATCTGGCATAAATCTAACGGTTGTTCATACTTTATCTGTTTCTCATTGTTCTTGAAGATCTCATATAGGTACTCATCTTTCAAATCTTTGAAAATATTTTTTATTATTTTTGTAAACAGTTACTTCAAGTCGCTCAGAAAGAGCATTTACTACAGAAGCTCATACTCCATGAAGTCCTCATGAAATTTTATAACTAGATTTATCGAATTTACCTCAAGCATGAAGAACAGTAAAAACCGTTTCCAATGCTGATTTTCCTGTTTTTGGATGTTTGTCGACAGGAATCCCTCTTCCATTATCATGAACACAAACAGCTCAATCTTCTTGTAAAGTAGTAGTAATTGTAGAACAATAACCAGCCAAAGCTTCATCAACAGCATTATCAACAATTTCTTGAATCATATGGTGAAGTCCTCTTGTATCAGTAGATCAGATATACATACCAGGTCTTTGTCTTACTGGTTCAAGTCACTCCAAAACCTTGATGTGTGATGCATCATATCAATGACTATCCAATTCACTATGAGTGGTTTTTTTCATAACTTCTTCTGTCATTTTATTTATTTAGATATTAAATGGTATTAGATGGTTTGGGTAGAT
>CAYRHE010000025.1:0-1653 GCA_964424095.1 uncultured Candidatus Peribacteria bacterium | reverse complement strand
CTGTCTATTTTATCTAAAGCGAAGCGTGTCTAATCTATCTAGTCTTCAATTTTGCCTGGAAAATCCAACTCTTCAAATTCAAAATCATCATCAAAAGAAACATTTGCCTCTTCATCATATTCTTTTTCTATTTTTTTTCTTCATTTTTTTCATTTTTGAGCTCAAAATTCCATTTTAGCAATATCATCTTCAATTCCAAGTATTTTTTGTAAACCAGCGTGTTCTTTTAGTTTTTGGATAACTTTTTGTTCGATCTGTCTTACTCTTTCTCTTGTAACATTAAATTCTTCTCCAACTTGTTCCAATGTATATCTTGGTCCGTCAATTCCATATCTCATTTTTACTATTTTTGCTTCTCTATCATCAAGCATATCCAATATCATATCCAAATTTTTTCTCAATGTGTTTTTTTCTGCAAATTGGTCGGGTCTAAGCGTGTTTCAGTCTTCGATTAGATCAGCCAACGTATCCCTACCTTCATCTCAAACTTCTCTATCAAGTGATACATTTCCAAAAATAACTTCTTCTAGTTTTTTGATCTTTTTGATAGGGAATCAAAGTTTTTGTCATATTTCTTTTGATGTTGGTTCTCTTCATAATTTTTGGAAGAGGAGTTGATATGTTTTGTTGTAAGAATTAATTTCATCAATCAAATGTACTGGAATTCTTACGTGTTTTGTCATATCCGCAATTGCTTTTGTAATTGATTGCTTAATCCACCAAGTTGCATAAGTAGAAAATTTAAATTCTTTATCTGGGTCGAACTTTTCTATGGCTTTGATTAGTCAAATATTTCATTCTTGGATAAGATCAGAAAAACTAAGTCTAGAACCAAAAAACCTTTTTGCGATACTAATAACAAGTCTGAGATTTGATTCGATAAGTTTTCTTTTTGCATCCTCATCTCATTTTTTTATTCTTTTTGCAATATCTTTTTCTTGTTCAGATGTCAAAAGAGGTATCTTTGAAATATCATTGAAATATAGTTTTATGAAATCATGATATTGTACATCAGCATTGCTACGAGAATGTTCTTCATAAAGTTGTATTTTCCCAAGTCTAGATTCTTTTTTAACCGCTTGAGCTTCTTTTTCTAATACTTCTTCTATGGTAAGAATTTTAATTCAGAGTTTATCAGCTAAGTCATACACTTTTTCAACTACTTTTATATTGAGATCCATATCATCGATTTCAGTAATAATATCTTCTTCGTTGATAATTCCAGTAGCAAATCATTTTTTCATTAACTCTTGGAGTTCTGGAGATAGTTCGTTTATATCATCTTGAAAACTTTCTCGCAATGATTTCTTCGTTTTTTGCATACACAAAATACAAAAATATAAAAAATACTTGGTATTTACATAAAATTAAAATAAATTACAAATAATTGACAATTTATAAAAAATTGTTATAATATACATCGTGTAGTGAAGCCAACCCATATACTAAGACTGGATTTAGCTGTTTTCTGAACGGTTAGTCCAGTTTTTTTTGTAAAAAATACAGCCATTTACTTATAGGAATTTGATTCTGCATAGCAAGAGAAAATTATTTCTTAATGTCTTGTTTTTTTTGAGGAGAAAGATATTTTATTAGATAGATTAGAGGGATTAGAATCGAGTAATAAAAAGAATAAATAACTATCAGTCATTG
>CAYRHE010000024.1:11004-17095 GCA_964424095.1 uncultured Candidatus Peribacteria bacterium | reverse complement strand
CCATCTAATCTATCTAATTAAGAGTTACTTGAATATTGTTTGCAAAATCATGCCAAGCCGGATTAATTACTGAAACTACAAAATTTCTACCATCTGAAACCGGGTTCTCATAGTATTCATAAGGCAAATCTACGCCTTCTTTTATTTTACATTCATATACAACAACACTAGGCTCTGAATCTATAAGATCTCTTTTTTCATATTCAACAACTTTTGTAGCAACATAACAATTTACTCAAGCTAATCCCAAATTTTCTGATACAGAATCTGATTTATAAGATATTTTTGGCGATGGAAATGATATAGAATGGCCTCTGCTTGATGTAAAAACCAACGGTTTTTCAAGATTCAAGGCATATTGAGGAACGTCTGAGGCCGATTGATTAGGCAATGGTTTAACAATTTCTGGTGTGGTTTCAGAATCCTCTATACTTTCTATCGTTTCTTGAGATTCAACATCTCCTGTCAATATACCATCTTCATATACAAAAGTTTTCAAAACTCAAAGATTTGGCAAAGATGGATCTATTTTTATAATACATTCTGCTGTTCAATTTTCTCGATCCCCCATAAAATTTACAGCAAGTTTTGATTGGTCCAAAAACAATGTTGATTTTTTAACATTGTTCATCACAACATTTCATTCTTTACAAATAGCCCCAACTCTTGGTTCCAAAACGTTTTCAACATATTCAATTGTAGGCAAAATAATATAAGAAGATAGTTTTGTAACTTCTTCCTCTGGTACATCATTTATAAAATATCAAAAGAATTCTTCATTGGTAAAAAACCAAGAAGTAACCTCAGCAAGTTTATAAAAAATAGTTCAGTATTCTTTAGTAAATCTCTTTTCGCTAGAATCAGAAAAAGTTTTAGAAAGCTGCCCACAATCTGTATTAGAATTTCATTTTTTACACAAAAAATAATCTATTTTTATCAAAGAATCAGAATTAAATGATTTTATTTGAATATTTGTTTTTCATGTAGAAACAATCTCATATTTTTCAAAAAACTCTGATTTAAAATATATTCAAACATCCGGAAAATACTGTCACAAAACAGTTCATGTAGCCAAATTTTCATCCAAAGGATTATCATCAAACTGAGACATAATTTTGGTAACATCCAAAATATATAATCATTGATGTTTGTTATCAACAAAACCTTCCAATAAAACAGTTCCTGAATATTGATTAAGGTTTATAGATTTACTCTTTAATCAGAAAACACCACTAGATAATGTAGATAATTTATGCGTGTGAGTTATAAAATCTCAATCTTGAGTAAGTATACCTTCTACAGAAACTTCTTCTCACATAACAAATTCTTCATTAACAACTGTTCTATCTACAGAAAAACCAAAAAATTCCTCTATTTTATTCCATTTACTAAAAACCAAAAACAAGAAAAAAAGAACTGAAACAAAAACAATCCAAAAAGTATTAGATGATCAATGTTTATGAGAAAACTTCGAAGGAACTTCTTTTGACGTAAAGTGTTTTTTTTCCATTATAAAGAAAAAATAATAAAAATTCTAAACAAGTTTAAAAAAAGAATACACGTTTTCAATACAACAAGCATATTTATATAACATTTTTTGATTTATGGCTATAGATTATAACAAAAAAGTTCATTTTTCTTTACACAAGCCTGTTTTAAATATATAATTAAGTAATTTATTTACCATATTTCAAAACAATGAACGAAAATATTATTTGACAACAAGCAGAAACTGAAACATCTGCAATAGATATGCTAATGGACAACGTTGTAGTAACCTATGTTATCAAAATATTTGGCGCAATTTTGGTTATTATTTTTCTCCTAATGATATCAAAAATTGTTGCTAATATAGTAAGTAAAAGAATTGTGCAAAATAGCACCGAAGGCAACAAACATATGGATAAAATCTGAAAATTAATTCACGATATAGTTTTTTATATTATGGTTATTTTTTCATTTTTTATTTGATTTGAAATTGTTTGATTTAATGTTGGTTTAATAATAGGTTGAATATCTTTTTGAGTATGATTGGCTTTCAAAGAAATATTGGGAAATATGATTGCTGGTATGATGATGCTTTATACAAAAGAATTTAAATTGGGAGATATAGTAGAAGTATATGCAGACCAAACATATTTTGGAAGAATTGAAGAAATAACTATCAGATACACAATTATCAGAACTTTGGATCTCAGACAAGTTGTTTTACCAAACATGACGTTAATTACTGTTCCAATCAAAACATTTAGTTCTGAAGATCTAATAAAACTAAAAACAACATTTGAAGTACATTACAACACAGACATACCAAAAGCTATTGAAATAATTTTGGAAACAATAAATAGCTTTTCTTTTGTAAAAGAGAAAGAAAATTCAAAAGTTTTCTTCTCACAATTTTTAGAAAGCAATATAGAGATCAAAGCTTTTTTCTATTTCGACCCTAAATGTGGAATAATACCAGATATTGCCATATGAGAGATCAATTGAAAAGTAAATGAAGCATTTAAACAAAACAATATAGAAATATCTTATGATATGGTTACTTTAAATTTTGAAGAACAAAAAGCAAAAACAGATATAATCCAAAATTTACAACAATAATTTGTAAAATAAACCATGAAAGAAAACATTATTTCAATTAGTTTAAATTATATAGAGTCACACTGACTAGAAATAGCTGGTAGATTATTTTCTTGAATTGGTGTTTTTATACTAATATATATAATAATAAAATACATAGTAAATAAAGTTAAAAGAAAAATAGAATGAGAATCTTTGGTAGCTGATGATTATTCAAAGAAAAATTCTAAATTAGTTGGTTCAATATTGTTTATATTGTTGATGATTTTTAATATTTTAGCAACATTTGAAATAATCTGATTCAATACAGCAATAATTATGTGATGAATATCATTGAGTATATGATTCGCAATGGAAACGACTATTTGAAATCTAGTTTCTTGAATTTTTATTTTAACAAACAAAAAAGTTAAACTAGGTGATTTTGTGGAGTTTTTATGAAAATTAAAAATGAGAGGAACAATAGAAGAAATAAATATAAGATATACAGTTATAAGAAGCTTTGATAAAAGAAGAATAATTATACCAAATAGCGTAATAGCAAAAACTCCAATCAAAACACTAAAATCAGAACCATTACTCAAATGAGAAATAGGATTCAAAGTGCCTCGTAAAATATCTTTCGATGATATAAAACAAATATTTAAACAAATTATATCAGAAAATAAAAACCTAGTATACCCCGAATATAGCTCAATAATAATAGAATCTTTTGGAACAAAAGGGCTATATCTAAAATGATATTTCTTTTGTAGTACAGCAAAAAAAATGCCTATAGTTGTATGAAGAGAAATAAGAAGTGAATTTATAAAACAACTAAAAACAAAAGGAATAGATATTCCTTACAAACATATAAGTATTTCAACTGAATAAAAAAAGCTCCCAATTGGGAGCTTTTTATTTCTTATTTACTTTTTACTAACTCATATACTCATTTTTCAACTCTTTGAAAAAGATTTTTATATTTTTGAAGATTCAACATTACTGTATTTGGACTAACCATTTTTTCTTTCAACATTTCTTTACAAAGTTCTTTAACATTCATTGGTCTATCATTTTTTTCAAATATTCTTACAAGAATTTCTACAACTTGTCCTCATTGATATCCCCATTCTCTAAGACCATAAATTCCAAGACCAAGATTTACAAACATATCATTGTTTTTTACAAGTTCATTATGTACAGTATTTACTTTAACATTTTTTGATGGAAACCATTCCATAATTTTTGAAGGAAGTTCTTGAAAATGTATTGGTTTATTTATTCTTCTCATAGTATAAAGAATTTTTAATTTGATTGTTTTTGGGTTTACATCAGCAAATTCTGGTAATCAAACTTTTCAATCAAAAACATTTATTTCTCTAATAGATTCAAAGAAATTCACATAAAACAAATCATTTTTAAGATAATGAACATCTTTATAATCTTTAGCAAAATTATCTTTTACATAACCAATAAATTCATACAAATCTTGGCTCTTAGCTCTTTTTTTGAAATATCAATCTATTTCCAAAACCATTTTTGTAAGAAGATCTTCATACAATGGTTCCAAATAAAAAGCCTTATTTAAGTATTTATTTCTTTTTAGATATGTAACATCAAAATCTGATACCAAAATAAGTTTAAGTTCTTGTTTAGAAAATTTAAAAACATTCTTATTTACCATTTTTGAAATCAAAACATCTTCCAACAAAAACCCTCAATGAACATCTAGAATTTTCTTTGCTTCATTCAAAACTTCCATATAAATATCATTACCTACAATCAATCTTCTAAATCTCATCAAAGCTTGAGTTTCTATTTGTCTAATTCTTTCACGAGTCAAATTATATTCCTTTCAAATTCTTTGCAAAGGCGTTTCTCTATTTCAATCAAGACCAAACTTTTTCATAAGAACCAATCTTTCTTTTGGTTTACAATAAATTAGGACATCTTTCAAATTTGTGCCTTCTATATCAACCTTAATTCTTTTGTCATCCATTTTTACGTTAAAATTCATTTAACATACATAAAAATGTAAAAAAAACATATTACGAGATCATAATACAGATTCAACAGTTAATGTCAAGCGTATTTTTACAGTTTCAAAAGTCCAAGTGATAACCATTGTATTGCAAGATTTGTGATTTTCAACAAAAAATTTTATTGTAATTTATTGTAACTAGTAGTAATTTATAGTAATTATTTACTGTCACTCGTATAATTTAGAGCAATCACAATGAATTACATCGCCTTTAGCGATAAATTACTGTTGTCTGTTATTAATCACAACCAATTACAACTGCCAGTTGAATAATTATACATTAAATTTAAAAACCATAACATCTCAATCCTGAACAACATATTCTTTACCCTCCAACTTAACCAATCATTTTTCTTTTGCTTTTGTCCAATTTCAATATCCCAACAAATCATCATATTTCACAACCTCAGCTTTGATAAAACCTTTCTCAAAATCAGTGTGAATAGCTCATGCAGCCTGAGGAGCTGTAGATCAAATAGGAATAGCCCAAGCTTTTGATTCTTTTTCACCAGTAGTAAAGTAATACATCAATCAAACCTTATTATAAGCCAAAGCAATTAAATCATCAAGTGTAGGAATATGGCCAACATTATCTATTTCCAAAAGTTCTTTGATAAATTCTTGTTTTTCTTCTCACTCAAGCTCCATCATTTCAGATTCCAATTTTGCACATACAATAGCTACTGGACTATGTAATTTTTCTTCAAATTCTTTTTGGATTTCAGATCACGATCAAATATCTTCTTGAGAAATATTAATCGCATACACAAATGGTTTCATAGTCAAAAAATTATATGGTTTTATCAATCTCCACTCTTCTGCAGATAAATCATTTCTAAGAACATGAGCAATTTTACCCTCTTGCAAAACTTTCTGAATACGAGCAAGTGCATCAGCTAATTTTACGTCTTCTTTATTTGTTGCTATTCTAGATCTTTTTTGAATATTTGGCAAAGTCCTTTCTATTTGTTCCAAATCTGCCAAAATAAGCTCTGTATTGATTATTTCAACATCTCTGATAGGATCAACTCATCATTCCACATGTACAACATCTGTATCATTGAAGTGTCTAAGAACCTGCACAATAGCATCTACTTCTCTAATATGTGACAAAAATTTGTTTCCAAGTCATTCTCATGCGCTAGCTCCTTTCACAAGTCATGCAATATCTACAAATTCTATAGCTGCATACACAGTTTTTTGAGAATTAGACATTTTCGATAATCGTTCCAATCTCTGATCTTTTACATTTACAATCCCCACATTTGGCTCTATTGTACAAAATGGAAAATTCTCCGCTGGCGCAGAGTAAGATTTGGTCAATGCATTAAACAATGTAGATTTTCAAACATTCGGCAATCCAACAATTCCTACTTTCATAATTATTATAACAAAATTTAAAATCTGAATTTATATTATAGACACTCTTCGCTTTGGATAGAATAGACAGGATTAGTTTTTTAAACAAGATTAGTCTCCTAACAC
>CAYRHE010000024.1:0-10904 GCA_964424095.1 uncultured Candidatus Peribacteria bacterium | reverse complement strand
GCTTTGGATAGAATAGACAGGATTAGTTTTTTAAACAAGATTAGTCTCCTAACACTATCTAATCTATCTAATCTATCTAACCCCTCTAATCTATCTAATCCCTCTAACCCATCTAACCCCTCTAATCTATCTAATCCCTCTAATCTATCTAACCCCTCTAATCTATCTAATCCCTCTAATCTATCTAACCCATCTAATCTATCTAATCCACCATTTATTAAAGATTTCCCAACAAAAAACAATAAAAAGAAAAACCTCCTCTCAAAGAGAGAAGGAATTCTAATTATATAATACAAACCAAAACACTTTATAATAAAGCAAAATCCAACTCCATAAAAATATTAAAGATTTTTCTATGAAACAGAAGATGGTTCTGGATTTGGAACAGATGGAGTTTCTGGCACAACATCAGCCAACACAGCTTCTTCAGAAACACCCATTCTAGCAGCCATCTCAGCATCTACAAATTCTCTTTTTCTTCCATATTTTTTGGCAGAATATTCTTTTAAAATAGGAACTATTTTTGGATTCTGATAATCTTTTGTATAAATTGCATTCATACTAAACACACGAGTTGTCGAATTATTTATATTCAGTTTTACATATGCTTTATAATTAGCTATTCCTACAATATCTTGTTGAGACAAGACAGGTTGGTATTCTTTTTCCAAAAACTCAGCATCAGGAGCACCAACTTTAAAAGATTGCATTGTTCAAACGTTACCAAAAACGGCCGCTTTCACATCTCATTTTCCTCATTGATCACCACCAAGTCATTTTGCTGGTTCAAGCTGAGCAATATATTGATGCGCCATAATCAAACAAAGCCTATATTTTCTAGCCTCAGACAAGATATCGGCAAAAGTTCCTGATACAAAGTTTTGAAATTCATCGACATAAAGATAAAAATCTCTTCTCTCTGATTCTGGAATTTTTGCTCTCGCCATTGCTGAAGTATAAATTTTGGAAACAACAATCATACCCAAAAGTTGAGAATTGATTTCACCAATAGTACCTTTACTCAAATTTATAATCAGAATTTTTCAATTATTCATCACATCTTCAAACGTAAATGCTGATTTTGTTTGTCCAATTATATTTCTAATCAATCTATTTGTGTTGAACGAAACAAATTTCGCAGAAAAATATGGTATGATTTCAGCTTTTTCTCTGTCTCACATGGCATTAAAAGTTTTTTCCCATCGATTTCTTACTACAGGATTTGTAACTTTTTTACATTTATATTCTCTATAACTTTCATCTGTAAACAATCTTACCACATCAAGAAGTGTTGGCCTATCATCAAAATCCTCAAGCAAAGTCAATGATCAATATTTAAAGTATTCCTGAATTCTTGGACCAAAAATTTCTGGGCCAAACATTTTTATAAAAATTTCTGTTGCATCATTTACCACTCTATCGGCCTCATCCAAACTAGAAATCTCATACAGATTCAATCCCATTGGCCTATCCTCATTTCCAGCATCAAAATAAATAACATCTTTCGCCCTTTCTTTTGGTATATAAGCCAAAACATCTTCTGCCAAATCTCCATGAGGATCAATCAAACAAATTCAGTCTCAATTCCATATATCTTGCCTAGCAATTGTTTGCAAAAACACCGATTTACCTGTACCTGATTTTCCTATACAATAATGATGCCTTGTCCTATCATTTCTTTTCATATAAACAGGCGTATAATTATTTCTATATATATTAAGACCAAGTAAAACTCAATCTTTAAAAATTTTATATCAATTTATCTTTTTATCAAACACTTCTTTTACAAACTTATGTCAATCTTTTTCTATAATCTCTTTTCACTGAAGTTTGTCTAATGTATATTCAGTCACAGGAACAAGTTTTTCTTCTTTTTCTATTTTTGATCAAACAGCTCGATGTTTTGGATATTCATCCAACACAGAACTCAAATTTCATCATTTATAGTCTTCTGCGATTTTACCAGACATTACATATCCTCCAAAATCATTTAATACTGGCAAATTATCTGGTGCTGGTAATATTTTATATTGCATCCAAGAAATAATAGGAGAACGATTATATGCATTATCAGGGAAATGAAACAAAGAAGCCAATTCGTTTACACCAAAATAGTGTTTTTTAAAAAAGAAACTTGTAAGTCAAAATAATGCTGCAAACTTCCACAAAGGAAGAAAAAAGAAAGCAAAAACATCATGCCTTTCATTTTGGTCTTTAAACTCATTACCATATTCATCACCATAAACATTGTAAGAACTCACCAACATATCCAAATTCATATCCAACTTTTTTTTATCATCAGAAGTTGTGATAAGCATAAGTCATCATTCATAGTAAGGTAAAGACGCTTCTTCACCCATACTGTTTAGATAATCTTCCTTAGCTTTTACCATACGCACAAAATCCTTTCCTCAAACCTCATTTCATTGTTGTTCTTGTGGATTGTTTTCTTTTGGTCAATGAATAATCAATCATATAAGTTTAAAAGGATTTAGATAGCTAAAAAAACTTTTGAGCCTATAATTTGGGTCCGTATATTTCTTATCATTTCTATACAAACCATTTGATCGTTTTTGTGCTTTTTTATTCATCCATTCACCAACTGGTTTAATAGGAATAACGACACTTACTGTATCATATCTAGAAACTTTTCACATCGCATCTATCAAATTATTTATTGGATCATCAGACATTTGTTTAAACAATCTAATATTGTATACCGAATTTTTCTTTGGTACCAATGGCATAATATCAGAAAATTTCTTTTTAAATAATTTTGGTTGTTGAACAACCTCTATAGAACAATCTGAATATTGCGCTGAAATTGCTCCTTCTGCAACCTTTTGATACTCTGGATAAGTTCATACTATAAATGACAATAGTCAGTCTTCATAATGATAAATCAGATTTACTTTTGGTTTATAAAACAACCAATGAAGAAAGGAATCCTCAAAACTCAATTCTCATAATTTATGTAAGTTATGAAAAACCTGAGACATACGCCCAATTTTCTCTTTCATATCTTTTGCTATTTCTTTTTGTTGTTCACGATCACCTTTTCCATCATTTCTAGGAAGCATAACTTTTAGATAAACCATTCTATTTGCGTTCAAGACATCATAGCAAAAAAACAATAGTTTTCTAATAAGCTTAAACAAAATAAAACCCAAAACCAAAATTCCAAGCCCCCATAATACATAATTTCACCAGGTCATAATTCCTCACATTCATATATCCTCCCAAAAATTTGACTGAACTTGTTGTGTAGATGATTGTGTTGGAGCAGCCGGATGAGATTCCTCTACAACAATTTCTTTTGGTGCAACATAAGAAGATTTTTGAAAAACAAAAGTTTTAACATTAGAAACACCTCACATAAGCTGTAAACATTGTGATTTTTCACTACCCCAAGCAAGACTAGTTAATTGAGAAATATTTTCTCAAAAATTTGGGTTTTTTTCATAAGTTGATTGCAGGCTTAATTCACATTGAGTCAAATTCATGCGTAACTATCTTTAAGGTTTAAAACTCATTAACATTATAGTCAGATCTCCAAAAAAATCCCAAAAAACACTCAAAAAACAACCAAAAAGACTTGCGTTTTTGAGAATTTATGATGAAGACAAAAAAGTCTTCAAAAATTTGACAAATATTGTTTTTGGTTTATAATTAATTGTGTTTATATATTAACAAAAAAAACAAATGACAACACAAACTATTGAAACCAATAAAAACAAAACATTAGATTTTAATTTTAAAAAAGAACAAATAGAAAAAAAACAAGAACTTTTGGAGGAGCTTTCTAATAGAAGAAAAATTTTTCTTGTAAAAAAATTTAAAGAAAAGTTTGAAAACGAAGAAAAAGACGCTCCTGCATTAAGTACCTCTTTGTGAAAAACATTTTTAAGTGAACTTGAAAAATATGCAGAAGAAAAAGGACTATCAAATACAATCAAAAAAAGAATTGGTTTTTGTTGAATAGAAATGTTGAGTAATTTATCATGTTATTCTACACCAAAAAAACCTTTTATATTTCAACTAAATGAATACACAGATTCAGAAAACAAAAAAGTATATAAAATTCAAACTCGTAATTATTATGATGACACTTCTTGAGAAAAAACAGCAAAATTAGAAAAAAGATTAGAATTCGTAAATTCATCACCAAAAGAAGAAATAAAGCAAATGTACAAAGAAGTTATAAACAATTGAGATGAAGAACGCAAAAATGAATCTTGAACAAACAAATATTGAAATGCTGGATTATGATTTTTGGATATGGCAAGAAAATTAAAAGAAAGCAATATGGAACCATTCACCTACGAATTTACAAAACAAAAAGATGGTACTGTAAAATTTGATTTAACTATAACTATTCCAGAACAAAACAAAGAACAAAACACCTTTTCCAAATAAATTTGACAAAAACACATTTTTCCAAAAATTAGACTAGACAAAACAAGGAAAATAATTATAAGATACTTGTTTTGTTTTTTTGTAATATAAAAAATGCCAATCAAAAACACCGAAAGAAAGATAAAAAATCAAACAAACATTCATGGGCACGAAACCCCTGAAGAGCTTTTAAAAAAACGAGAAATCAAAATAAGAATGATCAATAATGAAATTTCTAACTGAATAATAGAGGCATTAAAATCAACACCTGAAGAATGCAAAAAAAAGGTTGGTCATATAAAATGACTACAAAACACAACAAACAACCAGATAACAAATATATTTGAAGAATATTCCAAAAAAGCAATAAACGAAATTCGAAACAAAACAAAAAACAAAATCAGAGATAATTTAGAAAAACATATACAACAGTCTCTAGAACATTGTAAAAATGACATACATATAATTATACATACCGAGAACAATATAAATGAATACAAAAAAGATTTTTCAATATGAGAAAAAACAAATCTAGAAATGATAATAAAAGAATTGGCAAAAAGAATTAACACCAACAAAAAAAACATAATAGAAATTATTTCTTTACTAGAAAATGATTCTTTTTCTCAAGAAACAATAAAAATTTTAAAATGATATGAGGTTTATATTAAAAGATATTTACAATAATTTTTTCTTGCATTTCTTTCTCCAACCCCTATAATCACGTCATGAAAAAATTTATCCTTTCAGTCGTGATTTAAACAAAGGAGAAAGATATACATATCTCCTTGATTTCGCAGTCAAGGATTTTTTTTAGCTCAAAATTTAGGATAAAATGACCAAAAGAGAATTTCCTGCAAGTTTTGATCATACAACAACCAAACAAATGTATGCAGAGCGAGAAGCCAAAAAACTTTTTACACCCGATCCAAATCATAGCTATGATGGTAAATTTGTAGTACCTATTCCACCGCCAAATGTGACAGGAATCCTCCATTTAGGACATGCTATGACAATGGCTCTAGAAGACATTATGATCAGACACGCTCGCATGAACAACAAAGAAGCTCTTTGGGTACCAGGTACTGACCATGCAGGAATCTCTACCCAAGTAGTAGTAGAAAAAAAAGTTGCCAAAGAAGAGGGTAAATCTAGACATCAATTCGAAAGATCAGAATTCATAAATAAAATCCGAGACCGAGCAAGTTCTTGTAGATCTACGATTGTAAATCAGACCAAAATGATGGGATCTGCCTGTGACCGATCAAGAGAACAATTCACCTTGTCAGAAAAGCTTTCTCGTGCAGTAAGGAAATCTTTTGTAAACCTTGCAAACGCACAAAAAATCTATCAATCAAACTATATTATCAACCGATGTCCTAGATGTCAAACCGTGCTTTCTGACTTAGAAGCAGAACACAAAGACACAGTATGAAAACTTTATTATATCCAATATTTCAATCCAGAAAAAACAGCTAGTATCACAGTTGCAACCTCTCGTCCAGAGACTATATTTGGAGATGTGGCAATTGCTGTGCATCCAAAAGGGCAACGAAAAGAGCGAATTGGTAAAACAATTTGTATCCCAATTTCCAACAAAGAGATACCTGTAGTTTCAGAAAATACAGTGGCATTGGATTTTGGTACATGAGCGCTCAAAGTAACTCCAGTACACGATCCTGTCGACTTTGCCCTTGGACAAAAACATAATCTCCCTCTAGATATTTTTGCATTTGATAAAGCTGGTATCTGGACAGAAGTTGCTGGTGAATTTAGTGGAAAAGATAGCAAAAAACATTTCGCAGAATTTATAGAAGTTTTGGAACAAAAGGGATATCTTACAAAAACCGAAGATTATCCAACCACAGTTCCTCACTGCGAAAGATGTAATACTAGAGTTGAACCATTGGTTTCCAAACAACGATTTGTAGACGTAAAAGAATACGCAGAACAATCTATCAACTCAGTTAAAACAGGAGAAACAACTATTCATCCAGCGAGATTCAACAAAACATTTTTCGATTGGATGGAAAATATCAGACCACGATGTATTTCTAGACAACTTCGACGAGGACATAGAATTCCAGTTCGATACTGTGAAAAATGACACGCTCATCCTATGGACGAAGATGCTTTTTTCGAAAACATCCCACAAACTGATGGATTTGTATTGGGGCACATAGTTTTCAACCTTGTTGCTGATGATAGATTAGAGAGAACTTTTTCTATCGAAAAATTAATAGAACTTCTAAATACAACAAGTCTTACTCCCCAAAATTGAACTATCGGAGATATTTATCACACAATTTACAGTACAAAATTCAAAGATAATCAAACATTACTAAATCAAGTAGAAACAATCAAAACAGCAATTCACAACAAAGATATAAATCAGATTATATTATTATTAAATAGTATTCCAAATATCAAAACAACTGACGATGGACAATTCACATTAGAATTTGCATGTAAGACATGTGGAAGCACAGAAATAGTACAAGACAACGATGTATTGGATACTTGGTTTTCTAGTGCATTACGACCTTTCGCGATTATGGGACGACCAGAAAATACTACAGATTTAGCTGAATACTATCCTAGTGAAGTATTAGAAACTGGATACGATATCCTCTTCTTCCGAGTTGCAAGAATGATGATGATGGGATTTGCCAACACCGGAAAATCGCCATTCAAACACGTCTACCTCCATGGTCTCGTAAGAGATGAAAAAGGTAAAAAAATGTCCAAATCTGCAGGAAATGGAATCGATCCAATAGAACTTATAAACAGTCACGGACCAGATGCACTCAGACTTAGTCTAATCACAGGTGCAACACCTGGAAACGATCTCAAATATTCACTGACAAAGGTCGATTACGCGTCCAGATTTTTGCACAAACTCCGAAATGCCTGCAAATACGTAGATATGAAATTTGAAGCAAGCGAACTTTCTCGAGAAGAAGAACGTGATTTCATCAAAGCCAACTTTTCACAAACAACAGACGCAGACAAGTGGATTCTAAATATTTTTGATAAACATATCGACCAAATCAACCAATATTTCAAAGACTTCATGTATGGTGAAGCTGCAAGTAGCATTATAGAATTTGTTTGGAACTTCTTTTGTGACTGGTATATCGAGATCACCAAATCATCTCAATCCCCTGTTACAGCGCATATTCTTCGTTACAGCATAGGAACTATTCTCAAGATATTGCATCCATTCGCGCCATTTGTTACAGAAACACTTCGAGATTTATTTAGTTTCAAATGACATTTGATCCAACAATCACGACCACAATCATTAAACCAAGAACCAGCTCGTGATACATTCAACCTCTTCACTCAAGTTATCTGAGCAATTAGAAATCTGAGACAAGACAACGATATCAAACCAAACGAAAAAGTTAATATTTTCATCAAAGGTATAGCTGACAAAGACGCTTGGACAGAATACGTACCATTGATCACCAAGTTAAATATGGCTCTTTCTATCACATTTATGGACGATAACCAAAATATGGAAGACAACGTTTATATCCAAGTAGTAGAAACATTGACCGTAGGTGTCCAGACACACCAGGAAATCAATTGGGCAGAAGTTGAAAACAAATTAACCAAAGAAATCGACCAGTTAATCAAACACATAGAAAACCAAGATCGCATGCTCAACTCAGGCGACTTCCGCTCCAAAGCCCCTACAAATGTTGTAGCTGATAGAGAAAAATCTTTACAAGAAAATAGAGAAAAATTGATTAAGATGAATGAAGAGTTGGAGAATGTGAAGAAGAATAAATAAAATAGAGAAATCTGTACTTTTTTGTACAGGTTTTTTTATAAAAGATGCGTTGATATTTATGGGTGATAGGATAGATTTGATGGAAAGTTAATTACCTGTGCGACAATTATGTTACACAAAACTTAGTTATATAAAAGCACTTTATTTCTATTAAAATCACAATGAAATTACCCAATCGGTTTAAAGTTACATGGCGAATAATTATTTTAGTGATTACAATTATTCGATTTACATTAAGATTCAAAGAACTAATTAGCTGAAATTGAACAAATTTTGATATAATTATGTTGTTAATTTGAATATCTATCATACTAACACCCCTTTTTTCAGATATTGAAATATTTTGATTAGTAAAATTGAAGCAAGAGGTTGAAAAGCTAGAATCCAATATAAATAAACTAGAGAATGACATAAAACTATCTCAAAATCAAAATGTTATTATACATCAATTCTTAAAACCTTCCTCTGATGAGGAAATAAATAAATTGGAAAATAAGGTAAAAGAATTAACCTGAAAAGAAGTGATCGATGATTCAAACCTAGTATCTATAGGAAAAAAGTTAACAGGAAGGTTTGATGTTCCAGACGACAATCTTCTCTTATTTAAAATTAGATATAAATTCGAAGAAATGATAAATGATATTCGAATTAAATATTTCGAAAATAGATGAAAAACAAATACAATACATGGACAAATATTAGATTTAAAAAATAATGAAATAATCAATCTAGACCTCTACAGTATTTTAAAAGAGATACTAGCAATATGCAATTATTGAATTCACTGAAAAACAGTCACTGAGATACAAATGGATTTTATATATAAACACGGAAAAGAAATATATGATTATTTAAGTAACTTAAAGTAATTCTGTGCCATCACATAACACGGGATATCCATCATGCTCATACTTCGTACGACGGATCCATTTAAAATCTAAAATTTAAATATGAATAAACAAATAAAATTTAAGCATATAGAATCACTCCAAATAACCAACAATATTGACAGAATAAGAGAAATAATAAATTCAAAAGTACTGGAAAATGCAGCAACAACAAATAGATCATCTCTTTGTGAATCAGCTTTAACGGAATTTTTAATAAGACTAAAAGATTTACTAAAAAAATGTGATGAGATAAATCTTAGAATAAACTTTACAGATGATATTTGTATAGAAAATTGAGACATAACTGATTTAGTGTTCAAAATGAGAAACATTGTATGTCATACACGATCTGAATGAAGATTTCTTAAAGATAATGTATTATTTTGTTTTAGTATTATTTGACCAAAAAGAACTGCATGATACTGAGAATGAATAACAAACAATTCCTCAAATGATATACTATTTAGTTATTGAGATTTTACTATATATTATGAAAGACAATTAATTAGAGCATATAATGAAGCAAAAGAAATATTAATTAATATAAAAACTGATCCACCAGAACCATGATTTAAATGATGAGCTTTTTGATGTGCTTGGATATAAAATAAGAACCTTATTAAAAAAACAAATCACAATAACATTCTCTCCAAAATTGCTACGCAACTTCAAAGTAGAATGCAAACTTTAAAACATAACCCTTTACCCCCAATCACCCTCCATCAATGACCTACAAACACACCCAATTTAGCTACCTGATGCTAGTTGTCACCTTGATCGTACTAGCACTTTTCGCGTGGGCGTATATCACAGCTTCTGCTGAGCCTGTTTCGTACAATTCTGGACCAAATTTTGCTATGACGAGCATAATGACATTGATTGTTTTTTTGCTTGTTTCCTTCATATCACTCCAAGTACGTATTGACCAAAAACATATATCAATCAAATTTGGCTATGGGATTTTCAAGAAAAAGTTTTCGCTCGATGATATCCTATCCGCCAAAACCGTAAAAAATCATCGATATTATGGATGGGGAATCAGAGTATGGTTTTGGCCAAAGATGCGAATTTTCAATGTTTCTGGTTTTGACGCAGTTGAACTAAAAATGAAAAATGGTAAAACATACAGGATAGGTACCGACGAACCGAAGAAATTAGAACAAGCAATTCTGAAGACAATGAGATAACTATACTACCTCACAACACCTGTGAGGTTTTTTTTAATAAATAAGTCTTGATTTTGATTCAGATTTATGATATTTTTATAAAAAGATAATTCTTTTTACCCATGCCGGTAAAAAGTCAAAAAAAATTACTCATTAGATTCAGAAATATGAGAGATAATGCGAGCTTTAAAAGGATCTTACCATTTTGTCAGAGGCGACAAAATAGTATAAAATTATACACATTTAGTTTGATTTTCCCCAACTTCTCTTGTTTTCCAGCCACAAAACACTATCAAGAATTCATATAATTATAGATCCAAAATCTAACGTTCTAAATACTAATATCCAAAAATATGTCCCTCTATCAATCCCCAATCCGAAAAACCATACAAAAAGATATTTACAACAAACCAACCTTTACCCTCCATATCTTCGGTAAAGACTATTTTTGAACAATCAAAACCAAAAAACTCGGACCAATAACCCTCAAACGATACCAGATTCTATGAATAGAATTACCCAAAGATCGCAAAGAAATTAGCAAGGCTATCCAAGAAGTAAAGTCCAAGTTTTGACACCATTGGACAAATATTTTTTTTCAACGAGGAATTACTTCAACAATCAAAACATTTAATGTCAAAGATATAAATCAAG
>CAYRHE010000023.1:0-18092 GCA_964424095.1 uncultured Candidatus Peribacteria bacterium | reverse complement strand
TATAATACCTATAATCGAAAAGACAATTGTTGTTGATGAAATTGATTGAGTTTCAACAGATATAGAAATAAAACTTCTTGAAACAATTGAAATGTCTTTGGAAGAAGCAAAACAGGAGGAATGACTTCTTAATGATATTGCTTTGGTTAAAACTATGATTGGGTCAATAAAAACTATTGATGAAGAGCCGCCGCTCACACTTGTTCCATGACTCAATCAGACAACAATAGACAGGCCTATAGATTGACCAAGAAATATTACTTTTCAGTGACTTGGTGGTGATGTAGTCACTTTTGTATATCCAAATCTTTATGAAGTTTCTGTTTATAGACAGGAATGATCAAATCTTATTTTGAAGACAATATCAGAAATAAAGAAGTGAATAAATGATTATTTGGTTGACAAAGCCAAGGAATATAACAAACTTCTTGATAAACAAGAACAAAAAAGGCAACAATATTATAACAGTAATTTTGCTGCGTTTGATTTTCTTTCACAGTCAGATTCTTTGGCTACTCCAAAAAATCGTACAACAAAATTATTGCCAGAAGATTTTTTTGTCTCTTTGATTGGTGATCAACGTATTTCTGAGTTAGCAGAATTGATGTATTATCAGACTCTTCCAGTATATTCTAAGAAAAATGAAGAATATGTAGACAAAGATTTGGATTCTATTAGAACAGCTTTTGATCTTAATAAAAAAATATCTTATATTCTTTCTGGGTATCTTACCCATCATCCAGATCAATGAGACATAATTACACCAACATATAATTCTTCTTGATATGAGGTTGCTTATGTAAATTCTGATAGAGAGGATTATATATCAGCATCAGAGTTGCCTGCGTTTATAAGACAAATTCAATCTGCTCAAAAGCCAGTTTCAAATGTTTTGATAGAAGATTCAACAATTTCTAATAATGATTTGTTTGGTGAAACAACTCGTCAATGTTGAATTGATTCTAGCTATTCTGAACTTTTGTTTGATCTTAAAGAAGAACAGTGAAAATGAAAAATGCCTTGGGTAACAGCAATTAATTGTTGGTGGAGTACTTTGGCTTCTTCTGTAAAATTTGATGTATCTATGGAAGTATGACCATCTTTTGGTGAATTCTTTTCTTGATTGCAAAGTAGTTTTGAAACATGGAAAGATTCTATGAAAAATTTGTTTAACCCAGAGGAAGGCCCTGGGGCTGTTTTTTCTTGAAATCTTTGAGAATATTGGACAAATGTTATTATGATTACCTGAGATAATATTTCTTGACCAAAAGTAAAAGAAACGTCTATCGAATTACCAACTACAAAACTTCTTGCTTGAACCCAGCTTCCTATTTGAGTTTCTGCCCAAGATTTCTCTGGTAAAAATATCAAAAGAACAGTTGATCCTTATGTTGTTTATGTTGCAACAGGGAATGGACAATTTATTTCTCCAGGATCTTCATGATCTATTGGTCCAGAATTTATTGACTTTGATAGAATATTTGTTTATCAGGCTCCTGATGTTCAAAGACCAACAAATGTTACGTTTTTTCTTTCTTGAGAAGATGGTTTATCTAAAAAAACTCTTTTGGTAACTCCTGGTAATTTTAAGGTTAGTTATTGATGACGTTCTCTTTATGAAAACAATAAAGTTGTTTCGTCTCTTTCATTTACATTGACATGAGTAGACAAAACATATTCTTCATTGCCTAGGATAATAGTTTCTTTACGCGCTCAAGATGGTTCTTTGTTGCAAACTCCTTTTACGGTTACAAGTAAAAATTGATTATTTAAGCCATGAATTATTTCTGAAGGAAGTTTTGTTTCTTTAAATTCTTATTTTCTTGAAAAGGAAGAACAGGCTGTGTTTTTGATGCCCAGTTATCGTGCTTGATCTGATGAACTAATTATTCAGATTCCATGACTTGATTTGATATATATTCCTGTCAATATTAATCCTTGAAAACCATATCGTGTTGATTTGACAACAAACTCGACAGTATATAAGGTTTGAGAATTGTTTAGTTGAGGTTTTTCTATTACAGATTTTTGGTGAAATCAGCTTTCTTGATCAACTGAGTTGAAGGTTTGATCTTTGTGAGCTTTGGATTTTTCTTCTAAAACTATTTCTGTGACGGCTGATTCATACTCTTTTTCTACAAAAACAAAAGAGCCATGATGAATTAGTTATCTATATGGTTTTTTAGAATGAGTTCCTCTTTCTGAACAATCGCCAGCTTATAAAAAAATTGTGGTTCAAGAAACATTTCTTCCAAAGGATAACTTGAATGTGATGTATTTAAATCTTTTTGGTTCGGATTGGTGAAACATTTGGTCTATAGACAAAAGCTTTTCTACATATGTTCCAGATATTGTTTCTTCTTCTCAAAAACTTTTGGCGGTTACTACTCAGTTATGAGATCCTAGCTTATTGAAAAAATTTGCTGGTGTTGTTTCTGATGATGGACAGGTTTATAATTATTTGAATCGTAATGTTTCATTGAAAATGCTGTCTTGATGATTGGTTTTTGAATTTGAAAATATTGGAAATGTACCACTGTCTTTTGTGAAAGATGTATCTTTGTTTTCTTCTGAAAACCCTTTGGTTTCTTTGCAGTGATATAATTCAAAATCCAAATCTGCAATATTTTTTTCTAAAAATGACATTTCAAAAGATGTTGAAATAACAGATACTAGTTTTTCTTCTGATGGAGAATTGTTATTTGATTTGAAGTCTGGTTTTTGGAATGATTGATTTGAAATAAATTTATCTGATTCTATGGAAAAATGATATTCTGTTTGGGATGTTGTTTATCAAAAAGAATATATATGAAGTCTGTATTTCATTAGACCAAAAGAAAATAAAATACCTATTGATGATGTTGTTTTGTACAATGTTGTTGCTTACGATAAAAGTATAACTTTTGCAGAATGAACAACTAATTGAAAAAAATGAATCTGAATTATTGATGTATTGTGAATTTTTGAAAAAGAATGATATCTTTCTATAGAAGATAGCGATAACTATGAATTATGAATAGGCTTTAGATGAGATTTTAAAAATATTACATTGTTTGGTGATTGAAAAAGCGTTGGAGAATCAACAATTCCTTTTGGTTCGCAGTTTTTGATAAACTTTTGAGATCCACTTTTGTCTAGGGTTTCTAATAATAACGAAATTTCATCTGTTTCTATGGATTTGGGAATTGGAGAACAAATTTATACAAACCCATCAAAATCTATTTTAAAAGTTTTGGATACTGATTTCAATAATGACTGATTAAATGATATTTTGGTTGTTTTTACTGACTGAACAATCAAGCTTTTAAAAAATTATTGAGGAACACATCCGTATTCCAATATGCAGGATATTATGCGTTTGGCTGATAGTATAAGAGATGTTTTTGTTGGGGATGTTGATGGAAATAATTATCCAGATATTTTGGTTTGGACAAATAATAATCAATTGAGGGTATATAAAAATGATAAGTGAGTTATTGATGTTGATGGAAATATGATATGTCTAAATATAAATGCTGATAATACAAAAGTTCAAGAAAAACCAGAGTCTGTTGAATGATTGCAGCAATTGTTTTTTGAAGATATGGATCTAGATTGAAATATTGATATTATAACAAATGATCTTGTTGGAGATATTAAGATATTTTATGGTTGAGCAAAGGGTTGAAAAACAAATTATGTTTCTACATTGCCTTATGCTTGTGATGATGACTGGTATGATAGACAAAAAAATAATACTAAATTGGTAAAAAGTTTTGGAGTTGTTGTAGATTCGGATTTCTATATTCAGGATGATAGTATGGTTCGTACAAAAGGTTGGATTATAGAAAATCAAACTGATTCTTATGAAGATACAGATGATGGACAATGATGAGAATTGCCAGATTGATTTGATGTCTCTATATGAGAAGACTTTGATATTTGATCTTTTGTTTCTGCAATGTCAAATTATTCTCAACAATTGGCTTATGATAGCATAAAAGATGTGTTTTCGGCTGCACCAGTTTCATATATGCCAAGTTATGAATCATGAATTAGTTTGGATGAAATTTGATATAGAACATTGCTTCAGCTTTCTTGAAATGAGTCTATTAGTGTTTACAAACAATATAGAGATTTAAATTGATGAGCTTTGTTGAGTTGAGATAAAGTTAAAATTTCTACTACTATTGTTTGATTGCAAAACAATATTAAAGCAACTTATTTTGATCGTATTCTTTGACCTTGGGAAGTTGAAACTGATCAAGAAAATAAAATTATTTCATTTAAAAAAGAGTCATGAAATTTTGATAGTACTGATATTGTTTGGTTTGATAGTAATGATACATTCTTTGTTTTGGATAATATAAATTTGAATTCTCGTCAATCTGTAAAATTTTCTTATGAGGTTGTTTATAAATGAGAACCAACTGTTGCCATATCTGTTGAAGATGTTTGATTTTTGGATAAAAACAAAAAGAAAGATACTTATCCAGATATTATAGTTACTCCACTTGATAGTTGTCAAAAATATAGACGATTGTTTTTGAACAATTCATCTCAAAACCATAGATCTTACTTAGAAGAGTTTGACGATATTCAATCCAAAATAAACAAACTTACCGAAGAATGACTTAAAGAAGGGCAAGACTTATTTAATAATGCTATTCCTGCTATGAGTACAGACAAAGCAGATGATGAATGTGATGAATGATGCGCAACAGAAATTCAAAATAATACTCAAAATATTATAGATCAAGCTATGGGTTCTGTTCCCGATATATCAAATGTTTTTGAATCTTGGACAGTTTCAGATCTTTTCTCTTCTTCAACGCAATCAAATTTTGAATTTAATATGGATGCTCTCAATGCAACATTAGCTCCAATATCTGATAAATTAGATAATTTTTTGAATGATCTTTGTGCTTGATTTAAACTTTGATGAAGTGAGTGATGCCAACCACCAATTCCATTTAATATGATTCCTTTTAATCAAGCTTTTTTGGCGCCAGGTAAATATCATATTTTTGGATGTACACCAACGGCTCCACATCCTTTGGCGCCGATTTTTAGTGTGATAAATGATAAATTTTGAGCAGGATTTCCTTTGTTGTTTTTCCCTGGTACTTTGCAAACTCCGGTATGACCAATTCCAATGATTGGTTCTAGTTTTGTTCCGATTGTTCAACAAATGGCAGGACTAGATTGATTTTGACTGTCTCCGTGATTTCCGCCTTCTTGATGAACATACCCTTCTCAAGTTAGATTGTATTTGGTTCCAACACTTACTCTTCAAATGTGAGTTGCTATATGTTTTGGACCTTATAAGTTGGGTTCAGCACTTCCTCCTTTGGTAAGGGATTTGTGAGGTAATTGTGTTGTTGCAGCGTTCCCTTTATATACTTGTGACAAAACACCAAAACCTTGATCTGAGGATGAACCTTCTACAGAAGTTTTAGATTCTTGGATGCTTGACTTTGCCAAAAATGGTTCTTGTGAACAACCTATGCAGTATTGATCTGCAAAAGTTGTTTCAAACACTACAATAATTCAGCAACAAACACAAAAATCTCCATTTAGACTTTCGTCTGTTTGATCAGAAAATAGTTCTTGGACTTCGGCAGTTCCAAATGCTAATTTTGGATATGTTTGATTTTCTTCTAAGCCAACAAAAAAACATTCTTTAAATACTAATCCAGCTTTTGTTGGCTGATTTAATTTGGATCCGTTTAGTTTTTTGCAATGACCAACTATTGATCTTAAAATAAAAGATAGTAATGCAAAATGAATTATAAAAGCATTGGTAAAAGATTGGTTTGGTAGACAGATTAGATATATGATAAACAATTTAACCAAGCTTACTGTAAATGTAACCTTGCCTGAGCTTTCTCAAATGGCTGATGGTTTTTGATGATTGTTTGATGCTGATTCTTGGTGAGAAGCATCTAGTGATGCAAAAAAAGATGATGCAAAATTTGCAGAATATGATAAAGAATCTTCTTTTTGGCAAAAAGCATGATCTATTTGAGCAGAACAAAATTATCAAGCATTATCATCTGCTGCAAATAATCCGTTTGAATCTTTGATAAATATATTTGATTCTATTCCCTTGGTAGATCTTTATACGAAAGATATAATTCTGAAGACTCCGTTGCCAACTACAGAAGATATTATGAAATATGAAAGTTATCTTAGATCTTGGTTGGATAATCAAAGAAAGATTCTCAAACAGTGGTTGGAGGCTGTTTATGAATTAGCAACAATTTGTGGTAAAGTAACTAAACAAGACGCAGAAAACAGATTAAAATATTTGGAAGTTGAAGAGTCTAGAATAAAAGAAATGCCAGATTGACAAGATAAAATAAAACTTCAAGAGTCTTTGGAAAAAGAAAGAAGTTTTTTGAATGAAGTTATAAAGGATCCTACACTTACAGATAGTGATACCATTAATATAGAAGATGCTGCAGCAATTCTAAACGATATAGGTA
Source organism: uncultured Candidatus Peribacteria bacterium (assembly GCA_964424095.1). Taxonomy (GTDB): domain Bacteria; phylum Patescibacteriota; class Gracilibacteria; order Absconditabacterales; family Absconditicoccaceae; genus UBA5124. The sequence continues at coordinate 11,625 of CAYRHE010000023.1, read as the reverse complement.
GACAGTTTCAATTTTTTTGAAGAAAAGTAGTTGCTTTACCTAGAATAAATTTTGTTGAAAAATGTTTGAATTCAAAAGAGTGAGATACATGAAATCAGTGTGATCCTTGGAAAAATCTTTCAGAAGAAAACAAAAAAAATGAACTATCTATTGTAAGCAAAAAGAAGCAAGAAATGTTTACATGTGCATCTTTTGCTTGAGATTTGGATCAATTTGTAACATTTTATAATGATGCTTTGGGTCTTGTTAGAAATGTACAGCAAAATATTCAAGTATTAGAACAATATAAACAGTTTCCTCTTCAGCTTTATGATTGGATGCATTTTGTAGATAAATATATGTCTGATATTATTGGTTTTGTTTCTACTTTGTCATCAACTTTGATTTGATGGGTAAATGTAAATGCTAGAATTTACGCAAAATGGATTGATTCACTTATTTTGATTTTGACTACTATAAAAACATATCAAGTGATTGTTGATTTGACAGTTAATTGGACAAAAAGATGTGGTAAATGTTCTCGTGATGGTTATTGAGCTTATGGTTGTAGTTTGAGTTTCTTGTTTCCAAAAATCCCAATTATTCCTATACCTCCATTTAAGATTCCAAATATTAATATAGACCTTTCTCGTGTTGATTTATGAATTAGTATGGCTTTACCTAGATTTGTTTTTGTTCCAGTTGATTTTCCGTTGCCACAATTGCCAAATTTACCACCACCGCCAAATTTTAATGTTTCTATGTGATTGGATTTTGCTGTTACATTTGATTATGAGCTGCCGCAAATTCCTTTGTTGCCACCGCCTCCAACACTTCCAGAATTACCATCTTTTATTCCAAAAATAGATTTTTCTCTACCAATATTACCGCCAGCACCAAAAATTCCTAGTATTATTCCGGAAATATCTGGAATTATAGAAGTTGCAGAATTTGTTTCAAAAATTTTCTGTATACTGAAAAAGGGTGTAGGTTTGGTTTGAGAAAAATGAATTAAAACAAAAGTGGAGCAACTCACTCAGAGAACTTGGGATGTGCCTGTTTTTGATTTTTTTGATCAAACGTTTACTTGGAACTCAGATCCAAAACTTCAATGATTTGATTTACAATTGGATTCATTTTTACAATTCAAAATGGATTTCAGTTTGTTTTATTGATTTTTAAATCAGATTGCTGGTACAATAAATTCTTTTAGTTATTGAGTTTCGGATGTTTATTCAAGAGGTATAAATCGAGTTAATTCTTGATTAAACAATAATGCAGTTACAGATTTTTTGAATCAAGACATTCAAGATGTTAATTTTGATCTTAGTGTACCAAAATTGGATATTCCTATAGATGCTCTTTGATATGTTTGAGAGGTAGATTATGAAGTTGCTTATAAACAACTTAATGAACAATTATTTACTTTTAAAAATCTTGTTGAAGACCCTACAACCACTGCTCAAATAGATTCTTTATCTTCTGTTTTGAAAACTTCAGCAGTTGTTTCTCCTGCTTCTGAAAACATCAAAAAAGTTTATCAGGAAATAAATACTGTATTGTTGGAAAAACAAAATGAAGTTCGCCAATTAGCAAAATCAATCTCTTCTTATGATAAGTTTGTAGCGCAAGTTAATAATAACGATATTGCTTTGGTAAATGATGAACGTATTGATATTTCTTTTTCAACACCTTTGTTTGTTACAGACGATCAAACATATGCTATTTTGGAAAAACAAGAATCTCCTTTTAAAGCTTATATGGATATAAATGCTTCTTTGGTTTGATGATATTTGCAGTCATTAAAAGAATCTAATCCAACAGAACTTGGTATGACAAAACCTGATTATGATAAATCAACTAGTTATCTAGAATCTATGCAATCGACAATAAATACTGTTTATGATAAATTGGGTTTTGAAAAACTTTCTTATTCTTCTTGTTGATTGCCTGTTGTTGAAACTGAAAAAAATAATATATCAAAATCGATTCCTTTGTTATCTCAGTCTTGTCCAACTTGCTGATGAGAATCTTCTACTGATTCATGATTTTGAACAGATATATCTTCTTATGTTCGTTGAGTTTTTGTTGAAGAACCTATTTCATGAAAAATGATAAATGTTGTGAAATCTGAAAATGTTATTTCTCAGTTACGTGATCGTTATTTTATGACAGATATAAATGACAATAAATTAGATGATATTGTAATGTGGGATAATAATTCCATCTATGTAAAATACGCAAAACAAGAATCAGAATATAAAAATTTGGATACAAATAAAACATTTCATATTTATTCTCCAGGTATATTTGCATCTTCATATATTGATTCTTATGATGAGATTTTACAAAAAACAGAGAAAAACGATTGATATGTAGATTTTGGAAATATCTCTGTTAAATTGTCATCTCATTATCAAGAGGTTAAAAATTTCAAGATGGTTGGTCAATCTTTTGATGCAATACAAATGTCTTGGTCTAATAACAATATTTATTGAGAAAAAGTAGATTGATACTTAATAAAACTTAATCATAGAATAGATACTTATAATGATAAAGATACGGCATTTCGTTTTTTGGATGATGAATTCCTCAATAAGAGGTATGTTTTGATGTTACCTGTTTGAACAAATTATAGTTGAGCAAAAATAGATTTTAAAGAAAGATATTACTACAAATGAAAAGATGGAAATAAAGCTATGAATGTACTAGAGTTTTTGTCTTGATGAACATATTCAGAATTAATTTTTTCTATGAAATTTTACCAAGAAAATCAACCTGCTATTTCACTTTGATTAAATGAAATACCTAGAAATTGGCAGTATGCAGAAATTGTTCCATTGAAAAATAAAAATAACTTGGAAAATCCATATTATGAACCAAGTTGACCTTGGTCAAATCAAATTGTTGCTTGAAGACAGATTTTATCAGATACAGTTTGACCACAAGCAGAGGTGTCTTTGTTTAGGCCTGCGACATCGGAGGTGGTTAGTATGTGATCTCGTCATAAATGATTTGTTTGAACTACTTATGATTTGAATATAGATTGGACTGATAATGTTTCCGTAGCAAGTATGTGGATAGAAAAAGATTGAGAAATAATATCTGTGTCAAAAGCAAATTCTCCAAAAGCAAATATTCAAATCACATGATTATATTTTACTTGAAAAACTGAGTTGGAATATATTTTATGAGCAGAAGATTTTAATTGAAATAAACAACTAGAGAAGGTGTCACTCGAGATAGAGGTTCCAACGATTGAGATGAAAGAATTCGTGCCTATTTCTGAGTTTTCTTGACAACTTGTTGCAGAAATTTCGCATGATATTGATCAATGAATGGTGGTTTTCCAAAGAAATAGAAATGATCTTTGGCAGGAAATTTCTTGAACATTAGCTAATTCGTCTTGATGATATTTTGTTTGACCAAAACAAACGGTTGTTACCTGATCTGTATTTAGTTTGGGTAATACTGTTTGATTGTATGATGTTTCTTGAAATGAAATAGGTCAAATAACTATAGATGGTCATGTTTCTATTCTTCCATTATATCAAGATCAATATGATGTTGTTTTGGATTTGGCTTCTGGATACCCATTGGTTCGTGTTCTTGATAAAACATCAGGTACTACGGTTTTCTGGATCCAAATGCCATCAATATCTCTTAGTGATATTACTTTATATCAAAAGGAGCCTTTTTATAAAAAAATAGATCTTAATCAAACTAGTTTTGGTGCGTTTTTTGGTGGGACATGTGTTCAATCTTTGGATAAGGAATGTATTTTGTATGTATCTCCTATTGGTCAATTATATCTACCAAAACAATCAGCAACATCTTTGTTTGGTGAATATCGTTATGATACAACAACTCGTTCTTTGATTTATGTTATCAAGGATTTTTTGGGCAAAGATATAGTTAGAATCACAACAAAGACTCGTCTTATGAAATAATTTAATTTGCTAATTTTGTTTGTAATGTTTAATTATTTAAAAAAAACTATAGTCTGAATTCTTTTGTTTGTTTTGTTTGTTTTTTCTGCGTTTTGATTTGCTGATGATTGTTCAAGCACAGAAATTATATTTCATGAAAACCGTATTTTTTGACAAGAAGATATAGAGCTTGCTCGTTCTCATTTGCAATATCATTGTTGTCTTCATAGACAATGAAAAAAAGACAACCCTTTTGTGGAAAAAGATTATCAGTCTGATGGCTTGTGTTCAAACTCACTTCAATGACCAAGTAGTCCTTATTGGTATGATCATTTGATAGATATAGGAATTAGAAAATTGTCAGCAAAAGAAGAAGATTTGTATGGTGAAATGGAGCCAGATAAAGATGGAAAAGAGTGGCTTGATTTTATTTATAATACAGAAGAAAAAAAGACACCAGAATTAATTTCACAAAAATACGAAGAGTTTTGGGCTCAAAAACTACCTATACCAAATGTTATAAGAAAAGAAAATATTCCTGTTTATTTTGATGCGTTTGAAAAAACGTTGGATATAAATTTACAACATAAATATATTAATCTTTGTTTGGTATCTTTGCATATGTATGAGAAATCTGGATTAAAAAATGTTGATATTTTGTGAGATTGATATTATTCTAAATGTATGTATCTTGTAAGATCAAAAATAAATCAAGAAAGGGTTGTTGCGGTTACATTGTCCCAAAATGCTTGAGCAAATTTACTTTTTGATAGTTGGACAAGTTATACAAATCAATTTATTCAAAATAGATTGATGAAATTACAAGATAAGATTATTGCTATTTCTTCTCTTTTCAATACAATTGGTAAACAGGCTCCTTTATCAAAAGAGTGCATGCAATAAATTTATTTTTTATTATTGTCGGAAATGAAATACATTGTTATGTTTATTTTATCTTTGAGTTTTTATTGATCTTTGTTTGCTCAAAACTTGCAAATTATTCCTGAAATGGATTCTGCTTCTCAAGAAAATATATGAAATGAGGTTGAAAAAATATGAGAATGATGAAAAGTTTGGGATAAATATAATGAGCAAGCGGATAAATATCAATCAAAAAAAAATCTATCAGCTCAGATGGCTTCTTGAGTTTTTACTTGGGATACTATATTGGATTATTTGGCTTATCTTATTAAGTTTTTATCTGAAGTTGGTATTTTTGTATGAGCGTGTTTTATTATTTTTGCTTGATATTTGTATGCTACAAGTATATTTAATTCAGATTCTTGAGCTACTTCAAAATGAAATACAGCAATAAAAAATGCTATTATATGAGTAATTGTGATTACATTTTCTTATGCAATTATGAGAGCAATAACTGCTGCATTTTTGACTTAAAGTTGGTTTTGTAATGAGTTTGCTATTGTGTTTATATTTTGTAATTCATTTTCCACAGTTGTTCGAAATCAGTAATTTTTTGCCAAAAAATCTGCTAAAGAATCTAAGATATTTGATTTTTTTTCTTCATTGGGTGATATTAATTGTTGTGTTGCTGATATTTCAGGTCAATATATATTAGAATATTTTGCGTATAATTTTTGGTATTCTTCAAGGTTGGATGAGAACTCTTTTTGAGCTCTGTCTTTTACAGGATCGGCTACGATAAGGTATTTATTTAGATTTAGATTATCTCTGGCTGATTTTGTTTGGTCTTTTTCTGAATTGCTTTTTGATTTTGAATTTTTGATTATATTTTCAACTTCTGTTTTTTTCTGATCTTTTTTTGCGTTTTCTGTCTTGTTGGGAAAAATTGGTTTTACGTTTAAATTTATTTGAAAAGATAGTATTTTTGAAAAATCAAAATCTGCTATAGGACTATCTAAAAACTCTTTTGTTTTTTGATATTTCATCATTTCTCAATTGTTTACCAGATTGTATGTTATTGCATGTATTCTGTTTAAAACCTCATCAAAACTGTAAATTGATTTGCCTTTAGGAACAGTCATGTTTTTTACAGGTACCATACAAAATCTTAGTTTCAACATTTCATTCATTTCTTTAACCCTTGGGTCGGGGTCGTTTGGCCAACCTATGCTGAAACAAGCACATTGTATTTGACAAATAACTCTTTCTGAAATAGGTAAACTATTGCAGTCGTTTAGACAAGATTGTGTTGAGTCGGAATCAAAAAGAGAATCAATATATTGTTCAATAATCTGATTGGTTTGATTTGGATTTGTTCAACTAAAAGCTGGATCATCCCGGATGTTTGGGGTTATTTGAAGCTCTGGATTTAGATTGTTATAATTCTCTATTTGTTCTTGAATATCTTGTATGTATTGGTTTAGAGTATCAGGATTAATTGTTTCTTCATTTTCTTTTTGTGGTATTTCAGCAACAATATTATCCCTACAAACATCTCATTGAATTGTTTGTAATTGTGAAGAGGCTTTTTGTGTTATAATATTTTCTTTTACAAAGTTTTCTAATCAAGAATCTTTTATATCAAAAACATCTGATTGGTTATCAGAATTATTTGTTTGTTGTGAATTTGATCATTGTGTTGTCGTTGGTCTTGATCATCAATCTGTTATTGTTCATGTATTTGTTGATTCAGATGGGTTGAGAAGATTTTGTAATAATGTATAAAGATCTTGTCTTTGAGTTGAATTGTTTGACTGATTGTTTGTGTTGTTTGATGATCATCAGCCTGTGTAATTTGGTGGTAATTTATAAAACACTGTTTCAACTGGTGAGATAAATGATTCAAATAATAAATCTCAAATATTTTGTATATCTATTTGTAAATCATAATCACTATCTTCAGCGACTCAGTTTAAAAATAGATCTTCTCAGAGTGAAGCCTCATCAAAAGATGCCAAAGCTAGTTCATTGTCTGAGATTATTTCAAATTGATTGTTTACTCGAAGTCTAATATTTTTGTCTGTTATTGCATTGTTATTATTTGAAATAATTCATTTTTCTGCAAGTTTTGGTCTTATTCTGTTGTAGCTATTTTTTATGTCTTGGTTTTTGATACACTCCTTGAGAAAATATAAGACACCTCAACAAACATTTTTTTTGATAGCCAATCTTACTTTAGTATTTGAATCGTACAATATATTTAATATATCTTCTTTGCTTATATCCAATCATTGATTGATAAATTGTATTTTATCTAGTGAAATCGTTGTTTGTTGAGCTGTTTTTCTTTTTCTTCAGTCTAATGCCTTTTTGTAAATATTTTCGGTCATAGTATTTCAACCAAAAATATCTGATGTTGGTTTGTTTTCTTCTACAATATTTAAAAGTCATTGTAAAGCGTTGTTGATTGTTAGGTCTCAAAAAACTTCTTTTCTTAGAAAAAGTATGCTTAGTATTAAACCCAATAAAGCTCAAAATAAAATAATTAATTTAATTTTTTTAGTCTTTTTTCTGAACATTTCTAAATGTGTGTTGTAAAACATCTATTGGTGTTAGTAGTTTAACTATGCTTCAATTAAATTTGTAAATATCTTCGCTATACATTAGAAATCAAATATGAATTGGAAAAGTATATTGTAGTTCTTTGAGCATTTTAATACTTATTTGTATTGCTTCTTTTGATGTTTGAATGTTGTCGTATAGCTCGCTTACTCTATTTTGATTGTTTATAATTTGTTTATCAAATGATTTTTCATTTCGATTTTTAAAATGAGATTTGTTTTGTAATAAATAGGAATAATATTCGACAAATATTGAATAAAACATTAATTCATTGTAGATTAGTCAAACAAATTTTTCCATACCTCATCAGTATAATCAACAAGGAATTAGATTGTTTTTGTTTGATAAACAAGAAGATGTTTGATATTCTTTGAATATATTTTCGTCATTTAAAATGTTATCGTCATTTGTATTTATCAGATTTCTTGCTCAATAGAAGTAGTCTTTAATTTTTTTACAAGTTTTGGGATAGCTGTATGGTTTGTCGTTGGCACATATATTTATAAAATCATTTCCAAAACTAAAATATTTGATGGAAAAATATTCTGTAAAATCAGATTTGTTTGGATCTTTTACATATCAATATATTGCAGCTTGATAAATACTTACATAACTTCAAATTATTTTATCAAAAAGTTTTTTGGTATATTCTTCTGTGTCTTTATAAAAATCTGGCAAGTTTCTTGTTAATGTATTTATTTGTCTTCATTCATTATCTTCTTCAAACTTTATATATGAATTTGCAGGATTTTCTTTGAATCATTGTTTTTTGAAGTTATTAGTTTTTTTAACATAATTACAAATGTAATATAGAAACAATGATTCGTTGGCATTAAAACTTCATTCTATGTTTATAGAAGACATTGCGTCACAAAAAGAACCAATAGCTTCTTCAAAACTTTGTTTATCAGACTTTCTTGTGTCTACCTTGTCTAAACCAGAAATTAAATTTCCTAGTGCCGCTGAGTATTGTCCAAAACTAAGTCAATGAGAAAAAATTAATATCATAGTGATACTTATTAAAAGATTTTTGATTACTTTTTGAAAAGGTTTTTTTCTCATAATTAGTAATAACATTTTTTATAAATATTGTTGCACTGTTTTTCGCAAAGTGCTCCTAGATTCTTTATTAGACAATCGCTTTCAGAGTCTTTGCTCCCAATTAAATTGTTTGTTATGCTGTTTATTTTCTCTGATAAAACCACAAAATGCATTAAAATATCTACAGGTGTGTCTAGAGTTTTGTACTTGTTTTTCATGTTTGTTGATTCTTGTTGTAATAATGCAATGTTGTTTGTTATCTTTATTTCAAAATCCTTGCTTTTTTCGGTAGTTGAACTTATAGTTTCTGCTATTGCTGATATGTCTTCTTTTCTTATTTCTTCATCTGTTTTTGGTGTGGTTGTTGGTCATTGTTCTCAGTCTGTTTGTTGTGGATTTGGATCAGAAGAAAAATCTTCGAATTGTTGATAAACAGCACTTGTTTTTATTTCGTTGATAGTTCTTTTTCTAAAGTCTTTTAGGTCTTGTAGTGCTCATGATAATTGTCAAAATATTGCTTGTTCTGTTACTACCTTTTTGAGATTTTCTTTGGAATAAGCTTTTGCTAGTTCGTTGGAAGCTCTTTTTACTTCAGATCGAGCATTTCCTAGTCAGTTTCAAAAAGCATCTTTGATTTTTTTTAGTTCATCTTTTATATTTCACCAAGATTCTTCACAAGCATATCGTCTTGTGCAAATATAATCAGATTTTATTTGTTCTACAGCAGTGTTTTTGATTTTTATTGATGTTCTTCATATTGCTTCATTTTTGAAAGAAACGCCTTTTTCTTTTAGGGCTCGCTCTTCTCATCATAAGGCAACTAGATGTTTTAATGAACTAGTTGTTTTTCATAATAATAAAACAAGATCTCAATATTCTGATCATTCTGAAATTGTGGTTGATGAATCTAATATGTTTAAATTCTGATATCTTTTTATTGTTTCTTTCATGTTATCAAGGGTTATTCATCATATTTTATCTGTTCGTCATCATCAAACAGAGAGTTCATATTTTTTCTTGTTTATGTTTTGTTCTATTTTAGTTAGTTTCTGTCGATCTCTAATTATTGTTTTATTTTTTGCTATAACAGCAAAAGAGTCTCAAATATTTGCTAAATCATCCCATTGTATATGGATTCTTCTTATTGCTAGTGTGCTTCATAGTGTTTGTCTAGCTCGTCTAAGTGATTTTGACATAAAGGTTTGTCTTGGTGGTGTAAATTTTCCTGAATCAAACCAGCTTGGTGGGACATGTTTTCAAACGTAAGGAGATTCTGTTCAAATTGTTTTTATATGTCAAAGCATTTCTGTAACAAAACTATTTATTAATGTTATGTTTGTTGGTGTTGTTCAGCAAGTTGCGCATCATTGTCAAAAAGATATGAATGGAAGCATTCATCAGATTGTTATTATAGCTGAGATGATGATTTTTGTTTTTTTCATATCTTTGTTTTAACTAAAGTTTTGTTGTATCTCGAGGTCTTCGAATTGAATTTTCTTTGACTAAAGAGATTGCTTTTGTGTTTTTTTCTAGATATTGACCTTGTAAAAGAGTTGCTATAAAGTTGTATTTTTGCGCGAGAGTTTTATTTTTTGTTGCTATAAATTTGAAAAAATTTTGATTGTTTATATATAAATTAAAACATTCGGCAAAGTCTTCAAATGGGTTTGTCATTCAATAGCCGCTACAAAAATCTTTTTTGGTGGCGGTTTTTTTTCTGATTTTTTCTGATTCTCGGGAGATTTTGTAAAACAAAATCGATGGGTCATCGACTGAAAAAACCGCTCTGTTAAATTCTGTAAAAAATCTGTTTTTGGATTTTGATTTTCATTGTATAACTCACAAATCAAAAACGTGTCATAATTCATGAGTTGATAAATTTTGAAATTCTTTGAGATCATTTACTGGTCAAATATTTAGCACTATTGTGTCTCGTGTCGCGTATCATCTTTTTTGAGAATCATCGTTTTTGATTGTTATTTTTTTGATCGTATCAACGATTTTTTTGTTTATTACTTGGTTTTCGTTTATAAAATAAGTTGAGGTATGTACTTTGTTTTTGTATATAACAACATCTTTGTTATCTTGTGTTTCTATTTTTTGGCAAAGAGGGTCGTTTGGGGTGCATTTATCTTGTATTTCTGGGGCACTTTCATGGGTTTCTTCTACAATATTTTCTCAACTATCTGTTTCTTTGTTTTTTTCCACAACAACTGTTTCTTCATTATATGTTTTATTTAGATAGTCTTGAAAAAATAAGTTTTCTTGCGTTTCGCCCACTTTTTCTCCTTTTCGCAAAAACCCTAGCAAAAGGATACTTGTTGCTATCAAAAATTTGATAATATCGCTGAACAAGACTTTATTTGTTGGCATACCATTGGATGTCATTTAAAATTGATTGTTCATTATTTCCTCTTATATTGAAAATGATGATTTCATCAAGAGAAATGCACTCTGCATACACAGATAATAAGAATGCGTATCAACCAATAATGATTTTTGGATTGTTGTTTTTGAGTTTAAATATGTTTTTTCCTGCTCATCATGTGATATTTTCTGCTACTATGGTATAGTGATTGTGAAGATTGTTTTTGTATAAGGTTTCAAATATTTGTTTGGATTCTTCTTTTCTTGTGGATGCGATGAAGAAGGATGTTGGTTTAAGATGGATTGCTTCACTGCCGTTCGCAATGACTGAATCGTTTTTGTTGTTTGGAATGTTATTTTGAAGATAAGAGAGTATCTTATCATAAAGTCAGATTTTGGTTGTTTTTATTGATTGTTGTTGTTGAAAATCTGGAAAAAGATTGATAGCTGTTTTGTCGCTATTTGACAAAAAGTAGATGTTTGATGGAAAAATTTCAATAAATTCTGACCATGATGTATATTGGGTATGTTCGCTATAGACGAAATACATATCTTCGTTGGTCATTTTTTTCTCGATATTTATAACCGTGTTTAATAAATTTTCGATGTGATCAAATTGTTTTTTGATAATAATAAAATCAGATTTTTCTATTTCATTTTCTAGTGTTGGAAAAGATTCTTTGATTTGTTTCCAAAGGAGATTTGTTTTGTAAAAAGTTGGGTCTGTAGTGATTGGGTTACTTTGGATTTTATTAGCGTTATTTCCAGTGAAAAGTTGTTTGCTTTCCATAAAAAGTTGACCAATGAAAATTTGGAAAGAGTTGTA
>CAYRHE010000022.1:0-18915 GCA_964424095.1 uncultured Candidatus Peribacteria bacterium | reverse complement strand
ATAACAACACAACAATAAACAAATATATAACAAGTGAGCGCTTACATTTTTAGGTAAAGAAAACACAGAGCCAAGTGTTTGTTTGTGTTTTCTACCGTTAAGAAAATGTAACAGTGAACGGTTATATATTGTTTATTGTTAAAACTAAACCGCGAACGTTGATGTTTTATTTATCTTTTTATTGCAAAATAATGCAACATATTTATCCAAAAGTCGGATCAATCATATATTCTGGACTTACTGCAGAAACATCTTTCAATCACAAATCCTCTACGCTAAAATATTTTTTCTCTCATTTCCAGAGCAAGAAAAGTCAATTCTCATCGTTACCAAAACTTACCATATCAAAATTTTCTCCCCAATAAGAACTATCTCACAACATATCACAAAAAGATTCTGATTCAAAAACAAAAGGCTGATTAACAATCTCATAAGAATTCTTTACAAAGTCATATTTCCAAACATTATTTTTCTGTCACAAATAAATATATCAAATCGACGGCAAAATACCTTTTTCCACAAAATAACGATACAAATCTATCTTCGTACACGAAAAAAATTGCACCTTTTGCTGACGCAAATCCAAAAGATGGGCCACCAGATTCCGAGTCAACGCGCCAACCCTGAGGTTGGTAAACCCGCCTGGCCCATTAAGCAAAAACACCTGATCAAAGGGAGATTTTTTTGACCAATCAACCAAGGTTGGTCACAAAACTTTTTCAATACCATTTCTTTCCAAAAAAATCTCCCCCTTCTCATCTTTTATATGTACTTTATCACTCGAAATATTACACAACAGCATAATCTTAAAAATAAGATATTTAAAAAATGAATTGAGCAATAAAAAGGACAAATAAAATGAGGTAATTATCAACAACCCAACATTATCTGTAGCCAAAGCAGGAATTCAAAGATTTTAAGATTTTCGACTAACGATTAAAAATTGCTTTGATAATGGATGAATTTTATTTGTTTTTTATTGCGAAATAACTTCCAATAATCCACAATAAACAATATTATTTCTTTTATACACAACAATCAAACCATACTATATAAACTTTAGCAAAAAATACAAGACGACCATACAAAAGAATCTGATTTTTTTTGTATTTCCAATAGATTGAGAATATAATTGAGTAAATTTATAACTTTTCCAAAAATCTATGAAAATTCGCAAAAAATTATTGTGATATCTTGCCGTTATTTGACTTTGATTTGCTGCATTTGCACCATCAACTATGATGGGAAATATTGCACATGCAGAAGAAAAAGATACCACAACACAACAAACATCCATTGAAGAATCTCTAAAAGGAGTCTGGGATTTTGTAGATTTATGATTGAGATTAATATATGTAGTTATATGGCCTATGCTTTTTTTGGCTTGAATAGCGTTAGATAACACTATGGTATATTGATCTGTTTTCCATATGGACGCCCCTTTACGGTATTTTTGGAATATGACCAAAAATTTTGCCAATTTTGCTCTATTATTTATTGTATTATTTTCAATATTAAAAGGTATTTTTTCCTCCTTTTGATGAGATAAATGAAAAGACGCACGAAGCCCGATGACGGTCATAAAAAACACGTTGATTGCATGAGTTTTAATACAAGCAAGCTGGTTTTTGACAGCTGCTTTAATAGATGTTTCAACTGTGGCTACATACGCTATCGGTGGTATGCCAACAAGCTTACTAATAAAAGAAAAAGATCAAAGTTCTTTTAAATTGTTACCAACTCATAGTAAATTAGATTTAAACAATGCAAACAAAAAAAACTGAGATGATATAATGACTTGGTATAAAGCAAAATTAGGTTGAGAAAATGAAGGAACAACTATAAACATATCTCCATGCCTTATAAAGCAATTTTGAGCAAATTCATATATTGTATGAAGAAAATATTGATGAGAAATGTTTAATCATACTACAACATGAACATTTATAGAAGACCCTAGCAAAAAATCTACTGAAACAAATTCTCAAAGAAATATATGTATTTTTGGAGATACTGTATATTTTTTCAACGAATTTCCAAACGCAATAAAAGACGAAAAAAATTACGAAACGACACTTTTGAACAACATAAATGTATGAAGCTGAGCCGCTGCGGAATTTGCAAAATGCGGATTTTTTATAGACATATGGGACGAAAAAAAAGAAAACATAAATATGTCTGATTGTTCAGAAAACACAATAAAAAATTCTTTGTGAGATGATCTATATGGTCTGATTTTTTCAGGCGCATTTCCAGAAAATGACCTCAAAAAAGGAAAAGTTTGAGCTGATTACAATCAAAATCACGATGATAGCTGGATAAAAAAAACAGCAGCACCTACAGTAGAATCAATCATAGAAAAAACAAAATGATTTATGTGACCATTAGCAACAATTTATATTTCCATAATGGATTTTGCACATCTAACAGACACATCCACAAATGCTTCTGTAGCAAAAAACGTATGAGATTTGCTTATTAGATTGTGAGTAGCTATTGGAATGGTTTTTCCACTTATAGCATTAGCTGTAGTGTTATTTATAAGAATCTGATTTTTACGGGTTGTAATAGCGGCTAGTCCATTATTGATTTTGGCTAACGTATTCAAAGATACAATTAAAATGGATAAAGTATTGGAAAATTTTTCAATATCAAATATTCTCAAAGCAATGTTTGCACCAGTTATCACAGTGTTTGCACTAAGCATTTCTCTTATATTTATGACAACATTATCAAACTCTCTTTCAACAAACAATATAGAACAAGCAAATATATTGTGACATTTTGATGGAAAAATAGAATCTTGACCAGATAAAGAGTTTAATTATATAAGTTTCTTTTGATATACTGTTGCATACCCAAAAATAGCTGCAACTTATGCTTGAGCAACTTGAGACTGGTTTTCTTGGATGATAATATCTTTTTGTGGTATAGGAATTATGTGGTTCCTACTTTTTGCAGCAATTAAAGCAAGCGGAACAATTTGAAAAGTATGAGATAGCATCAAAAATTTCTGAGAAAATGTTATAAAAACAACTCCTATAGTTCCAATGGCTGGTGGTGTAGGAATTTGATCTCTCAAAGAACAACTTATTGATGGAAATTTTGCAGAACAATACCGAAACAAAAATGTAGTTAAATATGATCAACAACAAGCAAATATGAATGATTATGTAGAAACAAGGTTCCCAAATTTAAAACAATTGGGACAAAGCGGATTAGACAATGATTTCAACAAAGAAGAGCTACAAACAACAAACAAACTACTAAACGACTGAAATACCAATTGAGCTATAAACTATCTAAAAGAAAAAAGATTTATAAAAAATGAAGCATGAAAAGAAAAAGAAAGTATGATAGATCTTTATAATAGAAGTCCTGAATTCCAAAAGATGATAGACGAACACAAAGACAAAGAGACATTAAGTGAGTGATTGTTTTGAAACAGAGACTTTATTAAACAAAAAAAAGAAGAAAAAAAACAAGAACTAATAGAGTCTTTAGGTAAAAAAATAGAAAAAACCTATGATAATAAAAATGATTTAGATAAAGCTATATCAGAAATAGATAGTGAAGATTTAGATATCTGAGACAAAATCAAAGAAGGTGTGAAAGTGTGAGATGATACTTACAAAATCGAAAAATCAGAAAATGGATTGGTAGCAACAAAAACAACTCAATAATATATTTAACTACATAAAACATAAATGAACATTATCAAAAACGCAATAAAAAAACTAAAATCTCCTCAAGGCATCAAACTAAGCCTAAGTATTTTGCTTATATCTATATTTTTCTTTGCACCAACATTTGCTCAAGAATCAAAAGATAGTGAGGCATTGGAAAATCTTAGCCAAATAATCACAAAAATACTAGAATTCCTATCTCGATCTTGGGTAATATTGGCAAGTTTGGCTGGTAAACTAATGACAAATGATATGGTGTATTGATCTTGGTTAAATTTGGATGCATATCTTTGGAAACTTCGAAATATTTGCAAAAACTTTGCCAATTTTTGATTATTAGCTGTTTTGTTGCGAGGTGTTGTTCAATTTATTATCAAAAAAGGCGAAAGCATACAAAAATTAGTTACTCAAACACTGATTGCAGGAATACTTATACAATCAAGTTGGTTTCTTATTGCTGCTGTTTTAGATGTTTCAACAATACTTACTGCGGCAATATGAGCCTTTCCAAACAATTTTATCGACAAAAGCACAACTTATCAATCAGCAATATCAAAAGAATTAGCTGAAAACATACATAGTCATTATACAAAAGTAGATACAGAAGGTAATGTAAGCAGAGAAGAAAGACGAGGAAGCCGAAAAGAAGAAAACCCAAATCGAGAAAAAGATTTTGTAGAGAAAATTATGCCAAACAGCGATTCAATAGCATGACCTCTAGTTTACATTTGAGCAACAACATTAAAAATACAAAAAGCCTTAAATTTTTCTGAAAACCACTCAAAAGAAATCAAACCAATTGTCACAACCAGTGTATTACAACTTCTTATGATAGGATTGTATTGTGTAACATTGATATTACTTATTATTGCAAACATCATAAGAATTGCTCTACTTTGGGTAGTTATACCACTTTCTCCACTTATAATTCTTATGATAACAGTAGGAAAAATGGATAAATTGGGAAAAAACTGATTATTAAAAAACTTTAATCTGGGGGTTATTTTACATGCGATATTCAAACCAGCATTATTCACTGCTGTAATGTGATTGATACTAATATTTATTGTAAGTATGCAAAACATTATGAATTGAAATGATAGTGTTGTAGAAATTCAATGAACACAAGTATGAGTAGTCAAATGAACATGAACCGCCATAATGGAAAACGAATGAATATTTAGTGTAGAAATCAACGACACATTATTTACAGAGGCTCAAGATACAAGCAAGGGTATTTTTTCTTGATTAATTATATATTTTGCTACAATTTTTATGCTACGATATATGGTAAAAATCGCTGCAACAACTTGATGATGAACAATATGAGAAACCATGGAAAAAGCTACTTGAATGGTTGAGTGAATGGCAAGTACTGCGCCAATATTTAGATGATATTCGGCAAGAGCTCTACAAGAATGATGAAAGGAAACTCTCAATAAAGTTGGAAAAGCTTCATGAGTAAATCTAAATTTTTCATGATGAAATGCTGGTAAGCTAGATTCTGATGAAAGGTTTAGAAGGTTTCTTGATTGAAAACTTTGAATTGTTAATACACGATACGATTCAGACTACGAAAAATTAATAGATTCTGATGATTTTATAGGAACAACAAAATCAATGATAGGTGGTTTAAACCAAAATTCTATTCCTAAACGAGAAGAAATATTCAATAAAAAACTAAAAGAAAGTAAAAAAATCTGAATAGACGAAATTGATGGTAACAATAATAATAGTTATTTTGAAGGGGAAAAGGAAAAATCACTAAAAACATTAAACACAGATTGATTCAGATTACTCCACGAAAGTTTATGATGAAAATCATTGGACTACCCACAAAACTATGCTCAATTTATACAAAAAATAAGAAATAACGAATACCAAACAAAAGACTAAAACCCTTGCAACTTCACCAAGGATATATATAAGATTAAGGTTTTATATATGTCCTTTTTTTTATGAAAAAATTATTTATTTTACTAGCTAGTATATTGTGTTTCATTGGGTTTTCTGCGACATATGCTTATACTCCAACTAGTCAAGATATGCTAACATTGGTTCAACTAAAAGACACTCTCGATCAAATAAACTCATGAAATGTAAAAGATATGCGAAGCTTTATGACTCAAATCAAAAAAATTCAACCTATGGTTGCTCACGAACCTAGAGTTTCTTATTTATTACAAGAACTACATACTCACCTATATTGACAGTTTTCTACAGAAAAAATTAAGACAAAAATTTGATCTAAATCTGGATGGAATGAATTTTTGGATTTATACAACACAGGAATAATTGAAATTGATATGGAAGACAAATGTTTTTGACGATACAACACTTTGGATAATATTAGTTTTGCAAACAATTTTCCTACAGCACTTACTATTGCTATACGATATAGAGAAAGTCATTGTGGGTATTATCTACCAAAAAATGGAGATGGACCTTTCCAAATACTTACAAAAGATTATTGAACCTGAGAAATTACTGAAGAGATTTTTGTACAAAGCGTTCAAGATTTTATAGATTTTTCTAGATCAAAATTTGCTAGATACCAAAGCAGAGTACACCAAAATATTACATACACTTGAATAGACATCAAAAGTATAATTTCTCATTCTGCTTTGTATAATGGATGATATTTATCATGAGACGAGGTATTACCAAACGCTCCAAAGTATTTGTACGAATGATATATTCCATATAATTCTGGAGAATTTGCATCTTGAGCGATTAGACACTGAGTTCTTCCAAAATTTATCAAAACTCTAGAATATGAGATAAATAATTATTATTAAACCACTCAATAATTGCGCTTTGATGATGGATGAATTTTATTTGTTTTTTATTGCAAGAGAACGTAATAATTTAAGCAATAAAAAGAACAAATAAAAAAAGATATTATCAACAAATCAACACAATCCGTAGCCAAAGCAGGAATTAAATACCCAATATTCAACATATAACAAGCAACAAATACTGCTTTGATAATAGATGAATTTTATTTGTTTTTTATTGCAAGAGAACGTAATAATTTAAGCAACAAAAAGAACAAATAAAAGAAAATATTATCAACAAATCAACACAATCCGTAGCCAAAGCAGGAATTAAATACTCAATATTCAACATATAACAAGCAACAAATACTGCTTTGATAATAGATGAATTTTATTTGTTTTTTATTGCAAGAGAACGTAATCTTTATAAACAACCAAATTCCCAATGCCAAAGAAAACAATCGATACCGAAAATCTAATAAGCTCTCAGTTTTCCGAAAAAATAACTTTTCAAGGGATCAGAACCCATAATCTCAAAAATATCGATATAGAGCTTCCAAAAAACAAAATCATTACAATAACTTGAGTTTCTGGTTCTGGAAAATCTTCTTTAGCTTTTGATACAATTTACAAAGAATGACAATTTAGATATATAGAATCACTTTCCAGCTATCTCAGACAATTTTTCAATCTTGGAGAAAGACCAGAAATAGACCATTGTACATGACTATCGCCTGCAATCGCTATCGAACAAAACAAAAAAACATGAAATTCAAGAAGTAGCGTAGGAACTCTTACAGAAATTGATGATTATCTAAGACTTCTTTTTGCAAAACTTTGAGAACCTTATTGTTATAGTTGTCACAAAGAAATAAAACCCCAAACAATTGAACAAATAATAACAGAAATTCAAAAAGAATTTACAAACAAAAAAATATATCTTTTGCAAGAATCTTGAAGTTTTGAAACAAAAACTCAACTATCTGAATTTGTTAAAAAAAACAGAAATCGCGTAGAAAAAGGCAGAGGTTTTACTAGATATCTTATAGTCAACAAAAAACAACATCAAGAAGAAATTAGCGAAACCATAGGCAATTCAGAAAAAATCAAAGCCAAAAAAGCAAAACCCAACCCATCCAATCTATCCAAAACCCTAGAACCTATCGAATACTTTTATCTAGAAACACCAAACGTTCCTGATGATTATTTTCCACTCAACATATATTGAATCTACGATCGTATAACTATCGAAGAAATTAAAATTCCAAGAATCAAAGAAGATATTATAAAAATATTAAATGAAACCAAAAAATTTTGAATATTTTGCACAGAAAACAACAAACAAAATATAAAACGATACACTGACAAAATGTATTGTGCCGAATGTAATATCACATATCCAGAATTTACAACACAACATTTTTCACCAAATCGTCAAGAATGAGCGTGCTCAAATTGTCTAGGTTTAGGTGAAATTCTACAAGTAGATATGGATAAAATTTTAGATCCAGAAAGCCCTTATAGCAAAGCAATACTTCCTTGGAGAGATTCCAATTTGGGACAAGGAATATTACAAAAACTAGCTCAAAAATACAGCATAGATCCTGATAAATTTTGGAAAGATTTACCAGAATGGTTTCAACACGTTGTTTTATTTTGAGACAACGAACTTTTGAGAATTCAATACAATGCAAAATTTATGAGTATAAATTACAAGTGAATAGAAGAAATCATCAAAGATCAATATTCAAAATGACTTCTAACTGTAGATTTTCAAGCAATGCTAGACATGAAAACCTGTCCAGAATGTAATTGAAACAGATTAAAAAAAGAAAGTTTAAACGTATTTATTACTACAAAACAAGAAAAAAAATCAGATTCTATTTTTAAATATAATATTTCAGATTTACAAAAACATCCACTCAACGAATTGGTTACTATTCTAACTAACTACAAAGAAACAACAAAAAAAGATTCAACTTTAGTTCAAAGAATCAGTGGTCCGTTAATAGACAGAGCTCAGACTATTTGAGAATTGTGACTTTGATATCTGACGCTAAATAGAGGGATTGACACACTGTCTTGAGGAGAAATACAAAGACTTAGATTGGCAAAACAACTTGGGAACAAATTGACTGGAATTATTTACGTTTTGGATGAACCAACTATTTGACTTGATAACAAAGAAATAAAAAGGGCAATAGCATCTATCAAGAAGCTAAAGGAAATGTGAAATACAATAATAGTCGTAGAACACAACGAAGAATTTATAAAATCATCTGATTGGATTGTAGAAATAGGGCCTGGTTCTTGAGATTTTTGATGAAATTTATTGTTCAGCTGAACGTATGATGATTTTCTAAAATCAAAAACACTAACAGCTCAATATATTACAGGTAAAAAGAAAGTAACTATAGATTTTGAACATCATCCAACAAATAAAAAGATACACATTAGAAAAGCCAATAAATACAATCTCAAAGATGTCTCAGTTGATATCGATATTTGAAGTTTTACAGTTATTACATGACCTTCAGGCGCTGGTAAAACAACTCTAATGTATACAACTTTATTTAGATTTCTTGACGAAAAAACAAAATTTATTCAAAGTTATATCAGACTTCAGTTGCTAAAAAAAGGCCGAAATCGACAAGAAATTCTAGCCGCTCCTGTGCTTCATAAACAGGAATACGAGCATTATGAAAACCTAGCATTGCAAGAATTTTACAAAGATTTATGAGTTGATACGATCACGGGGCACGAAGAAGTAAAAAATGTAATTTACGTTGATCAGACAAGTATAGGGAAAACACCTCGTTCGTGCCCCGCTACTTTTATTGGAACCTTTGATCACATAAGACAATTATATTCTGGGACAACTGAAAGCAAATATCTTGGTTTCAACTCTAGCTATTTCAGTTTTAATTCAAAAAAATGATCATGTACTGCTTGTGATTGATATGGATACAAAAAAGTTGAATTACAATTTCTACCAGATACTTACATACCTTGTGATCTTTGTAAATGAAAAAGATACAAAAACGAAATTTTGGAAATCAAATGGAAATGAAAAAACATATCTGAGGTATTGGAAATGTACGTTGATGATGCTTTAGAATTTTTTAAAGAGATTGATAATATTAGAGAAGACTTAGAACTTATGAAAAAAATAGGTCTTGGCTACCTCAAAATGTGACAACCAGCGCATACGCTATCAGGATGAGAGAGCCAAAGAATAAAATTAGTAAAACACCTTCTCAAATCATACAAAGGTCATTCTCTTTATTTTTTAGATGAACCAACTGTCGGTCTTCATATGTCTGACATAGAAAAACTTCTAAAAGTTATAAGAGAATTTTTAAATAAATGAGATACTATATTGATGATAGAACATGACCAAAATATTGTTCAATATGCAGATAAAATAATTTATTTAGACGAATGAAGGCTACAAAAAACAAAAAGCACAACTGACAAAACACAGTAAACTTGCTTTTGATTTCAAAATATGTATACTAAACTTTGCTGTTTTTTTATGTATTGTAAATACAACAGTTATACTCTTTCGTAGTATATTTATTCAATAGATTGTCTTATGGTTATTAGAACCTTCCACAAGAAAAGAAATATAAAAAAAATTATAGGAGTCTTATTTACTATAATTGTTGGTAGCATTGCTGTTGCAAAAATAACAAACTTCCTATATTCTCAAATTATAGAAAAAAATAACGAAAAAATAAACATTTGAGAAACAATAAATTTTTTATGAGAAATAGTAGATGAAAATGATTTTCCGTTATATACACATAAAATCGAAAACAAAAATTGAGAAAGCGTATTTCTAAAAAGCAGTTCCATAAACCTAAATAAATATTCTTGAATATTGGAAATTTACGGAGAAATCAAAGATATCAAAAAAAACACACCTATTGTTGAAGTAACTACAATCAAATTTCCAGAACAATGATTGATAATAAAAAATAACAACTATTTATTTATCAAAGACATGATTTATTTGGAATTTGAAAAGCAACCAGATTTATCAGCAATAAAAGATGATAAAGAAATAAAAATATTTTATTGAAAAGAAAAAATATCAGATATAGAACGTTTTGTTTGTAGTAGAGTTTTGAGACAAAAAGATTGTAGCTATTTGATAGAAGATTATTGAAATAGTCAAAAAGATAATTTTGATTCATATCGATGATACACTTATTACAAACATTGAACTGGTTTACGAACAGTATTCGATTGAAAAATGTTTTGATATATTTTCAAAAACATAGAAGAAGAAAATATGTTGAATTTATCAAACATAATAAGAATAATTGATAAAAATTTCGTATTAGCAAATAAAAGAGAAATAATAAAACAGGCTTGCAATAAAGAATGAGAAAAAATAGATCAAATAGCTTCAAGCTCTTTACAATATGATGATGACAACAAAATTCACATAACAATAGAATCTGGAAAAACAAATTATATGTGTAAAGTAACTATTGATATACGAAACGAACGAAAAATCACACAAACACAAATAATTGAAAAATAAAAACAAACCGACAATTAATTGTCGGTTTGTTTTATTATTGAAATATATTTTTATTTAATATTTATTATTTTTACATCTATTCTTCATGTAGCCAATCTCATTTTAGCAACTTCTCCGATTTTTTTACCTTTTATAGCAAGTCACAAAGGCGATTCTAACGATATTTTCAAATCTTTTCAGTCCAAACCAGCTTCTCAAGCACCAACCACATCTGCCGTATATTCTTTATCTCATTCAACAAAAAAAGTAACTTTTGATCAATAATCAACAATTTTATCTCATTTTTTCAATGATTTTTTTTCTTCTTTAATTATCTCAACATTATGAATTAATTCCTCTATCTCATTAATTCTAGTTTGAGCAAAATCTTTATCCTCCAATGCAGATTTATATTCAAAATTTTCAGAAAGATCTCACATAGCTTTAGCCTCTGATAATCTTTCAAGAATATTTGGTAAATCAACTTTTTTGAGACGATGTAATTCTTCAATAAGTTTCTCATACCCCTCTTTTGTTAAATAATTAATTTTTGTAGACATTTATTATAAATTTTAAAGTATAAATATTTCATTTAATCATAAAATCAAAAGCTTTAAAGTCAAATAACCGAAATTTAAGAACTTTAGATTTTATAAAACAATAATTATTTCGAAAGAAATTCTTTAAAACGTTTAAAGGCATGATTTACAAGATCCTCAACATATTTAAATCAAACTTTACTACTATAAGTAAATATTTGACCATCACAATCAAACAAAAACTTAGCCTCATATCTACCCTGTTTGTTTTTTTGTATTTTATAATTCAGACGAACTTCTGCATCTTTTTTTGTGTATACCTTTTTTAGATAAGCATCAAGCTTTCATTCAATATTTTTATCAACGATATCTTTGATAACAGTTTGTTTATATCCAGGAACATTATAAAAATTATACGAAACTTCCACTTGTTTTTCCATCATATAAGAACAATAAAAAGCTAAAAAAATATAAACTGCCAAATAATTATATGAAAGCGTTTAAAAATTTCAACCACAAAGACTAATCTAATTGCTCAAGAAATTTTCTCTTAACATCGTTATTTTTTTTACTTTGTTTAATTAAAATATAACTTTTTCTAATCAATTCTCTTATATCCTGATAGTAAACAAGTCATAAAACTTCTTGCAATTTTGCCCGTTTATAAACTCAAATATATCATTCAACCTGATCTATAGAAACAACATCTGGGTTTCAAACAAACTCCATCAAAAAATATGTTACATCTTTGTCTATTGGTCATTTATTATCTATATTTCTAATTTGAGTAGTACCAAGCATTTGTTTTAATTTAAGTTGATTTATAGGAATTCCAGATTCCTCACTAACCTCTCTAATTGCTGCTGCTTCTATAGCTTCTTCTCATTTTATTTTTCATTTTGGAGAAACTCGTTCTATTTTTCCAGAAAGAGCGTGTCTTTTAATTAAAAGATATCTTGGCTCTCAATCTACAGAATCAAGATAATAAATAATACCTCATGCACTTTGAATAATATCCGACATTAACAATAAAAAAAATTAAAATAAAAGTTGAGCGATAATATCTGGTGTTCAATCATAAAGACTTAGTATAGCATCTATTCTTCATTTATCTGCTGCTCATTTTTCATCATTCCTTCGTGGTTGAATTCAAGAAGAAACTATACTTTCTATTAAATTAAGCACATTTTTTCTACCAAATTTCTTTTCTAAAAGATCAAATGTTTCTCTATTATAATTATAAACATCCAATTGTGGCTTCCTATTTTCCAATTCTTTTTGAGAATTGTTTATACTTCACTTTAAATTTTTTAAAGCATTTTTAAAATAAGGTAAATTTTTCCTTTCTTCCAATTCCTTTTCTTTTAACCATTTTTCGTATTGATCATATTTATTACGAATTTCTTGCTCCAATGTTAAAAGCTCTTTTTTTTGAGAATTATCATCATTTTTTTTCTCTTTATTCTCTTTATTTTCTTTTTTATCTCCATTTCTTATCAAACTATTTTTCAACTGATTCAATAATCAAGAAAATCATCACTCATTTGTTTCGCCTGATTTTTCTATATTTTTCATATTTTATAACAAACTAGCTAAAAGCTTTTGCATAATTGCAGCGTTTTGCTTGTAATTTACTCTTGTTGGTCAAATAATACTAATCACACCATCATATCAATCCATTTGAATTTTTACATACAAACAGGATATCATTACATCACTATTTTCTATAAAAGTATAATAAATCTGATTTTTTTTGAGCATTTTACCATCAAGAAATTTTACAAGTTTTTTTTCTTCAATAAAACGAATTATATTCCTTGTAGTTTGATATTCATCTATCAAATCATCTCTCAATAAATTATTTATTCACAAATAATAATATTCATCATTTCTCAAGAAACCAACAACAACACCATCTGCAATAGCTCAAAGAGTTTCTACAAGATTTTTCATACTATCTCTAGCACCAACAATTTCATTAACCATTTCCTGTTCTTGTTGAGCAAGAAAATTTTCTATATACAAAGTAAGTCATTGAACTGTAGGTATTCTTCCAGAACTATTATAGGGTTGATAAACCATTCCTTGTTGTTCCAACACATTAAGATATTTTCTAAGTGTAGAAGGCGCATATTCCAAATCTCATTGAGAATGCAAAAATTTGGAACCAATTGGTTCTCATTTAGTAATATACGTATCTATCACAACATCCAAAAGTGCCAATAGTTTTTCATCATAATTCATATGACAAGCAACATATAATCTAAAATTCAATAAATTTTAACTCAAAAAACAGATTAATTGAGCAATAAAAAGAACAAACAAAAGAAAGAAACTATCAACAAATCAACACCATCCGTAATCAAAGCTGGAAATCAATTGTTCTGTGATTTTCGACTAATGACTAAAATGTTGCTTTGATGGTTGATGAGCTTTGTTTGTTCTTTATTGCGAAATAACTGTTCGCTATAAACTATTACTTTACAAACCTAATAACTTCAAAACCAACTATAAATTTTTACCCAAAATAAGCAAGAGAAAAGTCAATAAAAATATACAAACAAAAACAATTCAGACTTGAAAAAATAATGCGTATTTATAAAATAAATCAGATTTTTTATTGTTTTAACCATTTATATGAAACAAAAAATTTTCTTAGGTATTGGAATTTTACTATGTAGTGTCGTTGGGTTTTCTATTTACAACGAATTTATGACAAATCACACTTATTATTACACAATGTTTGGTGATCGAACAAATTGGAAAATCATAATCCGATGAGTTGTTGCATTGATGATTCCATTGGGGTACATTTTACGAAATAAAAAATTTTCTCTAAAAAGCCTTCTTATTTCGCGACTACCTTTTTGATTAACAATTTTTGGTATTGCACACGTTATACTCAAAGAAGGAATAATCTGATCTTCTGGTTTCGTTATGCTAATAATCAATATATTGCTCCTATACTTCTTGGGATTGTATTTGATCCTTGGGGTAACCAGCGTGGGACATATAATCAATAAACTACGAATCCGCCTACCCCAAAAAAGAACTCAAGAATTATTTCTTAGTTTTGGTATTTGACTATGAGCCTTCCTAATTTTAATTAAAGTTTTGGCTAGTTTTACTATATTATATTGATTAATCACTCGATTGATATTTTTGTGATTATGAGTAGCTATATATTTTTACAGAAAAGACTTGTTTTGATATCAACAGTTATTGGAGGAACATATAGAAGAATTTAAATTAAGTTCGCTAAAATCTCAACCATTACTATGGATTGGAGTTATTCTTATAGGCGTTTCTATTTTATATTACTTTTATTGATTTCAATTATCGTTTATTCCTTATTCTACTGCCTGGGATGCAAATCACGCTTATATGTATATTCCAAAAATAATTGCTGAAAATCACTGAGTTTTACGAGGCAATATATGAGCTGCGGCCATACCGCCAGAACTTTGGCACGGATTTATAACGTTCTGGTTTAGCCTAATTTGAGCTATCAAATGATTTTGGCTAGGACCAGATACTGTTGCTGTTGCTATGAATTTTTTGAGTTGAATATTTGTACTTATTTTAGGGCTTGGAACAGTTAAAGAAATCATCAATTACTTTACAAAAAAAGAAACAACAGGCACAAAAATAGCTTTCTATATAGGGTGGTTTCTTTTGTTGTTGTGGTTAACAAGTGGTATGTGAGCTTTCTTAGTTTTTGTAGACAACAAAACCGATCTTGGAGTGATGGCTTTAACTATGCTTGGAATGTTATCTTGATTTATTTTCTTAAATTACGACAAAGAACATTCAAAATGACACCACAAAGATACTCTAAAATATATAGCAATTTCATGAATATTTTTTGCTCTTGCTGCTATGGCAAAACAAACAGCATTTATTGATATTGTTCTATTTTGATTATTGCTTATTTCTTTGCGAATAAACTCAATAATTGCAATTTGATTTTGAGTTATTGTTGTAGGAATAACTGGTATACTACAAATAGCAAATGCCAGAGATCTTATAAATCCAGAAACTGGAACTTGGGTTGCTATTATCTGAGCAATAATAGTTGCTTTTGGGATTATTTATTGATATTTCAAAAAACAATTTAAAAATCTGAAAACAATTCTTATTAATATTTGAATATGGTCACTAGGTATAATTATTTCATTGATATTGTTTAAATGAACTCATATTGTTTATACACAAACACAAAGTAATACTTTTAGTATAGGAAACTTTGCAAAAGCGATATTGTTGTCTGACAACAACGATTTACAAAAATTAAAAGAACAAACAATAATAGATCAGCAAGAAAAAAACAATCTCCCTCCAGAAGTTTGTAATATCGTAAATTTCTCAGAAGAAGAACTACAAAAAAACAAAAAAGAAGCTATTGTATGAAATGAAGATGTTTGAAGATATGTATGATACGGTCGAAAAGAATTCAACAAAGGAGCCTGACTAAATATTTGATATTGAATACTAAGGTTATTTTATCGACAAGACGATACTTGTTACTGATTAAATAAGAATGCCAAAATACTATGTAAAAACAATGATTTGGTTTTGTCATTTAATCTTCCGGGGTTAAAAGGCATTTTAGAGCTATTAGATACAAATTCAAAAGCCTATGAAATATTAGAAAAAGCAATCCAAAATGCAGAAAGTAAATGACAAGTTGACTCTATTGAAGAATATAGAGATCAAGTATTAATGATAAAACAATACTATGAAGCTCATTCAATAAGAGCAGAAAACAACAAAATATTTGTACCATATAGATATATAATTCCATTAAATATTTCATTTAACTGGTCGCTACAAAATTTAAGTAGTTATTATACCGACATATGATTCATACGATTATTTACTATGGGATTTATTATTTTGGGGTTAATATATTGATTTATTAGAAGAGATAAAACATTGATAAGTATAAGCAGCATAACAATACTTTGATGGGCTATTTGGTGGATGATAGGTTGAGGTATTCTTTGGTATTGATTATGATTGGTTATTTGGACCATTTTGGCATCTATTATGTATATAAACGAACTAACAAATGATAGCAAAGAAAACACAGACAAAAACATGTTATACTTCTTTCTATTCTTGTTCTCTATATGGTGAATTATCCAGTTATTTTTCAACTTTATCAGAATTTCATCTCAAGGTTCTGGATGACCTTTTGCTTGGTACAAA
Organism: uncultured Candidatus Peribacteria bacterium; assembly: GCA_964424095.1. Classification (GTDB taxonomy): domain Bacteria; phylum Patescibacteriota; class Gracilibacteria; order Absconditabacterales; family Absconditicoccaceae; genus UBA5124. Next base: position 2,171 of record CAYRHE010000022.1, on the reverse strand, counting down.
ATGAATACAGGTAAAAGTGTAGAAATTGACCACAATTTACAGCAAAAAGAAACAATCACAACAAATTATAATTGGAAAAAGGTTTTTGATTTACAATTCCCTCATTACAACAAATTTATTGAATTAGTAAAAGATAGACCAGACGAAGATTGAGTATTTATAGCTGGTACTTATATTCAATATTTTCTTCACAATCAAAGAAATATAAAACTAGATGGTATGTTATGATGACTACGAGAAGAAATGTCTGATAACGATAGTTGTAAAACAATTCATAGACTCAAAAATGAAAATATAAAATATCTAGTTATAGATCCAAATATTGGAACAGTTTGAATGGGAGAAGGAAACGAAACATTGTTTCATAGATTCTTTGCAAAACTTGACTCAACAAACAAAAAAATAGAATCTCATTGAGTAATAAGTATGTTGATAAAAATGAAACAAGAATGATTTCTAAACCTAATAAACACCAACAACTTATGAACAAAATACGCATTGGAAATAGAAGATAGTAAATTTAGAGAATATTTCTGACAAAATATTTCAGATGATGAATTAGTTCTAATAAGATCAAAACTGGCTGTTGCTAGATACTTCCCAGATGCAAATAATTATGTTAATTTTATTGCAAATATGTTTATACAAAGAGTTATTAGTGGAAAAGGTGTTTGAGATATAGCAGATGTTTATGGTAAGATTATTGACGAACCAAAAGTAATTACTGCTGCAAATAGTTTATTATCTGTTGGTCAAGTAACTCCTCAACTATTACAACAAACAACACAAAACCTAACTCAAGATGAAAGACTAATTCTTGCACAATATCTTAGCATATTTAATTTACAAAAAAGCAATAGCGAAAGACTTCAAGAAGCTATAAATGGAATTTTGGGACAAAGTTTGGGTGGAAGTAGCCAAATCATTGTACTAGAAGTTTTATAAAATTAATATATAATCAAATAGGATCCCCCAAAGGGATTCTTTTTTTATAAAAAAACCAAAATAGGGTTGACTTTTATCAAGAAATGTGTAAATTAATACAAGAAAACAAAAAAGAAACTAAAAAAATTAAAATATGGCAAAAATAAAATTCTTTTTAGCAATAATACTAGGTGTTATTGCTATCGGATTATTTTCATCCTGTGAAAAGGACGAACCCAAACCAGAAGCTACAGAGTGGGATAACCTGCTTATATCTATATCCAACGATATGGAGTCATACAACCAGTGGTTGTCTGAGCAGTTGTTCCAACAAGTGAATGACACCATTTGGCCACTAGGTCCCGATGGTTTGCCAGTTAAGGAAAGACATCCTGAAACTGGCGAATGGATCATCAATGGCGTTAATGCTGTTTACAACGACTTCGCAAATGCAAAGCGAATGTCAGAAAACAACGCCAATGAAAAAATGGGTTTGCTTGCCCAAAAATTATGGGAATGGCAAGACGCCAACCCCAACAAAAGAGGGATGTTCTCTTCTTGGGATTACGAGGATTGTTTCATTGTTATAGAAACAATTGATGGTAAATCCTTACAAGAGGACGCAACCATTCTGAACGAATTGGGCAAATTGGCAATTCAGTATCCAAATAAACCACCCATCACAATAATTCGTGATGAGTGTATAAAATTAATACCTAAGACAAAAAAAGCCTCAATAGTTCATCTCGAAAAGGTGATTATTGAAGGCGGAAAATAGCCAAAGGAAAAGCATAAAGAAGGAGGAGAGTATAATCTTCTCCTTTTCTTTTTTTTAAAAAAAATATTGCTTTGGTAATTATTGCGAAATAACTAAGTAACTCCATGAATTGAGCAATAAAAAGAGAAAAAAAAGAAGATATTATCAACAAGCCAATATCATCTTTAGCCAAAGCAGGAATATAATAAAACCAAAAATATAATTCTCAACAACAATATTGCTTTGATAATGGATGATTTTTTTTGCTCTTTATTGTGAAAGAACTTTGTTTGTTTTTTATTGCGATATAACTCGATAACTTAATCAATTGAGCAATAAAAAGAGCAAACAAAATAAAGAAATCATCAATAAACCAACACAATCTGTAGCCAAAGCAGTAATTCAATTAAATCAAGAATCTAATTCAGAACAACAATATTGCCTTGATGATGGATGAATTTTATTGCTTTTTGTAAAAAAAGCTTAGTTT
>CAYRHE010000021.1:0-19156 GCA_964424095.1 uncultured Candidatus Peribacteria bacterium | reverse complement strand
ATAAAATTCACTCTCAATTCTACACCAAAAACAAAATTTTGCAAATTTTCGAGGATTTTTTGACAGGAAAGAAATTTTTGTTATAATTGGAAATGTGGTTAAGAAATTTTTAATATAATTTAAAAGTAATATATGAACAAGGAAAACAAAACTGTAGAAGAAAAAAAGACCTTTAGTGTTGAAAAAATTCAGAATATATTTGCTTCTATAAAATCAAAAATCAAAAAAACAAAAGAGAATATTGTAAAAAGAAAAGATAATTTTTTTACAAAAACCAAAATTTTTTTTGTAAACGCCAAAGAAAAATTTGTTGCAAAAAAAAATAAAATTTTCCGCAAAAAAGATGTAGAAAGAGCAAAAGAAGACATAAAAGAATCTTTGATTGAAGCCAAAGATATTGTAAAAGAAAATTTAATAGAAGCAAAAGAGACAACCCAAGAGCAAATCGAAACAATAAAAGAAAAAACAGAAGACGCTGCAAAAGATATAAATAAAAAATTAGTTGTTGTAAAAGATAAACTATTTCAATCCAAAGAACAAGAGATACATAATTGACTTTTCTCAGTTGTTAAAAAGAAATTTTTATCATTACCTTTATCTATAAAAACCATATCATTTTCTCTTTTTCTTTTTATTTTTGGTTGGGGGCTTGGTGCAGAAACATATTTTTCTATATATATAAAAAATATAGTAGATAACATATTTTGGATTTCTTTGATTTGAGCAATCTTGCCTTTGAGTAGACTACTTTTTGCTTTACCAATATGAGAATTAAATGATAATACAGATAGAAAGTCGGTTATTTTGTTGAGTAAAGTAATGTACATCATTTGTTGAATTCTTTTCTTCTTGGCTGGAATTTTGAGAAACCACCATATTTTATTGGTTGCGGTTGCCTTCAATGGAATAGCCTGAGCAACTCTTTATATAACTTATGAATCGTATATTCGTGCAACAACGGACAAACTACATTCTGAAAACTCTTGGGGACTTTATTTTTCCAGTATGAACGCAGCATTGGTAATAGGAGCTATTATTAGTTCTTTTATTGTAAAATGGATTAGTCTTCCATATTTGTTTTTGTTTATAGTTTTATTTACTTTGTTATCTTTGTTTAGCGATAGAAAAATTCCTATAATAAAAAAAGAGCATTTCAAAGATGTCTTTGGGAAAGAAAGTTTCTTATTCCAATTTATAAAAAAAGTTTTTTCTTTTAAACCATTTATTAAAACATTTTCTCTGATAAGAAATGAATCCGTTTGATTTATGTATTCTCTTTGATTTGAGTGACTGTGGAATATTTTGTCTTATATTTGATTTCTTTTTATTCCATTGATTGCAGCACAAAACAACCTTTCTTTGAGTCAAATAGCTCTTTTATTTGCTTTCATGAGAATACCGTATCTAACCAATTTTTTTACAGCAGCTTGGAGTGAAAACTTCAATAAAAAACTTTTTGTTGCTATAGTACTATTGTTTATGTCTTTTTTGTATGCAATATTGGCTTTTGAAAATAGTTTTTGATGAATAATGCTGATTTCTTTTGGTATAGCTTTGTGATTATCAATTTTAAGGCCTGTTATTTCTGGTCTTATTTCAGAACATAGCACACAAGCCAACTCTGGTTCTATAACTGGTTTACAACAGTTCATAGCTGGTATTTGAAGCATATCGGGAAGTATTGGGTTTGGTGTCGTATCAAGCATTTTTGGCATACAAACTGGGTTCTTTTTGGTTTGACTTTGATTGTTTGTTCTTTCTGTTTGGTGAATAAATAAAAAATTAAGACAAAAAGCAAAAAAAGTAAAAACAATAAAAATAATAAATAATATGTAATTTTGTTAAAAAAATAACAATAAAAATAACAAATAAAAGAAGGAAACCATCACTAAGCTGCCGGCAGGCAGGATAAGCATGATCCGTAGCCAAAAACTTTGTATCATTGAGCGTAGTCGAAATGAATAACATTGATGATAGATGAATTTTATTGCTTTTTGCAAAAAAAGCTTAGTTTATTTGTTTTTTATTGTTAAAATAAATTTCTATATTTTTTGACTAAATTCACAATCTATCAAATCATATCATGTTTGCAAATTATGTCAATCTTAGTTGTTGATTTTTCTTTGGGGAAATTGACAATTTTTTTTTGTCGAGTATTATTGAGTTTAAGGACTTTTATATGTGTAAATTTTTATTATGACTAATATTAATTCTTCATCAAACAACAATCAAGAGAAGCTAGAAAATAATATTAAAAATTTGTCTTTGGCTGATCTAAACAAAAATCTTGTTGATGCAATTTCTTCACAAGATAAAGAAAAAATACGTTTATTGACAAACGAGCTTTTGGATAGAGATTATGAAAACAAAGAAAATGGTGAAAAAAACGAAACAAGCATAAAAAAGATACAAAACCTTTTGAATAAAAAATGAGATATTAAAAAAAGTGATATCAAAAAACTTTTGGAATCTCATATGAGAGAATACAACAAATTAAATTCTAAAAACCAACAAAACAATTCTACCCAGAACAAGACAATGCAAGATCTTATGAAACAGCTACAAGAAAGTGAAGAAGAAAAGAAAAAATTAGAACAAAAATACAACGAAAAACTTATGGAAGACGAGAAAATGATCAGAATTATAAATCCTGTAGAAAAAGGAAGGCGTAAATATCTTAGAAAAACATTAAATAAGTTTAAATCTTTTTTTGGTGAAAATCCAAAAAAAGCTTTGGCTTATTTTTTGACAACAACTAGGTTTTGGAAATGATGAAAAATAAAGGCTAGTCTAAAAAAAGCTAGTTTATTTATGAAAAACCTCACAAACTTCTCTACTATGTGAGAAAAACAAATAATAGAAAACAAAAATGCTATACAAAAAGCAATAAATGATATGAATCCGCAAGATAATGATTCTCCTACAGTAAAAGAACTAAAAACACAAATTAAAAAAGAGGTTGCTGAGTCTGCAAATAAATATTTTGATAAAATATCAAAACCCTTGGAAACTAAAATTGCTGCATAACTTTATAAATAAAATTTTACCATGCTATCAACCCCAAAAGAAGCTGCTATATATATTATAGATACTATCAAAGAAATATCTCCAATAGAAGATCATTATCTTGATGAAGATATTGTAGAATCAATTGTAGAAGATATTTTTTATGAACAACTTAGTGAAATACTGACAGAAGAAGATGTAAAAAAAATCGAAGAACAATCTGAAAGTGAAGAGTATTTTCGAGAATATTGTCAGATTAATGTATCAAAATATTATACTATGCTCGAGGAAATTGCAAATGATTTGATAACGGATTATCTAGTAGAAGACAAAGAAATTCATGAACCAACTATAGAAGACACAACACAATTTTAATCAGTAAAAATAATTTATTATGGCTGCAAAAGCACCAAGTACTGACATTGATGAAAGCAAGAAAAAAGTTGAAAGCGGGAAAAATGAAAAAGAAATAAAACCAGAAGAACCAAGATGAGAAGTAAAATGACATAAGGATTTTAAAAAACAAGAAGAAAGCTTCGCAAAAACTTTTTCCAATTTGACAAAACAAGGGGTACTTGAAACATTACAAAAAAAGCTACCAGACAATTTCAAAGATGCAAAATCTTATGATGAAGCCATGAAAATTTTAAAAGAAGGAAATGGCGTTGAAAGACTTTGACACAACAAAGATATGTATGATCGAATTGATCTAAATGTAAAAAAAGAAGAAGAGAAACAAAAACAAAAAAAAGAAGTTGAAAAAAAGAAAGAAGAGTTAAATGAAGAGAAAAAAGAATCAGATGAGAAAAAAACCGAATCAAAAGAAAACGAGAAAAAACCGGAATCAGAAATGTCAAAAGAAAAAAACAATGAGGATAAAAAAGAAAAATCTGAAAATAAAAAAGAAAAGAAATCTGAAGAGAAAAAAGAGAAATCAGAGAAAAAATGATTCTTTTGAGCTATAGGATCTTTCTTTAAGGGAACTAGTAAACAAGCATGGAATCTGATTAGATATGTTCCTAGAACAGCTTGGAATTCATGAAAAATGTTTCTAAGATCTCTGAAATATTTTTGATTCGATATTCTAAACTTCCCATCATGAGGAAAAGCGATGGAAATCTTTTGGAAAAAATACTCAGATGATATGAAAAGGTATAGAGAAACATTTAAATGGAATTATAAAAAAGGCGGAAAATAGATTTTATTTATTATAGAGAGAAAATGAGTGATGCTATAAAAAACAAATTATCAGAACAAAAAGATGTTATACAAAAAATTGATGATTTGCCGAAATTTAAAAATTTAGTAAACAATTATAGATCTGACCTTTCAAGCGTACTTTGATCTTGAAAAAGTTTGGAAGTAACTGAAGAAATAGAGTCAGAATTTAATAGTGCAAAAAATATATTAAATTTACCAACCTGACTAAAAAAAGATCTAAAAGATAAAAGAGATTGATTGGAAAAACAAATAAACGATAATTTTTGACCAAAACCAACTCCTCCCGCTACTCGACCAAGAGATGTTTTAAGGTCAAGTAATTTTATAGAACGAAATAATGAAATATCTAAGATAAATTCTATTCTAGATACTACTGGAAACCTACTATGAAATACTGAAAGAATGAGGTCAGATTATGATAAAATATCAAATGATTATATAAATAAATTTGATTTAACAAAGAAAAAACTTCCTGATCAAAAAATTGAAATTAGTTTATGATGAACTATTATAACACCATCATCAATTGATTTAGATAATACAAATTTTTTTAGAGTTATATCAAACCCAGATATTGGAGAACTTTGTGATGAAAACTGAAACACATTAACAAAGAATTGAAATAAATATACTATTGCAATTAAAAATAAATCATGAGAAATAAAAAACATAGAAATAGAAAAAACCTGAAATATTTTGGATATATCAGCTACACCACCAAAATTTGATTTGGGATGAATAAAATTTATACCGAAATTGGAATGAGATTGGGAAATAAATTTATCAATTAAATTATGATATAATGTATCTTGAACAAATAATTTGGATGGAATAAGTGTTATTCATAAAAAACCTATTAAAATAAATATTCAAGATAAAAATAAACTAGATTTTATTGGTCGTCAAACACAAATAGATATATACAACACAACAGCACCAGGAAATATCGTAAAAAATGAATTAGTAACACAATACAACAACAGACTTCCTTCATTACAAAGAGAAACAGTTTTTGAAGCATTGAAACATCTTGACGGAACAAGATTTTCACAACTTGAAGAATATGGAAAAAAGAATTGAAAAGAAAACGAAATCAAAGAAGAACTTTATCAACAGATATATAGAAATTTTTTGAACGTTTGACCTATTGCTTTAAATATAACAAATATAAATACGTACAATACATTTCGTGATTGGTTTGCGCATGATAGTCGCACTTGGAATAATGATCCAAATGTAATCAGAGATAATGTAAGTTATCAAAACTATGTACATAATAATTTAAGTAATAGTGTACAGGAATATTTAAAATATTGATTAAATGAATTGTTGACAAATTCTGTACCAAACAATATGCGTTTAAAAACAGAATTAAGTAGTTTTCTGACAGCAATAGAACAAAGAAGAAATGACAATGAAGTTGTTTGATGAGCAAGAATAAATGATGCTATACAATGAAATATTTGAGCAAATGATCAAATGATAAAACATAGAAGAAGACGCATTTTGTGAATCCCTTTTGGTCGTCCTGATGTAGGCTATATGAGATTTTATAACTGAGCAAGTCATGAAATAAAAGACCAATCTGTCGACATTTCTACCAATTCTAGAATCACTGATTTAAATAATCCAGAACCTGTAAAATACGATCTCAAAACAAACATTAGCGGAAAAAACAATATTAATGTAACTATAGATTTTCCAGAAAATGATAAACGCTATAGAAGAAAAAGTATAACTTTAAAACAATGAGAAGTTTCTACTTTGGCAAGAAAGATTCTTAATTGTCCTGATATTCCTGATTTCAAAGTTAGGGCTCATATTGTCTACAACATGATGGTTAGTATGGTACAAATAGCAAAGAAAAAAAACTTTTCTTTAAATTATCGTGTACCAGGCACAGCTCTACAAAGAGAAATAATAATGAACAAAGAAAATATTTCTTTAGTTGAAACAAATGATACGTGAGGAACAAGGACAGAAAACGTATTGTTTGATTACGATTCTTTTGTGACTACAAATACATTTCATGGAATGGGAAACAGTAGATCATTGCAAACAGCTATAGATGTACTTATGTGACACTTTAATTTTTCAATGAATCAATATCACGAATGATATAGAAATGCAACTAGGTCTAGATTGTTGAAAACAAAGGTTTCTGCAAATAATTTCTGGACATCACCTATCAAAACAATTACAAACCTGAGAACTGTTCGTCAATTTGATTTTACAACAAATGTTGGGGATGTGGAAATTTCGTTTGAAAAAAACAACATTACTTTGAAAAAATGAGATATAGAAATCTCAGGCAAAAATCTATGAAAATTATTGGAATATAGAAAAAATAAAATCAGAATATTTGACGGAATGGAAAGAGAAATTGTTTGAGCTTTTTATGAAGAAATGACGAAAAAACTTAGAGAAAATAATAAAATAAATCGTAGTAATTTTTGAGTTCGCGATCCTCTGACACAAAATATTTATGTATTGGATGAAGATGGAGAATTTGGTGTTATTACTCCTGAAGATCCAGGAAACATTTTGAATGGTAGAAATAATCGTATAATAAGAAAGACAGAACTTGATGATGTAGATGCAAGAGGATGAAGACGTATGTGTACTCCAGAAGAAACCAAAGAAATTTTTATGAATCCAATGATTATGGGAAGAATGATAAAAGCAATGAATAGAAGAATGTAATGCAATCTTTTTGTAAAATGTCAACCTCAAAATCCTCCGCTTTGGGGGATTTTTTGCTTTTTTTGAGAAAAGGAAGTAGAATTATTTTAAGGTATTTTATTAGTATTTTTTCATCATGATTAACCCAAGCTACAATCTTTTAAATCAACAGAAACTTCTAAAAAGCAATGCTTCAAAAGAAGAAAAAATTCTTGCTCAAGCAAAGCTTGAGGTTTTTGAAACCCTTGATTTAAGCTGGCGCAAACCAATAAAGATTGGGGATATTGCATATCAAATTTTTGAATCAAGAAAAAAAACGTGAAGCATACCAAGTGAGATAAAAATTGATTGAAATGCTTTAAAAATCGATCAAAACAGTTATCGTAATGTTTTTGATAGTTACCATTATTTTTTGTGAGAAAATAATCAAAAATGAATAGAAGGGACTGATTGGGCTTTGGCGCAAAGATTGATTTTGGATAGTGGTAATATGATAGTTTTTGAAGATGATAAAGTTGCGGCTGAAAAAAATTTTGAAAAACTAAATCAAGATAAAAAATATCAAGGCTTGATAGAACTTATACAAAAGAAAAGAAACAATAAAGATCTTTCTCTTATAAAACGAACAGAAGAAGAATACGAAAAAATAAAAAAGAAATTTGAAACAAAAAAAATAACAAATGATATAAATTTCATAAATGAACAAATAAAAAAAACCGTATCTTTTGATCAAATAAAAGAAGATGATTTTTCATCAGATATGGCAAAAGAGAAATTTATAGAACTTAAAAAAGAATGGGAAGAAAAAACTAGATGAAATTTTTCTATGTCAAATTTGCTTGAAGAATTGATAATATATCTTGATAATTTTTTATCAAAAAAACCAATAGAAAAAAAACAAGAAAACACAGAAACTATAACAGAAGAAATTGAAAACAAAAAACCAAAAGAGAATAATAATACAGAAAAAACACCAGAATCAAAAGAAATTTTGAGGAAATGATTATTGGTAAATAGAGATAATTTGGCAGACAAAATTAGAGAACTTAGAGAGTGAAGTGGATTTTCAAATATTTCAGAAATAGAAATCCAATCTGGGGTTTTTATTGATATCAAAAAAAATAAAGAAATTTATACAAACTTTTTGGAACAATATTTACAAAATGAGTGAGACAAAAAAGAACTAGAAAAGCTAGATACACAATTTTCTGAAATGCTTATTATTTCTCGACCAGAAAATGTGCCTATGGATCAAAAATATTGGATTCAAATCAATAACGACGAACCATGAAAGGATATAAAATCACAGGAAGAATTGGAAGCAGAAACTAAAAGATGTGAAGAATCTCTCAAGAAGAATGGTTACGATGTTGAATATATAAAAATTTCGCAAAAAACAAATTCAAATAGAGAAAAAGAGCTAGAAGATATGAAAAGTTATATCGATGAAATTCAAAAAATAATCGCAGAACTTGAATCTGAACTTGATTCCAAATTCCTATATTCTAATGAAACCGATAGGGTTAGGAAACAAGATGAACTTCAAAAAAAGAAAGATAAACTTGCTAAATTACAAAATGATTTTGATAAATTGCTTGAAGAAATTTTGCTTTCAAAAATAAATCCTTCTAGAAAAAAAGAGCTAGAAGATATGAAAAGTTATATCGATGAAATTCAAAAAATAATCGCAGAACTTGAATCTGAACTTGATTCCAAATTCCTATATTCTAATGAAACCGATAGGGTTAGGAAACAAGATGAACTTCAAAAAAAGAAAGATAAACTTGCTAAATTACAAAGTGATTTTGATAGATTGCTTGAAGAAATAAAAAAAGAGATATTAGAAAATGATAATAAAATTTATCATGTTATCAGACAAAAAAAACAAAAAGAGCTATGACCTCATACTGAAAAAACTAAAGATGATAAACAGATTTTATTACCTCAATGACCAGACCAAAAAAAATCATTACCAGAACATGAAGGTAAAATAGTTGATTATATTGACTGACAAGAGGACTGATCTAAAAAGAAAGAACAACAAAAACCATCAGATGACCTTTTAATTATTGATGATAGAAAAAACAAAGATGGTTGAAATGAAGAAAATAAAACTATAGTTGATGGTGGAGAAAATAATGAAGAAGATTATTCTAAAACAACTCCTCCTATTCATACGCCTGTTCCCCCTACTCCTACGCAAAAAAATGATAAACGAACAGCAACAATTTCAAATGTAGAAAGTGTACATCTTGAGGAAGCAAATAATAGAGCTGAGGAAGCAGCTAGAAAAGAATATGAAGCTTTGGGTAAATTAAACTTGTTCGATGCTAAAACTCGAAAAGCTCGAGAAAGAATGAAGACATTTGCTCTTAGGTCTGTTCGTAGACAAAAAATAAGAAACAGACATCTTTCATCTGTAAAATGAAATGTAGACCTTACCCGTGAAGATGTGGTTTTTGCTTCAGATAGACATGAAATGGAATCTGGTGATAGAAATTGGAATGGAACAATAACAAGAAGACTTACCAGTCATCAAAATCCAGATATAGATCTTTTGTGTAAAGAGTTTTTAACAACAAAAATGTCAGACATAGATTTTGAAACAAAATTTAATGCTATCTTGCGCCTAGATCCTACAGTAACAGCTATTATAGGAAATAATAATATGGACTACCTTGCTTCCAATATTTTGTTGAAACTAAAAAATGAAAAAGCTGAGTACACTATGGTAGATGAAATCAGTAAATTATTAGTTACAGGAACCACTTATAATGCAACAAATTTTCAAGCACAACTAAACACAATCACTGGAAAATATTTTACAGAAACCAAAAAGAATTATCCTAACTATATACAAAAAATTCTGGATAATATCAACGATCCAATTGAAATCAACAAAATTATAAAACATCAACAAGGGTTACTAAATGAAGATGTAAAAACATTACAAATGCAATTACAACTTTTGGATAATACAACAGGTGCTTATGAAATAGACAACAAAGACAAAGAAAGATGATTTTGGTATAAATTTGGCGCATGGATGGATAGACACCCATATTTAACTGTAGGTTGAAGCATCTTGGCTGGTACATGAATTTTGGCAACGGGATGATTGATAGGCTGAGTTGCATGAGCAGCTACTGCCACATGATTAATTGCTACAAAAATAGGAATGATGACAGCAGCAAAAAAAGCATCTCATTATACCAAAGAACAAAAAGGACAAGAAAAACGTTTGACTCACGGTCTAAATATAGAAAAACAAGCTATGGATAATATCAGAACAGTGATGAATAATGCTCCTTGGTATAGTTGGAGGAAATATAAAGCAACAAGACAATTCAAACTTTATCAAGAATCGACACAAAAAAATATAGCCGACACAACAAGGCTTACGGAATTTATAAATAGATTTGTATCTATTCCTGGTACTTTGCCTCCTACAGAAGAAGCAGCACTTAGTAGTTATTTGTCAAATGGTTTGGCAAGAGTTGATTATTACAAAAAAACTGGACACAACTTTGTCGCATCACAAGATAAAACAAAAGTAGAAATTGATATGAGAAATCTTTATACTGCAATTACTCAGTGAGCAGAAAAACTTGGTACAGATATTACAACAATTAGATGAAATACACAATATACTTATTTGGTAGGAGATTTGACTGACGATTATGATGCTTCTATGGAAAATTTCAAAACTCAAAGAAGAAATCTAGAGTTGAAATATGGAATATGAGCAGGTATGCTTTATGCATGAACAGCAGTATGACTTCAATATGTTTTGGGTAGCGGAATTTTTGGTAACTATCCATGTGGATGAACTCAAATTGTTGTACCTTGAACAGATGAATTAGCTTTACATGAAGAAGTTAAAACATCTCTTGCAAATGCGTGAGCAACACAACAAAACATAACTAATATCGAAAATGCTCTCAAAAACGCCCCTACATCTGCTAGTGCAGATTGATACAATCAACATGCTTGGCGAACTATTGTAAAAAATGAAATGTGATGGCAAGATACACAGCTTAATTCATGGATGCATGATTTTATGAAAGATACTTTATGGACATTGAACGAATGATGAAGTGAGTTCCAAAGACAACTTTTGGATGCGAACATAAATTCTTTGACATCAACAAGTCCAGCAGCAAAAACAGCTGAAGCATTCCTATCTAGTCCAAAAATTGGATTGATAAACGAAGGCGAATGAGCAAAGGTATTGGCAGACTTACAAAAATTTATAGCTGATCCAAATAGTATTGCACAATTTACGGCAGAAGAAAAAATGAAAATGTGATATTATGGACATATGTTTATAGGGAATGATATTTGAATAGAAAATAATAGTTGAATTATTTCTAGACTAACAGAACAACTTACCAAAATGACTACAGTTTGATGAACAACTATACCTGCTCCAGAAGAAATTTGTAATAGACATTATTGGTTGGATGGTGTTGGTATGCCAGTATTTGCAAACACTTTTATGGAAAGAATGCAACCAAATAAAGATGAGGTTTGAAAACCAATAGAATCTACAAAAGAAGATCCTGTGCCAGATCCAACTATTGTTATTGCTGACAAAAATAATCCAGCATCAACATCTCCAACACCAACATACAGTTGGTTAACAGGAAAATAATTTTATCTATTTACACAAAATTTATTATGAATAATATCCAAGAATTTATCGTAGATATGCTTATTGAAGCATGATTTCATCCAGAAGATCATGAAGATATGATCAAAGAAATCGAACCCGTTTTGTTGAAACGTATTGTGACAAAAATAGCGCTTAAACTTACACCAGAACAAAGAGAAGAAGCAGAGTTGCTTTTATCAAAAGCTGATGGTGAATGATTCAATAATCTTTGTCAAAAAGCTATTCCAAATTATGAAGAATATTTTGTAGAAATTCTAAAAGAATTTGAAGACTGATATCTTTCAAACTTTAAAAAATAAATTTAATCTTTTTTCAAAGAAAAAACCTCTGAAACTAATCAGGGGTTTTTTGTTTGTTGGGTTTTAGATTTCCGCCGCAATTCCGCTAAAGACGCAACCTTCAGCTGGCAAAGCGGAAATGACTATTAATTTTATCAAAGCAATAGTGATTGAAACTATTTACCAATAACGACATTTTGACCTTTACTTTTCCATTCCAAAAACTTTGCTTTGAGTAATGCTCTATATTGAATAGAATATTGGGCCACACTAAATACTGATGTTGTTGCTATATATAGACCAACTCCAGCTTGGGTTCAGTAAACAAATGTTCAAATCATAAAAACCATAAATATATTCATAAATCACATCATTTTACCCATATCAGGCGTATTTGCTCATGGTATTTTTGGAGCTGGTGGTTTTGCAAGTGTTGTAAGTTTCATTTGAAAATAAGTAAACACAGCTGCAACAACAGTCAAAACAATATTTTTTGTAGCCAACAAATCTATTCACAAAAACATATGATTTATATTTGCTGGGTCTAGATATTTTTCCCCAAAAGGCATAAAACTATATAGCCATTCTGCAGGGATTTCGTTGTTTGATATTTTTCTAATAACTGTGAAAAGTCATATAAATACTGGGATTTGAATCAACATCATCAAACAACCTTTGAGTGGTCATTTACCATGTGTTTTGAAAACTTTCATTGTTTCTGCTGAAAGTTGTTTAGGATCATCTTTGTATTTTTCTTGAATTTCTTGAAGTTTCGGTTGTAAATCACCCATTCCTTTTTGCATATCATTTCAAGCAGATGTCTGTTTGATCATTGCTAATCTTGTAATAACTGTAAGCAAGATTATAGCGATACCCAAATTACCACCAAATATTGCCAAAAAGACAATCATCAAGTTGAAAATTGGACGATAAAGTATTTCCATAAATAATAGTGAAAAAATGTTCATTGTATGATTTTATAAATAAAATTTTTAGTTAGATTAGATGGGTTAGTTAGATTAGATGGGTTAGGAACCTAATCATGTCTAATCTATATCTAAAGCAAAGCGTGTCTAATCTATCTAATTATACTTTCATAATTTCTTCTGATTTTATTTTCACAATAGAATCGATATTGTCGTTCATTGTTTTTACCAAGCTATCTATTTCCTTTTCATTTGATTTATGAGCGTCTTCACCAATAAGTTTATCATCAAATTGTTTTTTTGTATCTTTCATAGCATCCTGTCTAACAAGCCTAATACGAGCTTTAATTTCTTCTCACATTGATTTTACTTGTTTAGTAATTTCTTGTCTTCTTTCTTGGTTTAGTGGAGGAATTTTTATCATAATATAAGATCATTCATTTTGTGGTGTCAAACCAGAGTTTGAATCATAAATTGCTTTTTCTACATTTTTAAGTTCTCATTTGTCCCAGGTTTCGATCTTGATCGTCTGAGCGTCCATAACTGTAACATGTCATACTTGTGGAATTTTTAGAGATCATCCATAACTAAGATTTACATCGATGTTTTCTACTAATCAAGCTGAAGCTCTACCAATTTGCAAACTTTTTAATTCTTTTTCTAGATAATCAACTGCCTTTTGCATTTGTTGTTTATATGGAGTAATGTCCATTTTTATAAAAATCATAACAATATAAAAAATATTGGCTCCTTGGATTGTAGGAAATAAGTTTTTGTTTTCAAGATTAAGTTTGGTTTATATTTTAGAGCTTAGTACTTAAAGCTTAGAACTTAGAGTTTAAGAGTTAAACCTTAAGAACTTTATAAACTTTACTAACTGATTATTCGAGCAATAAAAAAACAAATAAAAGAAGGAAATCATCACCAAATCAATATCATCTGTAGCCAAAAAGCAGCGATACAAATATAATTAGACTACAATTCCAAACACGATACTGCCTTTATGATGGATGAATTTTATTGCTTTTTGTAAAAAAGCTTAGTTTATTTGTTTTTTATTGTGAAATTGTGAAAGGACTAACTATCTTTTCTTTTTTTGATCTGCTAGAATATTTTCTTAATTGTATAAAATACAAACAAATGTAAGCTATCAACTATTTTAGCTATCCAAAAACACCACCGACCAATGCCCCAACAAAAACAAACAAAATGTCAATCAATAATAATCAGAATTGTTTTGTGTTCTTTGAAAAATATTAGAAAAAAAGTATAATTTAAATAAGATTTTTAATTGTAATGTCGCAGATATGAACAAATATCATCACTTTGTTGTAACATTAATCGTTTGATTGTTTTCTTTGGTATGAATATCATTTTTTGCATTCAAAGAAACTACACAAGCAGCTGTTCCAAACGAATATATAGCAAACTATGAAATCAAAGAATCATGGGAGAAAGTTTTGTGAATTTTTGTAGAAATTGACGCTTATACAAAACTATGAAACAATATACATCCAGACAAATTTAGAGAACTTAACTCTAGTTTTATTGCACTTTTTCCAAAATTACCACAAGACTATTCATTTAAGGTAACATACCAACAATGTAATTTATTATCAGATCAATTGTGAAGCGTATCACAAAACGACACAATGTATAGATCGCTTTTTACTTCTTTTATGTCAAACTGTTACAAACCTTTTACAGATGTTTTGAAGAAAATCAATTCTCAATATACAACATCACCAAAAGCAACCGCTTCGCCAAAATCTTGACCAGCACCTCTTGCTGTAACTTTTGATGGAAGATGAAGTACAGACCCATCAAATGAAACAATTCCTGCTAGAAATTTCTTTTGGTATTATAGAGATATGAATGGTGTTGATCAAATCATAGGAAACTGACCAGTTTTAACTTATACTTTTGAAAAAGAAGGTAATTATATTGTACATCTAACTGTAAGAAGCTCAAACAAACAAAAATGAATTTTAGATTGAGACCAAACAATTTCTATAGATGTTACTCCAAAATCAGCAATACCATCTGTTCATGCAAATGGACAAAAAATGGATAAAAATATTAAAGTAAAAATAGGAACATTGGAAGCAGAAAAAGGTGTTGTTTTTGATGCAACATCAACTATCGCTATGGGATGAAGACAAATTATTTCTCACCGTTGGGAAATCACTTCTAGAGATGGTTTTAAATATACTAGAGATGGTGATGGAAAACCACAATTAATAAGAGTTTCATTGCCTGGAAAATGAGAATATAAGGTAATTTTGGATGTCTTTGACAATGAAAACAACAAAACAACAGAAACATTTGATCTTATTGCTTCAGATCCAGTTGCTATAATTAAACAAACTCCAGAAAAATGAAATACATCAACGGTTTTTGGTTTTGATGCTAGCACTTCTTATTCTGTTGTTTCTTCAATAAAACTTTATACTTGGGAAATTTTTGACCAAAACGGCAATAAATTGGAAACATATCAATGAAAAGACATAAAACAACAATTTAAAAAACCAGGTTTTTATACAGTAAAACTTACTATTGAAGATAGTCTTGGACAAACAGATATTGATATTTTTCAAGTGTATGTCGAATCCACAGAACCAATTCCTCAATTTACAGTTACTCCTTCAAACGAATGGCTACATCCTTCAAGATTCTTATTTGATGCAACGATTAGCTCTGACATAGACAAAATGAATGGGGTAGATGATTTGGAATACCAATGGATTTTCCCTGAAACAGCAAAAACAAATATTGTTTCTACAGAAGAAAAAAATGGAAAAATTGTTGTAGAATTTAATTCTATAGGAAAATTCAAATATAAACTTATGGTTAAAGATCAATATTGAAAAATGTCAGAATTAGAAAAAGAGATTGAAATTAAATCTATTCTTAGACCAGAAATCGTTGCTACACCAATAGCAATGACTCGATGAAATTCTATGAATTTTACAGTAAAAACAAACCAACCAATATTATCTTACGAATGGGATTTTTGAGATAACGACAAAAGAACTATACAATCTGAAACAATCTCTCATCTCTACAAAAAAACATGAATTTATAGAGTAAAATTAAAAGTAAATTGAGATAATGAAACTTATAATGAAGTAGTAAAAACAGTTTTTGTATGAGAAAAAAACTATCCAATAGCAGGTTTCGAAGTTATAGACAAAAACAACATAATACTTACTCAAAATGAAACATGTAGAGAATGAAGCGCTTTTTCATGATTTACAGAACATCCTGCATATCAAATTGATAGGTATCAAGAAATAGTTGTAGATCCAAAATTATCAGTAAACACAAAATGAGAAAAATCTGATTTACAATTCTTTTTCCAACCAAAAAACAAAGAAATTTATAAACAAACGACTTTTAATTATAAGTTTGATGAATTAGGTTGTAATTATATTGATTTAACAGCAGAAGATACTTCTATTTGAAAAAGTAACACAACCAGAGTTTGGTTTCGTGTAGTAAATTCATTACCAAAATTAGATAACATTTTACTGTTCTTCCCGCAATATGGAAATCAAATGTGAGTATGATTCAATGAGAATCAAACAAGAGATATATTCAACAGCAATTTTGATCCTTTAATTGTAAAAGTTAGTGCTACAAACGCTATAGATCCTGATGGTTTTATATCTTATTATAAATGGTATTACTATTTAAAAGATGATCCAACAAGGTATATAGAAACAAAGATAACCCCAGGAGATATACCTTATGTGTTTTTCTCTTTACCAAAAATTGCTGGAGAATATTCTTTTGGTGTAACCATGTATGATAACGATGAGGGAAAAAGCTCTAGCCAAGATATTATAGGAAACTGACCTATCGTATTTTTCCCTCCCGACGCATCTAGACCAGATGTTCCGCTTGTAACACTTAGAATGAATAGCACTGCTGTAGAAGTTTGAGATGAAGTAACATTTGAGGTTGTGTCAAAAGTCATATCGGATAGACCAGATTTCGTAAAGGAAAGAACTATTTATTATGATTTTGATGGCGATTGAACATGGGATTTGGTTACAAAAAAAGATCGCGTAACTCATGTTTATACAAAACCTAGTGATCAAACTTGATTTAGACCTAGGGCATCAGTTCTTTATAGATGATATAGAGGGGTTTCGCAATGATGAACTATCATAGTAAGAAACGGTTTAAAACCTAGATTATTATATACAAAGGAATGAAATTTTGCTTTATTTAGAGATGTAAGTTTGGGAGATATTGCCCAAAAAAGAATTTGTGCTGATGTAAAGACGTGTACAGACACTAATTCTATTAGAACATGATCAGCATTTTCTTATATTTATCCTTGACCAGGAAGATATTTTGCATCAATAGATTTGGCAGATGAACATGCAAATGAAGCAAAAAAAAGATTAGCTATTACAATAGAAACATGATCAACTTCAAAAGATTATCAGTTTTTGTCTATTCCAGAAGCAACTTTCACAAATAGTGGTATTGAGCTTTTTGTAGGTAATAGTTTGGAGAACACAATATTATTTTACATCAAACACAATGAAAATTTAGGCCCTTGTTATGTCGACGTAAACGTAAATGAAGATTCTGATTGAAATTGAAATCCTTTGGATGATGCTGATTTTCAATGTAATCAACTATATTTACAAAAATATGAACCACAATATGATAGTATGATTTGAAGACTTTACTATTCTGATAGAAACAAAAAATTAGTGTCGCAAGATTTTATGATTTGATTTATTGATTTTGAAGTAGCATTAAACCCTCAAGATAAAAAAGCTTATGACCAAATTAGTTCGCTTTTGGGAGAGTTAAATTGACCAGAACGGTTTACTTGAACAAATAAAGTTTTTAAAGATATGCTAAAGTGACTTAGAGATAATATTTCTGATTCACAATCAACATTATCCAATGTTGTTACATTAAAGGACTATCTTTGAAGAAATGATATCAAACTAAATCAACAACAAGACGATATGCTAAAAAAAATATTCTTGGAACTTTCCAATAGATCAACTGCAGCAGCAGAATGACTTGGTGAATATGGGATAGCAAAACAAGATATTCTTTCTATATTACCAACAAATCTTGCTATAGATATAGATAATCTATTCAAAGAGTTTGAGACCGTTCTTGGTGATGCTTCTTTGGGAATTACACAACAAGACAAAAGAAAAGAAGTTTTACAAAAAATTGTAAATGTTATTTGACAAAACACTGCTCCAGAAGGTAAAACACCGACAACGACACAAATAGACAAAATAGATATGGATGAAATAATTATGCCAAATATTTGTAAAATAATGAACTTATATTCTATACCTAGCAATCTTTGTAGTACTTCGGATATAAGACCGGTACCAGACGATGTTACCTTGGAAACTGGCACAACATCGACTAACTGGCTAAAAATAATTTTTATAGTTCTATGAATTGTGGTATTTGCATTTATATGACTTGTGGTGGTTTTTGCAATAAAAGCAAAATTAAAACAAGAAAAAGAAGAGCAAGAATGAGGCTGAACAGCGGCTTAAAATAAAAAACATATTAAAGATTTAAATGCCCTCAAAAGGGGCATTTTTCTTTTCTGTGATTCCCGCTTCAAGAAATTGGGGCGGGAATCTAGCTAATCAACTTAATTTCTTACAACAAAAAACCTGAACTTTCTTCTCAAAAATTTGCAATTTTTGCGTTTTGGATTATAATTATAGTAAGGATTTTACTATTAATAATTTTTACAAATGAGTGAAAAAATTGCAGATATTCATGAAAGTATAAATAGACAAGACAGAACTTGGATTAGAAAACAAATTGCTGATGTTTATGCAAACAGCAACAGTGATTTAAATGACTTAAAAAAATCTATAATCAGTACTACACAAGGTGCTGACGAAATTATGGAGAAAAAATTTACTATGGATCATGTAAAAAATGTTTTGAAAAAAACTGTTGATCTAATATTACAAAAATGACATACAGAAGCTTTTAGAGAACAATGAGCCTGACTAACATTAAGTCTACAAATTGCATTGAGTCAATTAGGCTATAACCCATGACCGCTTGATTGAGTTTACAGAGGTTCAAATCAAATTAAAACTAAAACAGAAAGTAAAACTATGACTGCTGTAAAAGATTTTCAAGAACAATGGAATAATGGAAATACAAACGATCAAATAACAGTTGACTGACGAGCTGGAAAAGAAACTTTGACCAGAATTTTGAATAAATTAGAATCACTTCCTAAGAGCAAAACCCCTGAACCATCTATCGAAGAGCAAGAAAAAAGCGAAAAACTTTTGGAAGAAATAGGAACGCAATATATTTTACCACAAGGAGAACGAACTGCGGAA
>CAYRHE010000020.1:9771-20064 GCA_964424095.1 uncultured Candidatus Peribacteria bacterium | reverse complement strand
TTATTTAGGAGATGCATGTTGAATAGTGTAGTTTGGGTCAGCTCTCATCATAGTCAACATAACTCGTCATCTAAGTTCTACCATCCAAGGAATATCTATAACTTTCATAATGTTGTTTTGATTTAAAGCAATGAGATGTTTTTGGTATCGTTCGAAGTTTTCTCATTGATTTATATTGTTTGACTCTCCAAAAAGTGTTCTAGAAAGAACTGTTCCAAATTGAGCTCTATTTACGGCTTCATTTGGCATAAAATTGTCAAGTTTTGATTTTCCATCTGCATGTCGTCCCATTAATCATAGTTTGCATGCTAATTTCGTGTAGTATTTTGTTTCCAGATTTTCGTTTTCTATATCTTCAAAAAGACATTTCAATCTATTGTCTGGTTTGAGTTTTAAAACCTTGAGAGCATATTCTGAAATCATTTTTGCAAGATCTTTTCTAATTAATTTACCTTTGAGATTTGCTTGATAGGCTGTTGGCATTGTTGTGATTCATATACTATAAGCATATTTATAGGCTTCCAAAAGTTCTTCGTCATACAAGATATTGCTTATAAATCAGATTTTTGGTTCTTCTTTTGGGGTGATTTTTTGTTGTTCTTCAATATTTTCTATAATAGTTATCCATTGGATATCTGTTGGTTCATTAGGTGGGTTGTAAAAGCCTCATCATCAACCTCATCATCAATTTGAGGGAGTTTCACATTTATTGCAGATGATAACCATTTGAGATTCGTTTATATTTGCTACTTCATCTTTTGCAAGTATTTTGATATATAAATTTCAAGAAGGGAATGTTGATGTGTTTATATATTGTTCGTTGTTTGTTGTTGTTTGATAATATATTGTTGTAGAGAATGATTGATCTGTTGAAATCAATATTATATATTCTTTGAGTCCAGCTCAAATATCAGTGGATGGTGTTCGAGAAATTACTACTGGTCAATTGATATTTGAATTGTTTGTTGGTGACGTGATTGTGGGAATTGTTGGAGCTGATTTATCTACAAAAATTTTTAAGTTTTTGTGAGTTAATAATTCTAATTCTTTCCAGAAAACTGGAAAAATTGTGTTTATAGCATTGGTTTTGCTAAGTGATAAATTTGTTTGTAGGGTGTAAGAATTTGATTGAGATCAACTTATAGGGGAAGCTAAATCACCTGTTATAATATATGTTGAAGCAACGTCAGAATAAATTTGTGCAAGAGGAGTCTTTGTTGGTGAATAAATTATGTTGTTGTTTGTAAAAATATTTGATCAAGTTATTGTTACTGTTCAAGAAAAAGAGTTGACGATATTTAGGTATAATTCTACGTCAACAGCTTTTGTTTTGTTTATACTCAAAAATAAAATTCCAATAATTCAAACAACTATTTTTTGTCGCATTATTCTCAAAAATATAAATTATTTATGAGTTTTTTTATTGTGGATTTTTGTCTGTGTTTTTTTCTTTTTTGTATTGTGGATTTTTGCCTTTATTTTTTTATGTTTTCTTTTTAATACCAAGAAAATAATACTATTTATTATTGTTAAAACTATAAATAAACTAATATATGTTCAGATGTTTAGTATAATAATATCTGCTTTTTCTGTTATTACTCAACTTTTTTCTTCTATATCTGTTTCTAGTCCTTCAATTATGTTTGCACTATGTTCTACCGTATAAGTGATAGTAAATGGTCCTTTGTAGAAAGGCAATTTTTCTACAACATTATTTATCATTGAGGTTTGTTTTGCAAACAATGTCCTTTTTTCTTCGAAAAATGTTTTTTTGTATCAAAATCGATTTTTGATTTCTCATTTGATTGTGATTCATTGTTCTGCTGTTCATTTGTTATTTAGCATTGCTTGTATGTATAGTTTTTTTTCGTCTTTGTTGAAAAAGCTTACTATTTTCGGATTTTTTGAAATGCTTTTTGTCTGACTTTCTACATCTATAAATTCCAATCAAACAGTAACAACTCCTTTTGCAAAAACATCTATAAAATTAGCTCTACGCACCATAATAGTAAACATTTCCTTTTGATTGGTGTCATTTGCTATAAAATAAGTTACGCAACCACGAATTTCTCAAGCAGCTTCTTCTGGTAACTGCAGAACTCCAGTAAAAAACGCCTGTCATCTAGCTGGTACTTTTATAATATTACTTTCTAAACTCATATATTGTCAAAAATTCTCATTTTCTCACTCGTTTTTACATGCTTTTTTTTGGTCGGTATCATTTGTTATTGTTCCGTCTACAAAACTTATATTTATGTTTACATCTTCATATGATCAGTTTATAAGAGTCATACAGATTTCTTTCTCTTCTTGTCAACTTGTTGTAAGTGATATTGTTTTTTCTAATGTTTCTGTATTACAAAATCTTAGAGCTACATCTCAGATATTTGCAGCATATGTGCTACTTAATAAAATTATTCCAAATAAAAATAATGATGTTAAAAATTTTTTCATCTTTTGTTTCTAAAAAATAAAATGTTTATTAAGCTTAATATATAGAAAAATCTTCCTCAGTTGCAACTAATTTTCATAAAGAGTATAGGTTAGCGTTGCTTTATATTCATCTATACGAACATAGGCAGGAATGTCAAATTTTAACCAAGGTTTGTTTCCGTATTTACCTTTAACTCAAAAGTTGCTTGCTGTATCTCTTTTGATATAGGTTATAGGTTCTCAGATTGACTGATAGTTACTTAAATTACTATTTATTTCTACGCGAGGATTTGTTGTTCCAGAAAGAACTATTATATCTGTTGATTTCATAGCAATAGTGTTTTTGCTGATGCTTTGATATTGTCCAGATAGATCAGAAATAGCTATTGTTGTGTAATATCAATTGTTTGCTCAAATAGGATCTTCTATTCGGAAATAATCTGAGAATTCTTGCTCTACAATTTGTAAATCATTTGTTGCTTGTATATTTGCATTTACCATTGCTGGTCATCAAATGTTTACAGGATCTTTACATATCCAATCTACAGTTGCGGTTGCTTCTCATGTATTAAATCCAGCGTCTCTAAAAGTAAACGTAAATGTATTGTTTTCTGTAAATGTGTAAGTGTTTGATCATCAGTTATTTGTGATTACAATCGGCTCTGAAGCTCATGTCAAAGTAGCGACAACATCTCAATTGTAGCAGGTTCAAGATCATGGTGAATATTCTATATATGCTGTTGGTGGTATTGTATCTATAAATGCAGCATAAAGGTTATAAACTTGTCATGATGTTAATGTTTTATTGTAAATACGAATATCATCCAACATTCCTTGATAAAAAGTATTTGCTTGGTTTGTACTTCTTCTGGCAAGGGTGATGTTGTTTGTTGGGTTATATATTCCAGAATCGATAGAGGAGTTACTGATTTTTTCTTGTCCATCTATATATACGGTGGCTTTCTTTTTGCCAGCAATTTCTCAATCATCGTCAATTGTCAATGTGTAAAAATGTCGCTCGTTGTCTGTGATTGTATTGTATATTGTTGAATTCAGATTTAATATTGTTTGTTGTCAATTTATAAATGTTTTTAGTGTTTGATCACTATTGTTTAAGACTACATTTATGGAATTTGTAGCCGTACTATCTCAGTGACTATAAAGATACATATTATTGTTTGTACTGTTTGTTTTGAATCGGAAAGAAACTGTAAGATCTGGTCAATGATCAAAATCTACAATACTTAGTTCGTCGTTTACTCAATCAAATTGGAAAGCTTTTCCATCAATTCCTGCTTGGTTCATTGTCACTCATCAGAGTAAGATTCCATAATTATTGTTTAATGAACTATCAAATGTTGTACTTCCTGAGGTTTCTTCTAGTTTTAACCAAGACCAAGGTGCTGGTAACCAAGTTGTCTGTGTCGATTGTGTGTTTGACATTTCACTTTGTCCAGCATTGTTTATTGCTTGTAGTTTGTAATAATATCGAGTTTCTTTTTGTAGTCATATTAGATTTTCTTTGATATCTGTGATAGTTTTTCCACTATATCAAGGTAATGTTGTATAAAATGAAGATCAGGTTGAGACTCGAAGTTTATAACTTGTAGCTCATGTTGTGGTTTCTCGATTTATTCTAAACCCATCATTGTCTATATATGTTGCTGGTTTTAAGATTGGTTTTGCTGGAAGTGTCAAAAATCATGATTGTTGAGTAAATTTTGATCCGTAACTATTTGTTGCAAATCATTTGAAATAAATCCAAGTTCCTGATGGAAGTCATGTTAATGTTAAAGAAAAATCTTCTAAGTTATTTCGATTTCAAACTTCACTTACCTTTGTTCACATTAAATCATTGAATCAATTTGTTAGGCTTCGATAAAATCATCTTTCAGTAATGTTTGCACTTCCTGTAGATGTTATTGTTGCTGTTGCTAATGCACTGTTTGTACCAACGTTTGTTGCTGTGTTTCATATAATTGCTGGAACTACTTGTGTATTGACTGTTGTAAACCTCCAACTTTCTAAGCCTACAAATCCAGGAAAACTATTTCCAGCAACATCTCTAAATGCCCCACTTTGAATTTCTATATAATATCATGTATAATTCTCAAAAGGAATTCCATGTCAGATTGTCACAACATTATTATTTATTGTTACATTTTGACTTCCTGCATCTATTGTTTGAAAAATGCTATTGTCGTGCAACCTTTTGATGGTTATATTGTATCATGTATGTTTTCTGATGTTTTCATTGAAGTTAATAATAAGATTGTTGTATAATCAAACATTTGTTTCATTGTTGTATGGACTAATTGATGTAATTTCTGGGCTGTCAGTATCAATAGCGTAAGTTACTGTCATCATTGGTCTGTTTGATATTGTGCCAAATTCTTTTGAACGAACACACAACCAATAATCATTGCTATCTCATATCATAATTCATTGATTTGTTTCTGGATTGTCTAGCCAATTTTGTACTCGAGATATTCCATAACTATTGAAATCAAATTCTTGGGTATTGCTTGTTGTTATTGGTCATGTAAATTCAGGATTGCTTGTCATATTATTGATTCAATAATCAACTCAATTTACCATACCAATATTTCAATTAAACCAAGATTCTTGTTCTCGTTTGAGCATTTTATAGTTTACTTCACCTGCAGTTGCTTTTGTGTTTGATTTATTTCCTTCTACCCATCAGAAATTATTTATAACAGGTCTTAGGCTAAATGACATACCTGGTGTTTGGGTGTTTATATAATATCTACTTAATCTTAATTTTGCTGATGTGATTTTTGATCATGTTGGAATGCTAGAAGGATCAAATTTCATAAGTATTTTTGATCAAAAATCAGAAGTACATATATATTGCATTGATCCAAAGTTATATTCTTGACAGACTCCATCTCCACAACCATTTGCTACGTCAGTATCGGCGTCTATCATTGTATCATCACTTGGATATAGTTGCAATCCTACATATGGATCTAAGAAGTCTATTCTAATATCAGTTATAGTGCTATTTTGGATTTCGTTTTCTTGTAAATTTGTAAAAGCTCAATTTCAAAATCTGATTTCAATATTGTTTATATCATTGCTATTTGCGTGACTAGTTGCTGTTCATGACAATCCTACTATCAATGTTTGTGTACCACTAAGATAATAATTTGGTGTAAGTCCAGCTGGTACTCCAGACATGGTAATACTTCCATTTGTTGGAGCATTTATATTGAATGTATCTCCATTAAGTTGGAAGCTAATAGTATTTTGTATTCATCCATTGTTGAGTATTTCATCTTCGTAAAAAATCAGATTTGATCATGTGACAAATCATTTTTGTATTCGATCAACTGTTGCTGTTACTTCGATAATTTCTTCTAAGTCGTTTTGTACTTGATATGTGAAATTTCAGTTTTCAGTGAAAATATATTCTGGAGATCAGCTATTGTTGATAATAGTGTGATTTCCATCCAATCAAGTGAGTGTAGCTGTAACATTACCAAACGTAGTAGAATCTGGAGAATAAATAATACTTCGAATAGGATTAATAGTTAATGCATTTGTAAATATAGTAGAACCAGTTGCTCAATATACATTTGTATAATTTAATGTGACATCATAAGTTCAACTTGCAAATGGTCAAGCTGAATTTACTGTTCGTGTTCAGTCATGATTGTTGATTGCTGGATAAGTATTTCAATCAACAATTACGTCTATAACTATTTGTCAATCAGGAGCTGTTCATTTGAGTGTGGGATTTTCTATATATGATGTTGTGTTTGAAAAACTTGGTTTTTTCATATATAGATCTTGAATTTGCTGTGTATCCAAAGCTATATTGTAAATCATAACTTCATCTATAGATCCATTTCGGTATTGTCCATTGTATCACATACCCACAGTCAAAGGACTGTTGATTGTTTTTGGAGTTGTATTTGAATTGTCTATTTCACCGTTTATATAAAGATTTGTTTGTGTAGGAGAAACTACAAGTGTAACATGATATCGTGTGTTTGCAGAAATGACAGTATTTGATGTGATTACTCAATAAACTTCTATTTGATTGCTTGTATTTTGAGATATTTCAAAACTTGTTCCTGGATCTCCTATAATTGTTCTTCGTCAATTATTTAATTGAGCAGAATTGAACCATGCGCTAATAGTATAAGTAGAAAGATTATAATTTCAGACTTCTATATATTGATTTGTCCCATTGAAAGGTCATATTATTGTTTCTGTACCCAATAATGAATTTCCAATATTGTTTATTCCAGTAGTAGTTTTGTTGTTTGGAGAAAGATCGAGAAAATTATTTCAGATTTTGTTTCCATCTAACCAAAGAATTTGTCCAGGGATAATATCTCAATCTATAAACTGGATTTGTATTCATGTTTTGATGCTATTTCCTATATCGCTTGGATTGTAAGTAGAGAATGCTCAAGAAAGGAAATTGATGTTTATACTATTTACAGATGCTCAACTTGTATGACTTATTGCATTACCTTCCAATGCTATGATGATTTGATTGTTTCCGCTGAGTGTATAATTTCCTGTTAATCATAGAGGAAGGTTTTCTATTTTTATGAGATTGTTGCTTATGATATCTGGAGAAAAAGTATCTCCTGTAAGTATAGCTGTTATGGTATTGATGATACTTCAATTGTTGATATCTTCATCTTCGTAGAAAATTCCTGTAGAATAGTCGATATTTCATTTTTGTATTCGATTTACGGTTGATGATACTTTGTATTGTAATCCTGTTGTGCTTTGTACTTCAAAAACAAAACCTCAATTCGTATCAAATATATATTGATTTGATCCATTATTATTTGTAATAAAAAAGTTGGTGTCTAATCAATTAAGTGTAGCTGTAACACTACCAAATGTAGTAGAATCTGGAGAATAAGAAATATTTCGAATAGGATTGATAGTCAAAGCATTGGTAAATGTAGTAGAGTTATTTGCTCAGTAAATATTTGTATAATTTAATGTGACATCATAAGTTCATCCAGACAACATTGGATTGTTTATATAAGATTTTCGAATTCAGTTTGTATTGGTTGCTGGATAGGTATTTCCATTTATAACTACTTCTATATTCATATTTTTATCTGCTGAAAATCCTTGGATAATTGGATTTGAGATATATTGTGTGGTTGCTTGAAATGTCGGTGGAGTAATATAAAGTGCTTGTATTTCATTAATAGTTAATGATTTGTTGTATACACGAACTTCGTCTATTTCTCCAGAAAAATAATTGGTAGCTGTGCCTGGATATTTACCAACTGTTCGGTGTGGAGTAGTTGTGTCAAATGTTACTCTGGAGGTGTTTGTTGCTCATTGAACAGTATTGACATAAATTGTTCTACTTCTATCTCCATCAAAAACTCAAACAACATGATATCGTTGTCCTGCTTGAGCTGATATTGTTCCATTTGCTGTTCTTGATCTTGTATTACTAGATGTTGCTTGAAATGTTGTGTTATTTAGGTTGATACCATAAAATACATTATTAGCATTGTTTCTTCATCTAAGAACAATTCATTGAGTTCCAGTAATTCTTTCTGGTTTTACCCAAGCAGAGATAGTGAATGGATAGTTGTTTACTATTGGTTGGTTGATTTCTATGTAATTGTTTGTACCATTAAATCCCATTGTTGGCAATCATCATAAGCTAGAGTTTAAAACGTTGTTTATAGATGTTGCAAGATAATTATTTTGTGAAAGGTCATAAAAAATATTTCCATTGTATGATCCATCAAGATATAATTGTAGTTCTGCTGGGTGTTGAGATGAGGTGTCTAGATATATTGTGTCTTGGATATATGCATTTGTTCAGTTTCAACTAAACATGGCGTAGACTGTTTTTTCTCCATCAGCGCCAGCGAGTGTTCGAGGATAAGTGTTATTGTAAGTAATTCGGCTGGCGCTGTCTCTTTCTGCTGGAGTATTTCCAAATTTCATATGTGTCGCTCATTGGATTTCTGTATTCAAAATTACATTGTATCCTGTTGTTGTTTCTTCATCATTGTTGATAACAAAAGTTCATGTCCAGATTCAAAGTGAGAAAATTGTAAAATGATTTGTTTGGAAATTAGCAAAAACTCAAGTTCCATCAGTACTTGCTTCTACAGTGTCCAAATATTCCCATATATCGCCATCTTGAGATGAGCGTATGATGATTTTTTCTCATAAAGTATTTTCTGGTAATGAAATTTTGATAGTTGCATTTTTGGCATTTCCTGAGTTATCTTTTAGGAAAATTGGTTCATTTGCTCATGCTTTAAATGTTTTTATTGTTTCTATTCCATTTATTTTATTATTATTTTCTTCTATGTCAAAAAACAAAATGTCTCCAGTGAACTCAGTTCCACTTTGTGTTTTTATAACAACATCTTCTGGAAATATTATTTCTCATGTAAATTTTTCATTATTTTTGTTTATTGCTGTTGAAATTGGTATAATTCATTCACTAACTTCCAATTTAAATCATTTTTTACCTCTCATAATTTCTTTTCCTTTGTTTGTCTCTTCTTTGTATCAAAGTCATAGCAACATTATTTTGAAACGTTCTTTTATATCCAACTCATCTTCTTGAATATCTCAAGTAAGTCATATATCTATTATTTCATCTTCAATATTTCAAGTAAGTTCTCATTCGTTTATTTCTTCTTGTTCTTCATTATTGTTTTCTTCTCAATAAATATTATCTACAAAATTATTTCGTAATTTATTTACCTTTTCTCTTGTTGAAGGACCAAAATAACCACGAATTCTTTGATTGTTTATTTGTCATGAAAGTAAGTCTTCTTTTTTTTGAAATTTAAATACTGCATTGATTGTTTTATTGTCGTAAATATTATTTATCTCATGTTTGTATG
Source organism: uncultured Candidatus Peribacteria bacterium (assembly GCA_964424095.1). Lineage (GTDB taxonomy): Bacteria > Patescibacteriota > Gracilibacteria > Absconditabacterales > Absconditicoccaceae > UBA5124. The sequence goes on along the minus strand of CAYRHE010000020.1, from coordinate 10,747 downwards.
TTCAGTACCAAATCAAAAACCTTTGTAAATATCATATTGTTTTGTGTTCTTCTCATTTTTCAAATGCTCTAGAAAAATAGAAATTATAAAGATCTTCTTGTTCTTGATTTATTTCTATAGAATTGTTTAATTCTTCTATATTATTAGTATTTTGATCTAAATCTTCTAAATTATTTATATCTTCATCTAGTATAATTTCTATATTGTTTTGCTTTATTTCTTCAATTGTTGTTTCTATTTGTTCGTTATCTATTTCTCATGTTGAAATAGTTTCTAAATTTTCTGATTCATTATTGTTTTTTATTGTTATATCATCATTTATTATCTCATCATTTCATTCTTGATGATTAAGTGTATCGTAGTTATTTTCTTCTGTTGATTTTGTTTCTTCAACAGGAATTCCTTTAGAAGTGAATGGACTGTATTTTCTTTGGAAATATTCTTGAATTTTGTTCATTTGGTATTCTAAAAGTGCGTTGTCGTAGATTAGTATTTCTGAGATATATCCTCATAATTTTTTTTGATCTTCTATATTTCCAAGTGTTAATTCTTTTGTTGGCAAAACTGTCGGATTTTCCAAGGTAATGTTTTGATTGTTTAAGAAAATTTGAGTTCAAGAACTGTTTGTTTGTAAAGCGACAACTTTGAAATTATTTCCATCTCGAAGTGTTGGTTTGTTTATTAGTCATGTTGCAAAAAAAGCAAAATTATTTTTTTCAAACCCCACAAACCAATTTGAGTTACTTCAAATAGCAGATGAAAAATCGATAGGGGTGTGTTCTTTGTTGTAAATTATAAAAAGAGTATATTCAGAATTTAATTTTATATTTGTTTGCATTCCATCATCTATGTTGTCAAAGTAGATTGCTGAATTATTATTTACTACTCATGTTACTAATAATGGCATTTTATTTTTTTCAGAGGAAAATGCTTTGCTGGAAAATCAACGTTTGTCTTTTCGTAGTGTTACTTGATT
>CAYRHE010000020.1:1927-9671 GCA_964424095.1 uncultured Candidatus Peribacteria bacterium | reverse complement strand
GTTAGTTCTGATTCAATAGTTCAAGTTATTTCTGATCAAGATTGGCTTGCTTCGCTATCACTCGTAACTCCGCTAAATACTCAGTTTTCGGTTGTTCAGATGAATTCGTTATTTTCTGTTGTTTCTTCAATATTTAATTCTTCTTCTAGAATTTCTTCTTCTAGAACTTCTTCTTCGATATGGGTTTCTTGTGTTAATATATTTTCCATACTCATAGTTTCTTGGCTAATAATTGTTTCTCAATTTTCCTGAGCATACATTGATGTTGCCATATGAAATACATATATTCCAATAATAACAAAACAAACATGCATATATCAAAGAAGAATATGCCTGTGTTTTTGGGCTATTTTTGCAGAATGGTGAACTACTTTTTTACCATGAGCAGTTAGCCTTTTTGTATGATGAATAATTTTTTCTTTTGTTTTTTTCATTTTTTGCTTAAATAAAATTCATAATTTGCTCACAATACAAGTATACTTAGCTATTTTTTGAGGGCAACTTTGGCTATATAGAAGAATAAAAAAGGCTTGCTTCTTTTTGAAATTGTTTATAATTGATTGACAATACAAAAAAAAGACGCTTTATGCGTCTTTTTGAAGGAAATGTTTTTTATCTAAAATCTTCGTGTTTTTTTTGAAAAGTTTATATATTTTATTCACCGACTTGTAAAATAAGTAAGAAATTCGCTAATTTTATCTTCTGATTTTTGGTTTATTTTTATATGATTTCTTTCGGCAAAAGTTGTATTTATTGTTAATCAATTATTAGTTATTCATTTTGTTATTATGCTTATGGCTTGTAGTGTTGCTATTCATTGATCTTTTTCTGATAGTTCTCAAATAGTTTCTGATAAAAGTTTTTCTATATTTGTTTTCATGTAAGGATCTTCTTCAATATATGCAATGCATATTTCCATGATATCTTTTTCAATAGGAAAATTTTTTTCTACAGTTTCTCTTGCTAAATTGAAAAAATCTTTTGTTTTTGTTTTTTCAAATTCATATTTTGGTTTTTGTACGTCTGAAGGATCTTTTTTTAGAAATTTTCGTGTTTTTTTGTTTCTTTGAGAATCTACTTTCTCTCTGTCTAATAAATATTTTCTATAATCAGTTCGCCAATTGCGATAAACAGTATAAAAATTGTCTATTTCCATTTCCAATGCTGGTGTCGTTTTTATATAGTCAGTTGTTTTGTTTGAATCCGGAAACAACATATTTATTGCAATTAATTTTCATATAATTTTTTCTTCGTCATTTGGTATATTTCCTATTGTTGCATCCATAAAAGCGTTTATATTTTCCCATATATAATTATCTTCTTTTAATCGTTCTAAGGTTCGTTTAAAAAAAGTTTGATCATTTTCTTTGATATATTTTTGTATTCATGTTTCCAATTCATTTTTTTTGTTGATTTGTAATGTTTCTTGTATTGAGTCTTTTGTTGTTGTCTGTGCTTCTAAAAATTTAGAAGTTCATAGAAATGTGATTAAAATAGCTAATCATATAAGATTTTTATTGCTTTTTGAAATTTTTTTGGATTGGTTTATTTTTCTCATAATTGTACTTTAAATATATAAATGTGTCTTGTTATATTTTTTATCTTCATTATTTCAACACATTATTTATAAATGTCAAACACAAAAAAACACCTCTCATTTGAGAGGTGTAAACAATATATATTTTTGTTTTTTAGTTTTCGATAATTGTGTAAGTCAAAGTTGCTTGGTATGAACCAACTGATTGATAAGCAGGAATAGTTACTTGCAATCGAGGAAACGCAGCATATCTACCCAATTTACCAGCGTTTGCGCCAGTGTCTCTTTTTATAAATGTGATAGCAGTGTTTAATGGTGTGTAATTTAATAAACCATCAGCAACAACAACATTTGCGTTGTCTGTACCATTTATAAGAGTTGTACTAGTAGAATCAACTTTTGTAGAGATGTTTGTAGCTGGGATACTTCCATTTGCTCCAGAAAGATCTGTTACTTGAAGAGTTGTATAATAACCTTCATCAGCACCTTTCATGTCATCTACTCGGAAATAATCATCTCCAGTAAATTGTTTTTCTACAAGGTTTTCTGTTGATGAAACTGGAAATGATCCAAAATCAAATGCACCAGTTGTTCCAATTGTTACGTTACCACCCAAGATAGTTAAATATACATCTGTACTTACTTGAGCTTTTGTCATTGAAGCGAATGCTACAAGAGTTAGGAAAGCTCCAACTAATAGAGTTTTTGTTGATTTAAACATTTTTGTTTTTGAAATAAGAAATAAAAATCTTCTATTTAAGTATAATAAGAAATTTAAAATTTGCAAATTTTTGATGAAATTTTTTTGATTGAAGTTTGTATTTTTTTTGGTAAATATGATATAATTTATGTTTAACTGTTTTTTCTATGAAAAAAAAGGTGTTTATTAGTGGGGGATCTAGTGGGATTGGGGAGCATTTGGCGAACAATTTGTTTGCAAATTGTGAGGTTTATACCGCGTCTAGATCCCCCTCGAAGAATCCTGAAATCATATATTTTCCGTGTGATTTGCGTGATGATCAGCAAATTATTGATCTTGCTCAAAAGCTTTCAAAACTAGAAATAGATGTATTTGTTTTCAATGCGGGAATATGATATTTTGGTGATTATTGATCAGTTTCTTTGACTCAAGAAAAAGAAATGTTGCAAGTTAATTTACGGGCAAATATGCTTTTTGTAAAATATCTTTTGCCGAAAGTTTCCCCAAAAACGCAATTTATTTTTGTCTGAAGTGTGGCGGGAAAAAATTTGTTTTTAGGAGGAGCTTGATATCAAGCATCCAAATTTTGACTTAGATGATTTGTTGGATCTCTTAGAAAAGAAATAGGAAAACGTGTTTTTTTGATCAATCCAAAAATAGTCGAGACCAACTTTCACAAAAATAGTCAGATTATTTTTGATGAATATAAAAAAACTGCCTTGGATGATATTTTGGCAGTAGTGAAAAATATTATTGATGGTAAGCAAGATCAGTGGGAGATAGATTTATAAAGTTATCACTTTATCAGATTCGTAATGTTATCAAGTCAAATATAAATCATTACTTATTACTAAATAAATTGAGCAATAAAAATAATAAATAAAAGAAGGAAATCATCACTAAATCAATATTATCTGTAGCCCAAAAGCAGCGATATAATACTAATTAGACTACAAGTCTGAATATGATATTGCCTTGATGATGGATGAATTTTATTTGTTTTTTATTGCGAGAAAAATTTTAGAGTTTGTTGCTTATAAACATTATTTTTTCTTTTCTAAATATTCTTTGATAACATCAGAAAGTGCCTCTGAAAGAACTCAAATTTGATCATGATCTATGTTGTTTGTTAAAATTTCATCTTCATCTTTTTCTTTTTTTGCAAGGTATTGGTCTTTTAGTTTCATTATTTTTTTGACTTGTTTTTTTGGTGAAGTTACTTGTTCAAAATCATAAACTATTTCATGATCTAAGACTATTTTAATATCGCCTCTAATAAATAATTTATCCCAAAATGTGTTTTGTTGGTGAGATATTGTTTCTATGTTATCTCGACCGAAAAAATCTGTTTTGTATTTGAAAACACCATCCCAAGCAAAAAAAGTCATTCATTTTTTTGTCAAAATAATACAATCAACTCACTTGTCAAAGGCATCAATACCAAATTTAATTAAAAGAAAAACTCCAAAAATTCAAAAAATTCGTGGCAAAAAATTTCGTTGTATATAATGATTTAGAGTATAAAATATTCAGTAAAAAATCAATAATAATCAAATAGTTCTTATTGAATCTTTTATAATAATGCTTCAACTATGAAAAATAATGTCTTCGACATTATCTTCATTTAAATATTGTTTAATAAAAGTTTTTAGTATCATGAAAAACTGGTTATAAAACTATTTTTGCATAGTTTCAATTTTTTTCTGCTTTTCTAAGAATTTTTCCATTCTTCCTTTAGCTACTTTCTTGATAACTTTGTCTTTGTTGTATGTTGGATGACATTTGTAACAAGTTTCAACTTTGATTGGACCTGGAACAGTAGTGTTGATTGCAAATGTTGCTCCGCATATACAACTTACTTCTACATCATTGTAATATTTTGGATGAATTTTGTCTTTCATTTTTTTGATAATAAGATAATAAATTTTTACGTAGACATGCGATAAATCACAAGTTGGAAACTACGATATGTTATATAAGAAGTGTATTAACGAGTGAATGCGTGATGTACAGGATTATAACTAAACAGCTCTCTTTCTGAAAATCGATGTTTGATTTCAGCCTCTGCTTCTTCTGCATTTCATGATGCATGAACAAGATTTGGTACGCCTATATTTGCTGTATCAGCATATCCAAAAGACATATGAGCATAATCTCCTCTAATAGTTCCTGGAGCAGCTGTTTTTGGTTCTGTAGAACCAACTAATTTGCGAACAAATTCGATTGCAGCAACTCATTCCAAAACCATTGCTATAACTGGATTTTTTGTCATAAGGTCAATTGTTACATCAAATGGTTTTTGACCTCTACGAGATATCATTTGTCCAATTGTTTCGTAATGATGATGCAAAAATTCTTTGTCTGGTCTAAGCATTTTGATACCTACGATATGTAGTCAAGCTCTTTCGAAACGAGAGATTATTTCTCCTGAAATAGAGCGTCAAATAGTGTCTGGTTTGAGCACAACTAGAGTTCTTTCTACTTTCATAGATATTTTTTTATAGGCTAAATCGTTTGTTAAACATATTATTTTGCTATCAAAATTCAAGTAGAAATTATTGATAAAGACATATGTTTTGAATAGAAAAGATAATATTGTTGATTTTATCTATGCGAACTGTCATTCCTTCTTGTTGATTATTTTTTGGATAATAATATTCGATTATATTTTCAGATTCTTCTATAATTGGTGAAAGATAGTCAGATTTTATATTAAAATTGTTTCTTTCAAAGAATAAATTCAGATTTGGTATTTCTGTTTGTATTTTGCTATCATCTTGGGTGCCAATATGTTCGATTTTTATACTATTGCTTGTAAAATTGATAGTTGCTTTGTATATCTGATTCTCGTATGTAAAAGTTTTTGTAGTGTTTTGAGTTATATTGTTGGCGAGAAGAAATTGATTAGATGTTTCGCAGAAAAGAGTTGGCGAGGTGGCTATGGTGGCAGTTGCTTCCTCAGGGGCAAACTCCCTTCTCGCCAAGTAATCATCCTCTAATGGAGCTGTTTTTGTCATTATACTATATTCTTCTGGTGATTCTGTTATTTCATATTCTGCTATTGGTTCATCATTAATTGAAAAAGACTTCATTTCTGGCTCTAAATTTGTTTCAGGTATTGCAAGCATCATTACATTATCAACACTATTTGAAGCGCCACCACCTTGATCAACTGTTGGAGTTTGTTTTGTTGTTGATATTTCTTTTGTTGTATCTTGTTCTTCTCTTATTTTTTCTTTCATTTCATTAGATTCTGTTTTGTTTATATTGGAATAATTTTCTATATATGTTATTTGTGTAGCCGGTTGTTGTATATCTTCAAAATAGTAAAAAAGAGTAAATATCAAAAATCAAGCAGTAACCGTAGAAAATCAAATCATCCAAAATTTTAGTGAATGAAACATTTCACTTCGATCCCATTTATTTTCTTCTTCGTGAACAATCCTTTGTTCGTTAATTGCTCAAATTATTTGAGCTTTGAGAGAATCTTTGAACTCTTTGGTAAAAGGAGTTTGTGGTTTATTATCGATAAGTTCCTGTACCAATTTTTCTAGTTCAGATTTGATGTTTTTGAGATCTGGATCTATGGCGATAATATCGTTTATGATTTCTTGGATGATGGCTTGTTTCATTTGGTTTTGTAAATTTTATAAAGTTATTTATTAATTAACATATATTTCACGATAAAGAACAAACAAAATTCATTTATCATCAAGGTAGTGTTTTTTTGTTTAAACTTATAATCTAGTTATAATTACATTCCTGCTTTGACTACACATGATGTTGATTTGGTGATGATAATATTTTTTTGTTTATTCTTTTTATTGCTCAATTTGCGAAGATATAAAGTCTCAGCGACTATTTTATATTTATAAATAAGATTAATAGTCACATATAGCCGTATTTTTGAATGACAGTTTGTAAAGTTCTATGGAAGGTGACTTTGCAGGTGTTTGGTGTTTTGCCTATGATATGAGCGATTTCATCGTATGACATTTCATTCCAAACTCTGAGGAGAAATATTTCTTTTTTTTCGTTTCCTAGGGTATCTAAAAATTGTAAAATCTGGTTTAATTTGTCGCGGTCTTGGATTCCTTGGAGCATATCTATTTCTACAGATTGATCTTCTAGTCGTGTATATTCTGGATAATCTGTGCGATTTTGGCGAAAGAAATCGATTGTTGTATTTCTTGCAATGCTGTATAGCCAGGATGAAAATTGAATATTTTTTTTGTTGTCGAATGTTTTTATTTTATCGAATGTCTTGAGAAAGGTATCAGAGGTAAGATCTTCTGCATCTTGTTTATTTCCAACTTTGAAAAAAATAAAGTCAAAAATCTTTTTAACATATTTTTCGTAAATTTGTACAAAATTTTCGGTCTTTCCTTGTTGGATTGACTTTACGAGATCATGATCTGAAATCGACATTCATTACGCGTAAGAGTATAAACGATATCTTTATACACATGTAGTACGAAAATTGAAGGGAAAAGTTACAGGTTTTTTTTGTTGGTTTTGCTTCGCTGACGAGTTTGATGAGTTGTTCGATGGCTTTTTGTTGGAAGACGTCGTCGTTTCTTAGGACTATTTTGCTAATATATTTGTTTTTGCTCGTATCGAAGAGGTGTGGGAGCATAGGATATTGATCGAAAATGCGATAGCAGTTGCAGGAAAGAATAGGAAATTTCTTTTTGTAGCTATTGAGGTAAAATCGCATATTGTTGCGGAATTTATAGCAAATATGGATTGATTTTAATGTTTCCTTTGCTCCGTATTTGAGGAGTAGATTTCTGGCTTTTTCTACGAGAAAACGATGCTCTGGTGAGAGTTTGGAAAGAAGATCATTGATAGAGGAATATAGAGAATTTGTTATCATATTGTGAATATAAGAGTCTGAATTTTATTTTCAATAAAAAGAAAATCCCCAAGCGTTTCTAGGGGATTTTTATATTACCAAGTAAGTACGATTGCTATTAACAACACAATAGCAATTGTTATCTGAATTAGAGTTGGTGCTATCATAAATGATACGAAATTTATGAAGGCAAATATTTCTAAAACAGATATAATAGAAGCTTTTCGATCAAATTTTTTTAAAATTTCTTTTCTTTCTTCTTTAAAATTTTTTATTAAATCTTTATTTTCCATTTGTTTTGGATTCTTTTTTGAAGCTTTCGCTTGTTTGTATTTTAAATATTTACCAAAAAATGTCAACACTTATTTTTTTCTAGCTAAAAATCGTAATATAGCCCAAATTATAGTCAGTATTCAGAAAATTATCCCACTTTGTGGGTTGATAAAATAGACGTGGATTACTGTTGTGATAAGTCAAATATATGCTAATTTTTGTATTGGTTTTCGGTATGATTTTAAATTACATAGCGATCGTCTATTTGAAGTTATATATCATATAAAAGAGGTAAATAATGCCAGAAATCATGTTATTCATGCGTATGTTAATAAATTTGATCGTAGTGTGTTGTAGCTATACCAAATATTTAAATATA
>CAYRHE010000020.1:0-1827 GCA_964424095.1 uncultured Candidatus Peribacteria bacterium | reverse complement strand
TCATTGATTTTCGATAGTTGTTTGTCCAAAATCACAAAATCAGTTTTGATCTTGATCTGTGTATCTTCCACATTGTCATGGATAAGGATCGTTTGTTATTCCAAATGGACAAGTTTGGGCAAAACTTATATTTATGCTTATAATAATAAAGAGGAATAGTCAGAATATGTTGCTTTTTATGTTTTTCATATTTGGAGATTGTTTGTAAAATTGTATTTTTATTTTTATTGATTGGATTTATAATATCCAGTTAAAAAGGTAACCAGCGATAATTATTGATAGAGCAACTACTCAAAAAAAGGTAAGTAGCAATCTCATTTTCATCACTTTTTTTAAGATCAAGAATTCTGGGAGCGATAATCCGACAACAGCCATCATAAAGGCTAAACCTGTTCCCAGCGGAATTCATTTTGCGATGAGCGCTTGAACAATAGGGATGACACTGGTTGCATTTGCATACATGGGAATTCCAAAGATTACTGCTAATGGAACCGCAAAAGGGTTGGTTTTGGTAATGTATTGTTCAAAGAATCCTGTAGGGACAAAACCATGAATTAGTGCTCAGATTGCCACTCAAAGCAATACATAGGGCATAACTTTTTTGGTTATTGATCGAACTTCTTGACCAACTTCTTTGAGTCTTTGTTGTATAGTGATTTTTATATTGTTGCCAAAGTTTCATCAATTTGCTCTTTGGGTTTGAATAAAATCAGCGAGATATTTTTCTAATCAAAGTTTCCCAAGTATCCATCCTCCTATAATTCCCAAAAGCATTCCCGTTCCCATATAGATCAGAGTAACTTTGAATCCGAAAATACCTAGGAACATGGCTATAGCAACTTCATTTACCAAAGGAGAAGTGATTAGAAAAGAAAAAGTAACTCCCAAAGGAATTCCTCCTTTGAGAAACCCAACAAATAAAGGAATAGAAGAGCATGTGCAGAAAGGAGTAATTGCTCCAAATAATGATGCGAAAAAATATTCTAATCAGAATAATTTATTTTTTGTAAGAAAATTTCTAATCTTTTTTATCGGGAGATAAGAATTGATAAGTGTCATAATGAACGTAATAAGTATCAAGAGCAATAATATTTTGATACTATCATATACGAAAAAATTAAGAGCTTGTGCCCAGTGATTGGTGGCATCCAAATTCAGAAGAGAATAGATAAGCCAGTTAATTACATTTTCTAATTGTATAAACATAGTTATTTATTGGTTATTAAAAGAGATAAGAGTTCTTTTTCGTCTGGGATTCTTCCCGTCATTACTACTTTTTCGTTGATTACGATTCCAGGTAATGCCATGATATCATATTGCATGATTTCTTCCATATCTTGAATTTTGATAATTTCTGTATCTATTTGGTTGTTTTCAACAACATTTCTTATGCTTTGTTCTAGTAATTTGCATTTTGGACATCCTGTTCCGAGAATTTTAATAATCATGATATATAATTAAGAATAAAAGATTAAGAATTAATAATTTGTGATAATCACAGTTGTATATTTTGTATGTTTTTTGTATTTAATTTGTAAAATATATTTTTACCATCTCTTCTGCTTGTGACTAATCATATTTTTTTGAGTAAATTTAGATGATGAGAAATAAGATTTTGTTTCAATTGTAGCGCTTCGATGATTTTACAAACACAAAGTTCTCCGTTTTTGAGTAAACAGATTATTTGTAGTCTATTTGGTTGAGAAATGATGCTTAAAGAATCAGAAAGTTCTTGAAGATTAATCTTTTGATGGCATTTCATTTGCTGTTTTTAGTAATATTATAAATTATCATATCAACAGATATTGATATGTTTTTGAAATGCAA
>CAYRHE010000019.1:0-23831 GCA_964424095.1 uncultured Candidatus Peribacteria bacterium | reverse complement strand
TGACTATTTATAAGTAAAAACAAAATAAATCCTTGATATAATTATTGAGATGCTGTACTTGGACGAACTAGTCCAGTAAGTGCAGATATCAAAGTAGAACTTAATTTGGTCGATGACAATTCTACTTGTGGTGATGGTATAACATACAAATTATTTAACGAAGATATAGAAATATCTTCTGGTACATACGGAAATCACACAATAAACACAAGTATCACAAAAGACAATAATTTATATTTTAGGATAAATAGTAATCTAGACAACGACTGTGATACTACAAATTATCGTATCAAAATATATCAACGTCCAGAAACAAATATAGCAAACAATGTTGGTGCTACACCTACATTTGGAATCAATTCATGAGCAAGCTATATTCAGACTGGTAAATTTTGATGAGCTGTTGAGTTTACTGAAAACAACAAATTTATTAATCTTGGTAATTGATTATACAATACTTCAAGTATGAGTGTTAGTATGCGATTATACAAAAAATCAGATCAAGCAAATCAAACAATTCTGATCAAAACAGGTTCTTATGGTATTGCTATATTCAACAATACTCTACAAGTCACAAACAAAACTACCCAACAACGATTTGATACACAAATAGAAATTCCAAAAGATACATGGACTCATATTTGACGAAGTTATGATTGATCTACAATACATATATATATCAATGGTAAATTAGAAAAATCTCAATGATTACAATGAAGTATCGCCCAAAGTTCAAATCCTACATATATATGATATAGTCCTTCAAATTGACAATTTATAGGTAGCATAGATGAACTTTATATATATAGTTGAGCAATATCTAGCTGACATTTCGCTACTCTTTACGAACACAATTTAAACAGAACAGCTCGAGACAAACGAACTTGGACAAGCAATACATCTTGATCAATAAACGAATGAATATTTGATTTTACTGGTATGGTAACCTCACAAAATTGAACAGCAAACCTTACATGATGAGAGATTCGAAAAGATTTTAATGCTCCTCTATTCTCTTGACGATCTTGGGAAGTAAATTGAAATCCAGATTCAACAACTGGCAATACAATAGAAATATCATGAAAATTTTGAATCACGCTTTCTTGAATACGAGATGATAAATTTTGACTATGAGTAGATACATGAAGTTATTTACGAGATATAGACGATAATGGAACAATTGATGCTACACAAGAAACTATTACAATACCATATCAAAACTGAATAGAATCTCGCATTATCAAAGCAACAGTTGAAGATCAAATAGGAAATATGAGTACAATCACATGAGAAATAAAACGATTGGATGCTAACCCTCCTACATTTAGTTGATTTTTGTGAACAACTGGATTTGAAAGTGAACAATTAATTGTATCACGAACTTGAATATTACCAGATCCAAACACAAAAATTGATTGGACTATTACCCTACCATCATCAACAATTACACACGAAAACACATGAACAACAATAACAATACCAGCACAAGATGAACCAACAACAGCAAATATATCAGTAAAAATTTCTGATGAATATGGGTTTGAAATGACAAATGAATCAACTATCCAATGGATTAATACATGACCTATAATCACAGATACTGTCACGGAATACAGTTGAGTTGTAGAGAAATTACTTGTATTCAATGCCGCAGGAATAGATACATGAAGTCAACTAAGTTACCAACGATACAATGCCTGATGATGTCCTATAAATCAGACTATAATATGAGCAACGTGAGAAACTTATAGCACAAGAAGAGATACACCAACAACACAAAATTTCTCTTATCAAATATTTGATAGTCAAGGATCTTGATCTTGTCATAATTTTACTGGTATACGAGATAACCAAGTATTAAAACCATTAGTTCCTATTTATACAACATGAATAAATCTAAATTGAAATAATACAATATGAATAGATATAACAGGTACAACAATAATACATCCTTGAACAAAATGAATCTGTACAATTAGTGGTGAACAAACAATATATAGAGCAAATCCACAAACAATCTGAAATGACTACTGTATAATCCAAACATGAGATAGTGTAAATTCTAGAGTTGTAATATGGTTCAACGATATAAACATCAACAAAACATTCTTTTCTATAACATGAACATTATTCCAACAGCAACGATTATTATCACCAACAAGCAATCTATTTAATATAAATATAATAACAAACAATCTAACTTGACTAACACAAACTATAAGCTGAACAAACAATACAAATTACATAAATTGAAATATATACACATGACTTCTTGCTATGTATAATTTTGATAGAATATTGCTTACAGATTCCCAAACAGATTTTACACCTATACAAACAGGTAAAAATCGATCATATCTTAGAAGACCCAGATGAACATCAAATTTTACTGATTTACAATATGATCCTGTTAGTCAACAACGACTTGTATCAAGGCCAATACAAGAATATGATGGTATGTTTATCAAATCAAACACATTAAATCCTGGTGATGATTACGGTGATATTGTACTAAAACGAACTAGTCCATTTCACTCAAATATAGAAATTAATTTCAATCTAAGCGATGCTATTGCAAGTTGTGGAGATGGAATCAAATACGAAATATTAAAATGAGATACAAAGCAAAATATAAATTCATGATCTTACGGAAACCATACAATACAAACAACAATTTGAAAATCAGAATCTTTGTTTTTTAAAATAAATAGTAGTTGAAATAATTTATGTGATACTGCAAATTATCGTATACAAATATATCAACTACCAGAAACAAATATTTCTCAAAAGACAACTTTTGCAACAAACAGCTGAGCACAATATACTATTGAAGGTAAAAAATGATGAGCCTTCCAATTTACAGACAACAATCAAACAGTTCGTCTTGGTACATGACTTATAAATACTTGAGCTATGAGTATTGCATTTTGGATAAATCCAGAAAACTCAAATTGAAATCAAACAATAATTCAAAAATCAGATTCTTATGGTATTGCTTTATCAAACTGAACAATTCATGTAACAAATAAATCTACACAACAACGATTTGATACACAAATAGAAATAGAACCAAATAAACGAACTCATATCTGACGAAGTTATGACTGATTAAATATGAAACTTTACAAAAATTGACAAAATATACGAAACAAATATCTGGATTGATCTATTTGATCATCTACAAATAATACAGTAGTTGGTTATAGTATAGAACACGGTCAGTTCATAGGAAAAATAGATGAACTTTACATCTATGATTATGTGTTACCACAAAACATTTTCACATTACTAAATCAATACAATCTAAACAGAATCTCAACACATAATCGATCTTTGACAGAAAATAAAGACGCTTTCTCAAGTGGATTTTATGATTGAAAATTTAATTACTCTATAATTTGATCAAATGATAACACTTGATTAGTTATAATAGTAGATTTCAACTGACCTACAATAAAAGAGATAAACTGATTAACAGGACGAGAATCTCAAAACCTTACAATTACATGAGTATTTTATGATAGTTGAAGTCAATTTTCTGAATACCAACGAAGATATATCATAAATCAAAATCCAACAACTCGAAGTCAACGAAATAATTCATCAAGTTTCACAATAACAATACCATCACAAATAGAACCTATAGATGGTGTTTTGGAAATAAAAACAAAAGATTCTTTCTGACACGAATTGATTTCCAAAAACAATATATCTTGGTATAACACAGGCCCAATAATATCAAACAATCAAATTTACCAATATATTGCAGAAATTTGATCAAACATTACCTTTGTAGCAAATGCTATAGATGAATGAAGCAATTTAACATACCAACGATACACCTGACATGATTGTAATGAGATACTTATTTCAGAAACAAATTCCACACTTACTATAGGAAGCAATACACAATGGGGAGGTTTATACTCTTTCAAAGTTTTTGACAATTATCAAGAACCTTCTATATGTGTAGATCTTACTTGAGAACGAATAGACGAGATACCTTTTCCAGATCTTACTGTATACCTTACATGAGATGGAAAATGATGAAATATTACAGGCAATCGAGGTAGTTTATGATGATCACAAACATGAGATAAAATAGTAATCAATGGAAATAAATGAACTTGTAATTTGACATGAAACCAAACAGGAATAATTTACACACGATGAGAAGAAAGACAATGAAATGATAGCTGTTTATTGAAACTTGATAATAATGAATATATTTTATTGGCTTTTGTTGATATACATACTTGATTCTTAAATTTACGAACAAAACAATTTCCAGAAATTACATCAGATAAAAATTTCGTAAATTTATACTCTACTATATATATACCAGAAATTACAAATTTCTTAATCAATCGATCTTGAGAAAACACCCAATGAAGTTGATTGATCAACAAAACAATAACAGGCCAAGACGACAATTTAATCAGAAAATATTCTTTCGATAGAATAGAAATCACAGATTCTACACAAGATTTTGGTAAATTTAAAAATGAATATTCTTGGAATTATTTCCGAGACAATTGAACAACAACTTGAGAATTTACATTCAATCCTAGAACTCAATCTCGAATAATAAATGAACCATTACAAGATTACGAATACATATTTATAAGTAGTGGACAATCATATCCTTGATCAAATAAATATGGAAAAATAGTATATGAACGAGAAAGTACAGTAAGCTGAAATATAGATATAGAAAGCCAAGTAAAAGATGAAAACCCATGATACTGTACAACAACAGATTGAGTTGTTTATACAATCAAAAAATGAAACTCATATGAAACAAGTAATACAATATATACCAAAGATTTATCAGATCTAACAGAAAATTCAACTACAGAAACAACAATCAATTCTGGTGAAAAATTATATTTTATAATCGATTCAAAAAACAACAATCAATGCGACAAAATATCGTTTAATTCAAAAATATACTTCAATCCTATTCATGATTTCTCAGCTAGCGAACAAACATTGCAAATATCATGAGTAAATTACAATTCAGATTGAAAATATTGATGATCATATGATTTTTCTACAGATCCTGCTTTCTTAAATATAGGAAAAATAAATAAAGACAAGAACATAACATTCAATTCTCGAATCAAGGTCAATGGAACATCAAATCAAACAATAATATACAAAAAATGATCATATTGACTTACTATCAAAGATTGATCAGTAAAAGTCACAACAGATGAATGACGACGACACGATACAAACATTAAAACAACTTCAGAAATTACAAATTGACAACGAAATCATCTATTATGGACATATGATGGTACAAATATGTATATTTATATAAATTGAGAACAAACACGAACAAATAGAATAGTTTGATACTACCCTACAAATTCAAATTCTACAATCATATGACGAAGTGATAATCACGGACAACTTTATTGATCTATTGATGAATTACAGGTACGAAACAAATTTATTACAGCAGACGAAGCAAAAGATATATACAATACACATTTCAGAAAATTTGATTGAGAAACTTGGCATTTTGCTTTTTCTCAAACAGGATTAGCCGATGGAACGTATACAATTACATGAACAATCAACTCAAGTAATATATTTACTGGTAAAACAATTATAGATAACAATCCTCCTATTATAGAATTCTTGAGCTATACATGAAATGAATGAAGCTGACTAATAGTTTCTTTGACATGATATGATTTATGAACAAATATTTCATGATTCACTTATAGGTACAAAATTCCTAATTCAAACTCTTGGACAAATCGATCACAATCAAGGTCTCGACAAAACTCTTGAAATTATATAACATTAGAAGCTCAAGATGAACCTATTGTTTGAACTATAGAAATTGAGGCTTGGGATGTTTCAAACAACAAATCAACATATTGAAGATCTATACAGCGATTAAATATACCTATAACTACAGAACCGCTATTAGTATCTGGTTACGAATGATCTACAATCACTTTTACTGCTTCAGGATATGATCCTGGTGGCACAACAAATACTAGATACAAACGATATTTATCATCAGATTGTCAAACTTGAACAGCAATAGCGTGAGCAAATCAAAAAACTTTTACAACAGGTAGAAACGAACCTGATATTGTAGAATTTTCTTATACAATGTTCGATGCTCAATGATTAACATGAGTTTGTAGCACTGCAACTTGAATTTGGCAAAATATACAACCAACAGCAAAAGATCTTTATGTAAATGCTAGTTGAAATTATAATATCACATTTAATGCTACAGGATATGATCCTGGTGGTACTAATTTTGCTTATCAACGATATTCTTGAACTTGATGTACAGAAGAAATATTAAATCAAACATGACAATCTTTTACTACATGAAGTGAAAAATCTGGTACTTATGTGTTTTCTTATCATATACGAGATGCCCAATGAACAACATGAGTAAACAACATAAATATATGACGCGAATGCCAAATAGCAACTTGATATCGACCACATATAAACCCAATGGCAGAAGATTTTTATATTAGCGAGAACACAACAAACAAGATTGCAACTTGAGATCGAAAATCTGGTTCAAAAGTAAAAGATCCAGAATTTGATACTACCATTAATGCTGTTATAAGTTCGTGATCAAAATGATATTGTCAATTAACAAATAATCGAATTTCATTTCAACCAATAGTAAATAATACTTGAACATGATTCTGTGAACTAACACTAACAGACGGAAACAACAGATCCACAACAATAAAAGCATATGCGCTTAATATAGATACAAAAGCTCCAATTACGACAATCACTACTTGAGATTACAAATCATTTCAATTATTATACAACGATACTTCTACATGAACTAGTCACTACAAAATATTAACTTGAGTTTGGAACACCAGTTCTTGCTGAACATCTTGATACGAACTATATACATGAAATACCGTAGTAGATATAATTTACACACCATCAACAACTGATTACAGAACAATATGTTACTATAGCCAAGATATTCATGGAAACAGAGAAAATACAAAAACACAGTTATTTACACAACCAAGAGATGCTATACCTTTCAATGTTATTTTCTCTAGCAATCCATTTATGAATAATATATTTGAGGCTACAATCACAACCAACAAAGCATGTACTGGAACACTTACATGATTAAATTGAACAAAAATCTTATCATTATCAGAATGAATCAATACCATAACATGAAACTTTACAGAAAATAACTGACAAAAAACAGCTTATATTAGTTTACAAACACAAAACACAGGAGAAATATTTACTCGTGCTCATACTTTTACTATAGATCAAACACCACCAAGCACTCCAATTATCACAGAACAAATTGAAAACAATGACTATTACATAGTCAGACGAAGTCCTTCTACAGACGGTGTTTCTGATATCAAATGATACAACTATGAAATCAATAACCAATATACAAAAGTAAAAGAATGATTTACTGATGTTACTTATCTAAATATACTAAAATCTGAAGTACAATATAATTCATGGATTTCTATCAAAGTTCAGTCACAAGATAATGTTGATAATTTAAGCCAACGATCTTCTCCATTATCAATAACTATACCACAACAACAATCACAACCAACAAATATAAATACAAAACCAAACCAATTTAATTTTACAAAAACAACTAATGCAAAAACAAATAGTCTATATACATCAAATGAAATAGTTATTTGATGACTCAGCGCAAACACATCGATTCCTATATCATTATCAACATGAGCATTATTTATAAATGACACAAAAATAAACAACAATTCTTGACTAGTAAAAAATTGAGATATTATATACATACAACTAAGATCTAGTAATCAAAATAATGATTCTTCTCATGCGGTATTGGTAGCAAATTGAATATCTTCAACGTATACAATAACAACAGAAACAAAAGCTTGATCAACAACCTCATTCTTGGAAGAATTAAGAAAACTTTTGGAACAACTACAAAAAGAAGATACAAACAATACTACAACACCTATTTGAACAGACACAACAGTAGATACAAACCGAAGAAGTGCACCACATGTTGCACCAAATGGTAAAATATATAATTTATACAAAACTATTGACTGAAGATATAGTTCACATAATTTTATAATAAAAAGATTTTTTTCATCATTACAAGAGATGAAAACATACATAGACAAAAATAACCCAAAAAAATAATACTACACAACAAAAAACAAAAAAAGCAAGTCAATTGTGTTTATATATAATAATCAAAATAGCCAAAAAAAATATTTCTAGTATAATAGAGATAGCTTTTATTCTATAGAAAAATTTGATGAAAAAAATTAAACGAAAAGAGCATCTAAAAAAATTAATATTTATAGAACATATAATAGTTCTGGCATTATTTTCTATAACAACTATTTTTGTTATAACAAAAACTTCTGCACGAGATGAGGAATTGTCTCGAAATGAAAGCAACTATATAAACGACTCTTTTCGAAATCAAGAACCAACAACAGGAGATATTTTTGATGCATTATATAGTTGAACAACAGCATATACCAAAAATATGATTTGATATACAGAAAATCCTTGTATAAAGGGAAACGCTGATTTTATTGAACTTACCTGAAGTTTTGAAAATATAAAAGTATTGCCACAACTAATAACAGACAATACTATATATATTTTGAGTTGATGAAAATATGCAGTAATTGATCAAATGGTTTTTAGTGGGAATTGTATAGCCATTGTTGGTAAGTGAGATGTTGAATTTCTATGAAAAATAGATAAAACAAATGCCAAATACAGCATCATTGACAACGTATCTTATCACAATAATAACATAGTTTTACCAAAATACACAACCACAACAGGAATTGAAATTCGTATAGAAAATGACACAAATGAAACTTTAAAATACTTATTAACTTGAAATATAGAAACAACAATAAGCTGAAGTTTAATGTGAGATGATTCTCTTAATTTCAATATAAATCTCAAAAACGAGAATTCAGAAAACGATATAACTACAATCTTTTATGATGATTCAAATTTATCAAATCGCATAGAAAACAAAATAATTCACGACAATACATTACCAACAATAACATGAACAATAGCTTGAACATCAGAAATAATACAAAATAACTGATTATACAATACATGAATTAAAATTCAAATTTCTGATACAAATCTATCTTGAGTATTCAATAACTCATTACTCTTAAGCTGATGAATAATCAACTATGATAACACTTTTCAAATCGAATGAATTTACAATATTATAGCAAAAGATCGAGCTGGAAATCAAACTTGAATATCGTTTGAAATAGACACAACTCCTCCATCTACAACAAATTTACAACCATCAAGTTGATCTACATATACAGGAACATCACTTAAACTATCTCGACAAGTAAATGAAAATACAACAAGAATCCAATCACAAAAATATTATCTTTATAGCTGAACAACTCTAATTACATCTTGAGAAGTTACTCCAGGCAATACATGAGTCACGCTAATAAATATAGATAAATGAACATATAATCGAAAATTTGAAGTAACAGATAAAGCATGAAATATTTCAACATGATCAGTACCTAAATTTACTTTCAACAAAGTAAACAGTATTTTTACAGGAACAACAGCATACATACTTTGAAATACTGGTTATACAAATGATAGTCCTACAATACTATTTTCAGGAAATAAAAGATTCGAACGAACAATATATACAGGTACAACTTGAGCAACATATTTTTATCAAAGCTGAAATTATCAAAATATTTGAACTACAACAGGCATAACAATTCCTCGAGGATGATGAAATACAGGAAATATAAAAATAACCTTGTGATATGAAACAGAAGACTATGAATCATGAACTGGTATATTCAATTTTTATATAGATAAGACAGTTCCTAATTTATGATTATCTCCATTATGATGAAGAAGAAATAGTACAGGAAATATATTATACACACGAAGTTGATTAAATAAGTTACCTTGGATGATAAAACACTATACCTTTTCTATGAATAATAATATTGTATATAGTTGAACAAACACATCTTATACACAAACATGAATAATAGTAAACAACCAATATAGAGCACAAGTTTGTGCGTACGATATAGCATGAAATGTAGGATGTTCTCCAGTACAAACAATAGTAATAGATCAAACACCACCACAAATACACAATGTAGTAAATAGTTGATTTTATAAAATGATTCCAAACCCCGCACCAATTATAGTAGATGAAAGTTGAGAACCAATATACAATATAATAGTAAAAAGAAATTGAACAACAGTATTACAAACATGACACCAAACATCTCCATATGTAGTAAATTTACAATGATGAGAAGCTTTATATCAAATTATAGCAACCGATGAAGCAGGTAATAGTAGTCAAGTAAATTTTACTATAGATACAACACCTCCAACAATAAATATTATTTGACCATCAAGCTGATTAACAATAACATGAAATAGAACAGTCACTTTTTCATGGACATGATATGATTGATATTTTTCATGATATGAGTTTGTTTTATCAGGAAATAGTTTTGGGCCTTTTTATACAGGATTTTATACAACAGGTTCAAGCAAAACAATATCAAATTTGAATAACTGAAATTATCAACGACGAATAACTATTTTCGATAAAGCATGAAATAAAACAAAAACAGATATATTTCCTTTGGTTTTACAAGTTCCTCTCACATGACAAATTAGTCTCTGATGAATAATAAACGTATCAAGCAACAATTATACAAAATCACAAAACATAACTCTAGAAACAAATATAAACAACATAACAAAAGCAACAATAACATGAAGCATTGTTTGACCAAACGGTCTAGCAATAATTAACGAACAAATACCTGCTTGAAGTAGATCAACTCCTATAACTCTAACACCATGAGAATGATTGAAGGTTTTATATATAGAATTTGAAGAACCATTTTGATACAATAAAATATATTCACAACAAAATGTTATTCTAGATACAACACCACCAAGCAAACCAAATCTCACAAATATAAACAACCAAAGTTATTCTTGAACATTTGATTTATCACGACCCATTTCTGTTGATGATTGAGCATGAGTAAAAGAATATGTTTATGTTATAGAACAAGAATCTTCTATAAAAAAATCATGAACCGGTACAAGTTCATCAATAACTGTAGAAAATATGGAACTTTGATTACAATGAACTTTTAGTATAAAAGTAAAATCTATTGATTACATATGAAATGAAAGCCAGCGATCTGAATCAGCAATTTTTAATTATAGCTGAATACCAAACACATCACCAGAAACATTTACATTTTCAAGACAAGTTGATGTACAAAGAAATTCAACATATAGGTCTAACTCTATAAACATAAGCTGATTAAGTTCTCATACATTAGTAACTGCTAGTATAGATGAAGGTAAACTTTTTGTAAACTGAATGGATGTAAATAAACAAGCTTTAGTAAAAAATTGAGATGTCTTGTATATAGAACTAAGATCAAGTGAAAACTATTTTGATGTAACAACATCAACATTAACTATATCAGACAAAGCAGCTGTTTTTAAATTAATTACAGAAAGAAGAGATTGAGTTAATTATGACGATGAAGATGAAAATTTATCTTCCAATGAAATAATAGAATTAGAATGACTATATTTATTAATCGTGAATTTAGATACCAACCTAAAAACAAAATTAAAAGATATGCTTGAACAAAAAATAGACGAATTAATTTATGAATGAGCAAGTCCAAAAGAAATAGCAAAATTACGTTATATATACAAACGTTTGATTGAAGATATAAACAACAATAAAGATTATATTTATACAGCTCCTAATAACAAAAAATACACAATAATTCACAAAGCATGACTAGGTTATACGTCAATTAATTTCAGCCAAACAAATCAAACAAAATATTTTCAAACAACCAACGAAATAGAAGAATTTATAAACAAAAACAACCCTTGAACATCATTAAATTATACAGTAGATAACACACGAAAAGGTGGTGATATAATAACACCAAATTGAAAAAAATATACACCATTCAAAACAACAACATGAAAATATTGATCATACAATATGATTGTACCAAAATTATTCGATTCATTAAAAGCTTTGCAAGATCATTTAGTAAAAAACAACCCAAAAAAATAACTTTATAAGTTTTGGTATATTTCTTCTATCATTTCTATTGTAACATCTCGATCAAATCTTTTTGTCGGCAGGGTTTCTACATCCTGCTGATTTTCTTTTAATTTTAATATAGCATCAAGTAATTTTTGTGAAGAACCTGCTTGAACAAAAATTACTTTTCATCAAACAACTTCTGGTAAAGAAGCAACATTAGTTGTGATAAGTGGTTTTTGCATAGCTACTGTTTCTGTATGAACAGAACCAAAACCTTCTGAAAAAGAAGGTGCTACAACGACATCACAAGAAGCAACCATAGTACGTAAATCTTTTTTATCAACTCATTGAAAAATCTGAATTTGACGAGCAAATCAAAATTTCTCCAAAAAACGCAAACGTCACAATGTTTTATCCCTTCTTTTTGATGAAATTATATTAAACACAAATAGAACTGTTGGATCATATTTTATTATTTGAGGAATACAATCAATAAGGATATCTAATCATTTTGATTTTCACGCATGACCATAGTACATAACAACAAATCTTCAATTCCGTGAGTTTTCTTTTTTCCATTCACTTGAGTCATTTTCACTTACATTTTCTATATTCCAAAACTTATAATCAACACCATTATTAGCAACGATTAATTTATGATCAGGAATACCATATAATAATCTAAGTGAATTCATTGTATACCTAGAAACACAATGATAAACATTATAAGGCATAAAAAAAAGTAATTTTTCAAGAAACAAATATATTCTTCATAAAAAAGATCCTTTATAAAGAATCCAAAGTTTTCCAAAAACCTCATGAACAGTTAAAACAACTTTTTTAGCAAAAAGCATACCCAATAAACTAGCTGGAAAAGCTCAAACATAAGTACTTGCATGAATAATATCAAATTGTTGTTTTTTTAACAACAAAAATCATTTAAGTAACGACGAAAAAAGAAATGAAAATCTATTATTTCAAACTCTATATATTTCAAAATTATTTAATTTTTCATGAACTTTAAGTTTTTTGTCAAAATGACTAGTAACAAGAGTTATATAATATCATTTTGCTAACAATTTTTGAATTATTTGTTCAAAAACAGTCTCAACACCTCAGCAATGAGGTAAATAATAATCCAAAAACAGCAATATACGCTTTTTCATTGGCTTTTTTTGCATAAAATCAAAACAAAAGCATTTTAACAATATAAACCCAAGTTTCAAGTCAATATACATAACACAAAAAAAAAGCTAAAAATTTGACAAAAAGCACTTTTCTAAATACAATTATATAAGATTTATTTTTTGAAAGAAAAATGAAAAATAAAATAAAAAAAACAAAAGCAAAGCTATATAACCACATCCACAAAGTCAAAAAGAGACATGTGGAGAAATTTGTTCATACCTGGGCTCATACCAACCATACCTTGATACATTTATGAGAATTAATTATAGTATGAGCTATTTGAGCATTCACCATGTTACATGCTAGTTATGATAATTCTTATCAACATCTTTATAGAGAAAGTAGTGTTGAAATATCAAAAGCATTTACTGAAGCCACGAAACAAGAAAAACCAAAACCAAATCAAAGTAAAATAATATCAATTTGGAAAGAAACAAGAACACATATTGAAAACACTTTTTTTCCTGGTTATTGTACTTGGTGAGCCGCGTTAGCATCACCAGAATTTTTTCCTTTTACAAGTGAGGCTACTCAACAAAGAACTCGATGATGAAATGCAGTAGATCGATGTTCTGGAGCAAACGCAACAGGATATAAAATTTGATCAAATCCTAGTTTATGAGCTTTAATAGTATACAAATGAACATCAAGCAATTGATATTTCTGACATGTTTGAAAAGTTATGTATCATAATAGTAAATATGAATCTATGATTATAAGAGATATGAATCGAGTATCGAAATATACTTGGACAGATCGTCGAGAAGACACAAAAAATAAAAATATAAAATGTTATATATACCCAAAAAAATCTGATAACAATTTACCAGACAATTCTAATAATCAAAACACAGATCAAAATAACGATAAATTTAATACAGGAAACAACGCAACAGACAACACACCAAATAATTCAAACAATACAACAGAAAACACCTGAAACAACCAAAAAGTACCTCCAACATCAGAAGAGTCTCATAATTCTGCACCATCAGAAACAACTAACAGCAATCAAGAACAAGAAAATAACAATCAAGAAGAAGAAAGCAACAATCAAGCACAAGAAAATAGCAACCAAGAACAAGAAAACAACAATTTTTACAATCAAACAGTTCTAAATAAAGATGAATTTATTATAGAAAAAAATACAAATTTCTCAGACATTACAAATCATTTTATATCACAAAACGATATAAAAATAAAAATTATAAAAAACCAAAAAATAAATATTTGAGATGTTATTAAAATACAAATAACAATAACAAACAGAGAAACAAAAAAAAATTATTTATGAATACTTCCATTTATATTAAACAGTATTACACAAAATTCTTCTTTAAAAACATCTCTTAAAACAATACAATTTATACATGAAAAAGAAAACATTATAACTTTTACAGCAAAAGAAAAAGGCAAAAGCAATATTGTTTTAACTATAGATGATCAAAAAATAATAACAAAAAATATTGAAATAGATTAGATGTGAACTATTTTAACATATGGAGAAATTGCATTTCATTCAACCACATCATTGATAACAACTATTTTTTGTCCTTTCTTAACGAATCAGTTTGATTCCAAATAAGAAAGGGCTTTTTTTTCATCTTCCAATGGATATTTTCACCAAGAATCAATCAAAAAAGGATATATAGCAAACAAAAAGTTCATAGATCTTAAAACTTGATTATCTTTTGTAAAAGCAAAAACAATATGATTTGGTTTAAATGCAGAAACAATTCTTGCTAAAAATCATGAATTAGTAAACAAAAGGATATAATCAGCCTTTATTTCATCAGCAATAAACAAAGCATTTTTTGCTATCATCTTTTTATCCAAAGCATAGTTTGTAGTAAATGTTATTTCAAAATCTTTATGCTTATTGTTTGTGTGTTCTTCTGCTTCCAATATAACATCAGTCATCATTTGACAAGATTGAATTGGAAATTTACCTACAGCTGTTTCATCAGAAAGCATTGTACAATCTGTCCTCAAAATAACTGAATTGTATACATCAGAAACTTCTGCTCTAGTAGGAAAAGGAGACTCTACCATGCTTTTCAAAAGTTCTGTAGCAATAATAATAGGTTTACCATAAGTAAAACATGTGTCCATAATAAGTTTTTGATAATAGGGCAATTTTGATATTTCAATTTCAACTCATAAATCCCCTCTTGCTACCATAATTCAATCAGATTCTTTCACAATTCAATCTAAATTTTTTAAAGCTTCTTGATTTTCTATTTTTGAAATAATTTGTATATGCTCAGAATTATTTTGTTTCAATAAGCTTTTTATTTCAAGAACATTACTTTGACTCCTAATAAAAGATGCTGCAATAAAATCAATACCATTTTTTATAGCAAACAAAATATCAGACTCATCTTTATCAGTAATTCCAGGTAATTTAAGAGATACTCCTGGCAAATTAATATGTCTTCTAGATCAAATTAAGTGATCATTTAATGATTCAACAACAATATGGGTTTTTTCTACAGAAACAACTTTAACTTTCAATAATCAAGAATCAATTATAATAATATGTCATTTTTTCACATCTTCCAATAAATAATTATAATCACAATAAATATCATTTGGCAATTCCAATAAAGATTCATCTACAAAAATATTAAATTTATCTCACTTTTTTACTATTATTTTTTCTTGCACATTACCAGTTCTTATTTCTGGTCATTTAGTATCCAAAATTGTACTTAAGTTTGTTTTTCAAGATAAATTTAATTTTTTAATCATTTGTAAAATTTTTGCTACAGCATCATGTTGTGCATGAGAAAAATTAAATCTAACAATATTAGCTCAAGAATTATACAGTTCTATCAATTTTTCTTCTCAGCAATTAATATCAGAAACAGTTGCTATTATTTTAGTTTTTTTTACAGGTTTCATAATACAACAAAAATAAACAATAAAATTTAATACGATTTAGCAAATAATACTCTTTTTTTGCTTGGTTTACCAGTAATCATATCTACTCAATCTTCATCTGAACTATCAAAAGGAATACATCTAATAGTAGCTTTTGTTTCTTGTTGAATTTTTTCTGCAGTTTCTTTTGTTCAATCCCAATGAGCCATAACAAATCATTTTTCTATTTTTTCTTTAAAATCTTGATAAGAATCTACTTTATATGTATTAGTTTCTCTAAATGATTTATTTTTTTCAAACAAAGATTTTTGTATATCCAACAACATAATATCTATAGATCAAGCAAGCTGTTCTACACTCATAGATAATTTTTCTTTGGTATCTCTTCTATAAATTTCTACATTACCATTTTCCAAATCTCTCATACCAACAGTTATTCTCAAAGGAACTCATTTTAATTCCCATTCATTAAATTTCCATCAAGGACTTCTAGTTTTATCATCATCAATTTTATAAACAATATCAATTGATTTTTTAAAATAATCTGAATTTATTTTTATATTTTTATTTTCCATAGCAGAAATAACTGGGCTCAAATACTCTTTTATTTTTTCTAAATCTCAATCATTTTTGGTAATAGGAACTATAACTACATGAATTGGAGCCAATGCCGGTGGTAAAACAAGTCATTGATCATCACTATGAGACATAATAAGTCACCCAATAAGTCTAGTACTTACTCACCAAGAAGTTCACCATACATAATCCAATTCGTTTTTATCATTAGTAAATTTTACATCAAAAGCCTTTCCAAAATTTTGTCCCAAATCATGTGATGTACCAGCCTGTAATGCTTTAAAATCTTGCATCATTGGCTCTACAGCATAAGTGGTCAAAGCACCAGCAAATTTATCATGCTCTGGTTTTGGTCACAAAACAGATGACATAGCCATAAAATTTCTCGCAAAATCATCATAAACTAAATGCATTTTTTTTGCTTCTGCAATAGCTTCTTCATGAGTAGCATGTGCTGTATGTCATTCTTGTCGTAAAAATTCTGTAGTTCTCAAAAATATTCTAGTTCTCATTTCCCATCTAACAATATTTGCCCATTGATTACACAAAATTGGAAGATCACGATAAGAATTAACCCATCTTTTATAGCTATCCCAAATAATGGTTTCTGATGTTGGTCTAATAATTAATTCTTCTTCTAATTTTGCTTCATTATCTACAACAACTCACTTTCAATCTTCACTATTTTTAAGTCTATAATGAGTAACGATCGCACATTCTTTTGCAAAATGATCTACATGTTGAGCTTCTTTTGTCAAAAAAGATTTCGGAATCAACAAAGGAAAACATGCATTATAATGTCATGTATTTTTGAACATAGAATCCAAAATATCTTTTATATTTTCCCAAATAGCATAACCATAAGGTTTAATTACCATACATCATCTTACTGAAGAGTTTTCTGCAAGACCAGCATCTTGTACCAATTGATTATACCATTCAGAATAATTTTCCGCACGAGAAACTAATTTTCACATATTTTTGCAAAAAAAATTAAAAAACGCAGAAAATAGTATAACAATTTGCTTTTCTTTTTCACGACAAAAACATTACAAACAACAGTTATAATTGACAAAAAGAAAAAAGATGATAAAATATCATCTTTGATAACAATAAGAAAATCAAAATTAGAAATATTTATCTAACCATTTCCAAAAAGATCGTGTTTTGTATTTTGTTTTTGTTTCATCTGTATCAAGCGCATTAACAAGATCACCAATACTTGGATTATCTAAATTATAATTTTCATATATATAATCCCTATAAGTCATTTTTTTAAACGTACAAGTTCTATTTATGTATTCTCATTTAAGTTGACCTGAAACACAAAGCCTAAGTTCAACATCACATGGCAAATCTATAAGTCAAATAGGTGCTTTATAAGCTTTTATAAATTGTCAATTTTTAACGCGTTCACCCCATGGAGTTATACAATATTTATTTGAAATAGGTGTTTGAGAAGTAGAAACAAACTCAGAGGGTCTTCAAGAGCCAGCATTTCACCAAACATCTATAGGGTCTAAATTTCAATTAATTTTACCATGTGTATCAAAGTTTGCTCAACTCAAAGATGGTTGGTTTGGTTGGACAAAATCATCAATTTGTTTTTGTGTATAAGAAATAGCTTCTGGTTTTATATAAGAATAAACCGTATGTTCTTTACAAGATTTCTGTAAGTATGTTCAATTAAGTTTTCAGTCAAAGCAAAATCTCCTTTGAACATTACAAAGATTGTCTACATCTTTTCTTTGTTCATAAGCCAAAACAAAATCTCAATGAGCAAGATATTCTCACCATGGAGTTATACATACTTTTGATTGATCTTGATCTAATATAAACTCATCTTCAATAACAATATCTGAAATATCTAAATTATCTATTCATTCATAAGGTATATCTTTATCGTCAGAAAAACTACCACTATCACTAGGAAAATAATCTTTATTATAAGAAACAGAATTTTCTTCTATAGAAATAGAATCATCTATTTGATTATCTATTATTTCTACAGGTTTAAATGTTTGGTCATCAGTTACTTCATCTTCAAAAAGAAAACCCCAATCTCAGGCTGATCCATGAGTTCATATTTCATTTTCATCCATTCACCAATCATTTGGACTACCAGGAAGAACAAAAACTATTTCTTGAGGTATGTTTGATATTTTTTCCAAAAAAGATTCTTGTTGCGTAATAACAATAGCACAGAAAAACATCAAAAACCAGAAAACCAAAAATCTTCTAAGTAAATCAAAAAAAGAAACACATGATTTATCTTGTTTTTTTTCTTTATTTCTAAGGTTTTTTTTTAAAATATTCTTCATTATCACAAATACGTAAAATAAAGACACTAAATTATACTACAAAAGCTAAAAAAAGCAAATTTTTAGTAAAAAAATAGACACGCTTCGCTTTAGATAGAATACACAGGATTAGTTTTTTAGACATGATTAGTTTACTAATCTACCTAACCCATCTAATCTACCTAATAACCCCACTTCCTATACATTCATCTCATAAATAAGCTACTACTACTTGTCCAGAAGCTATAGCCCACTGTGGTTTATCAAAAGAAATATTAATCTGATTATTTTCAAAAAACATAAGTTTTGCAGGTTGTGGTTCTTGCCTATACCTAATTTTGGTTTTTACCTTTAAAGGTAATTCATATTTCTGACTTATCCAATGCCAATCCAATGCAATAAGGAAATTATTAGAAAGTTCTTCATGCGATTTATCTCATACAACAACAGTATTTGTAACCACATCTGTTTTAATTACATAACATTTAAAATTAAGTCAAAGACCATGCCTCTGTCCTACTGTATAAAACCAAGAACCCTGATGTTGTCCAACAATTTTACCATCAGATAAAACAATATTCCCTATTTTTTTAGGTAATTTTTGTTCCAGAAATTGTTTAATAGGAATATTTCAAATAAAACAAAGTCATTGACTATCTGGACGATCAGCATTGGGAAGTCAGATTTCTTGTGCTACTTTTCTAATTTCAGGTTTTGTAAGATTTCATAAAGGAAATAATGATTTAGATAATTGATATTGATTCAATCCAGCCAAAAAATAACTTTGATCTTTATTATAATCAGCTCATCTAAATAATTTATATTTTCATATATCTTCGATTATTCTCGCATAATGCCCCATAGCTATTTTATCAAATCACTTCTCTAATGCTTTTTCCAAAAACACATCAAATTTAATCAGACTATTGCAAAGAACATCTGGATTTGGAGTTATTCATTTTGCATAACCATCATAGATATATTTTATAATTCTATCATTATATTCTTGCTGCATATCAAAAGATAAAAGTTCTATATTCAAAAAATCAGCAACTTTAATGGCTTCTTTAGCGTCATCATAAGTTGTACATATTCATTTCTCTGAAACATAGTTTTTCATAAAACCGCCAACAACATCAAAACCTTGTTGCTTCAAAAGATATGCAGCAACAGCAGAATCTACTCATCATGACAATCAGACTAATACACGCATAATTTATTTTTAATAAAAAACGTACCATGAAGATACGTTTTTATCTTTTGTTTTCAATTTAAAACTATTTCTTTTTTGTTATTTTTTTGGCAGGAGCTTTTTTAGCTACTGGTTTTTTAACAGCCTTTTTTACTGCTTTTTTTACTGTTTTTTTTGCTGTTTTAACAGCATTTGTAGCTTTTTTAACTACTTTCTTTGCTGCTGGTTTTTTTACTGCCTTTTTTACTGTTTTTTTTACTTTTTTAGCCACCTTTGTAGCTTTTTTAACTACTTTCTTTGCTACTGGTTTTTTAGCAGCATTTTTTACTGTTTTTTTTGCTGTTTTAACAGCATTTGTAGCTTTTTTAACTACTTTCTTTGCTGCTGGTTTTTTTACTGCCTTTTTTGAAACTGTTTTTTTAACTGGCATTTATTATATTAAAAATATAAAAGTAATATCAACTGTATATCTATAAAAACAAAAAAAGCAATCAAATAAATATTTTTTTCAAAAAAATGACAAGCTAAATTTCTAGTCAAAGAGCACAAAAAAACAACATTACCAAAAAAAGTTATTTACATATTTGTTTTTCTTTGTATCATAATACACGAATTATGAACAACGTTAATTCAATTATGTAAACATTTTTGTATTGCAACATCACTTTCAGATCATGGTTGCATCCATACATTTTTAATTCACAACAAAATTATCTCATCTATAATCTTTTCTGTAACTACAGGAGGCACAACACAAATAACAACATCAATATTAAATGATATTTCTGACAAAGAAGAATATGCTTTTATTCAAAGAATTTCTTCTTCATTTGGATTTACAGGTACCACATTATATTCTCAATTAAGTAAATCTTGAAATATTTTATTTCCATATTTTTCCAAGTTAGAAGAAGCACCAACCAAAGCATAATTTAAATTTTTATCAATCATGTTTGAAATATACAATCTAAATAGTAATTGGATCACTATCATTCGCGTAATTTATAGTAACTAATAGTAATTACAATGAATTACAGCAAAGCGAATTACAAGCAATTACGTAACAATAAGAAACCTCTGCTCTATCTTTCTAACACCAAATTTTGGATTATGAAATTTCACAATAGCCAGTCATTTCCAAACTTCAAGAACATATCAAGAACCAAATAATTTATGTTTTACAATATCTCACTCATTCAAAAAAGACTCCTCTTGTTTAGATCATGATGGTCATCATCACAAGTCATATTTTTTAATAAGTTCCTGTGAAACTTCATCAAGAAATCTACTTGGGGGATTCATTTTTGTTTGTCACCAGGTCATTCTGCTATTTGCATAAGAGAAAAAAAGATGATCTTCTGCTCTAGTTATAGCAACATACATCAACCTTCTTTCTTCTTCCAACAATTTTGTATCCATCAAAGAATTTGACAATGGAAAAACATGATCTTCCAAACCAACAACAAAAACAAAAGGAAATTCTAATCATTTACTAGAATGAACCGTCATAAGTTTGACAGCATCCAAAGATCAATCAGAATTTTCTGCAATATCAGACAACAAAGCTACCTCTTCCATAAATTGTCTCAAAGCATCATCCCCTGTTTGTTGATATTTTTCTGCCATGTTAATTATCTGTCATACATTTTCATATTTTTCATCAGCTTGAGATTCACCTCATTCTTCTTTTACAAGATAATCTCTATATTTTATAGCTTTGGTCATTTTTTCTATAAATTGAGCTGGAACCAAATTTGATAACTCACTTCTAAGGTTATGCATAATACCAACGAATTCTTGTAAACCAGTTTTTGCTTTGGGTGTGATTTTTACAACATCAGTATGTAATTGCTGTAAAGTATCATGAAAACTGATTCATTTAGAAACAGCATATGTTGATATATTATCTATAGTTGTTTTACCTATTCATCTAACAGGAATATTCAAAATTCTTTTTAGCGAAACACTATCTTGAGGATTAATAATATATTTTATATAAGCCAAAATATCTTTTACTTCTTTTCTTTCAAAGAATTTAAATGCACCAAAAACCTTATAAGGAATTCATTCTTGAAGAAAAATTTGTTCAAAAGGAGATGATTGAGCATTTGTTCTATATAAAATCGCAACCTGACCTCGCTCTTTTATTTTATCTGTTTCTTTCATCTTTTTTATAAAATCAATAAGGTTTGCTGCTTCATCTATCTCACTACCATTTGAAAAACAAACAATTTTATCTCATCATGTTCTATGTGCAACAATATTCTTTTGATATTGATTTGTATTATTTTTTATAACCTGATTTCCTGCATCTACAATATGAGGACGAGAACGATAATTTGTTTGTAATTTAAACATTTGAATATCTGGCCAATATTTTTTTACATTCAAAAAATTTTCCATCAAGGCACCACGCCATCCATAAATACTCTGAAAATCATCTCCAATCAAAGTAATGTTTGCAGAATTTCATGACAACATTTTCATTAATTCAAATTGTATCCAGTTTGTATCTTGAGCCTCATCTACCAAAATATAAGAAAATTGTTTTTGCCATTTTTGCAAAATTTCAGGTTGTTTTTTAAATAACAAATATGGTAGTAATAACAAATCATCAAAATCCAAACTATTTGCCAATTCCAATGCTTCCTGATATTTTTGATATACTAAATACATATTATGGTCATAATCAGAATTAGCTTGTTTTGAAAACATTTTAGGATCAAATCAATTATTTTTTTGAGATGAAATAAATGATTTAACTTCTTGTGGTTTAAAAACATCTACCATTCATAATTGTTTTAGAACATCTTTGATAACTGATTGAGATTCGTTACTATCAAAAATTCAAAAATTCTTATTATATTTCATCTCAAGTTTGTCTATATCTTCTTTTAGCATTTTGAGAAAGATACTATGAAAAGTACCAATCCATTTAAACGAATTTTGATCCAAAAAACG
Source organism: uncultured Candidatus Peribacteria bacterium (assembly GCA_964424095.1). Taxonomy (GTDB): domain Bacteria; phylum Patescibacteriota; class Gracilibacteria; order Absconditabacterales; family Absconditicoccaceae; genus UBA5124. The sequence continues at coordinate 589 of CAYRHE010000019.1, read as the reverse complement.
AGGTGAAGAAGGTGTTTTAGATTGAATATGACTTAAAAAATCATCAATTCCATCTCAATCTAACAATTCATTTTGTGAATCTAAGTTGGCTGTAGATCATTGAGATTGTAAGTCTTGAGCTATCTTTACAAGCCTTTCTTTCATTTCTGCAGCAGCTTTATTTGTAAAAGTAACTGCCAAAATATTGTTATGATGAATTTGTTTACCAAAAATAAGATACGCGATTTTATATGTAAGCGTACGTGTTTTTCAACTACCAGCACCAGCAATAATCAGACTCGATGTCTCTATATGCAATGCTGCATTTGATTGTTCTTGATTGAGTTGTGAACAAACATAATCTTTAATATCCATAAAAAAACAAAAAAAATAAACAACGTTAGTAGTCATAAAAAAACCACAACAATATGCAATTGATTTTTAAGAATCCATTATCTTTTGTCAATTCAAATTTTGACAAATTAATTTTCAAACCCATTTGGCAAAGTAATAGTAAGAGTGCCAATATAATCACCAGGAGCTTGATAAGCTGGCACATCTACTTTCAACTTAACATTTGATATATCAACTTTACATATTTTATCATTAT
>CAYRHE010000018.1:0-24226 GCA_964424095.1 uncultured Candidatus Peribacteria bacterium | reverse complement strand
ACACATTATTTTTGCTATTTTTTGTTCGTTGTTTCTGTTTGCAAACGTAGTTTCTCGTTCTTCGATAAACTTAGTGCCTTTTACAAAATAACTTAATCTGTATGAAACTTTTGATTCTTCGTCCTCGATTTTCAATAATTCTATATTTATATTTTTATCTTCTATGTTGTTTATAAATCTTTGAAGTCGGTTATTTGAAAAATATGTTCTAAATATAGAGCTTTGTTTGAGGTTGTTGTCTATATTTTTGTATAGTTCTTCAAAATTTTCTGATTGAATTTCGTTATATATCTTTTGTAATATAGAAAATCTTTCATCTATTTCTACATAATTCTCTTCTTTTATTGTTTCTTTTGGTGATTCTGGTTGTTCGTATTGTATATTGTTTGTTATAATTTCTTTTGATTTGTCTATTTGATCTTCTTTTGCTAAGCTTTTATTTTTTTGACTAACATAAACTGAAAATCAAAAAATTAAAAAAGATATAAAAAACAAAGTCCGTATTATAAAATCTTTTAATTTGTTTTCTTTTTTTTCTGGAATTTGAGGTAGTATAATTTTTTCGTGTTTTTTTGGTCTTCCAGGTTTATCTCTTTTTATTACAGGTTTTTTGGATACAAACGTTTTGGGTGGCCTTCAGCGTTTGTTTCCCGTTTTGTTGGTGGTTGTGTTTTTCTTTTTTTTCATCAAAAAAAGCTATGAACTAAATAGTCATAGCTTATGTGTAATGATTTTTATTGGTCTTGCAACGTTTTTTGCTATATAGATTATTTATTTGTATCTAAGTGTGTAAGAATATCGATAGTTAAAAGCGTTTCAGAATTCTCTGTATGTTGGATATTTTTTGTAGCTACTATTGTCTAAGATTCTTTTCATTTCCATCTTTAAATCTTCACTTAAGTCAATTCGTGTTTGATTGTATCTTAGTCTGCTTGAAGATCTTTTGAGGCTGTTTATTAGATCATCTCGTATGTTATACACTTTTTGGATGTTTGCTATTTCTGTTGATGTGTATCCATATATTCATCATGAATCTCCTCAAACATAAAAGATTCTTTCACCATATACAGATGAATTATTGTCATCAATGATTCTTACTTTGTATTCGTAATCTCTTTTAAATCTTATTATATCATATAATGTTGCGTATCAATAATCGGCTGATGAAAAAGTATATCCGTTATCATAAGATGACTTGAATTCGAAATAATTAGAAGAAGTTGTTCTGATCCAAGAAGATGAAGAAGATGTTCTATAATATATTTCAAATCTTACAGTACCACGATAATTTGTTATTGTATTGTTGTTATAATCTTGTGCCTTAATAAATAAGTTTACTCGTTCGTATGTGTTTGGAGAACTGTTGTTTGTAGTTATGTAAAATCAGTTTGATTCGTTATTGGAGTCTTCTCAGATATAGAAAACTCTTTCTCAATAAATAGAAGAGTTGTTGTCATCAACAATTTCAACTTTGAAATCATAATTTCTTTTGAATCTTATTGCATCATATAATGTTATGTTTCAATTGTCAGAGTAGTTGAATGTATATGTATTATCATAAATAGGTTTGAATTCGAAATCATTGTAAGACGTTGTTCTAATCCAAGAAGATGAAGAAGATGTCCTATAGTATATGTTGAATCTTACAGTTCCGCGGTAATCAGTAACTGTGTTGTTGTTATTGTTGCGTGCTCTGATAGAAAGATCTACTCGTTGGTTTGTATTTGGAGAAGTGTTGTCTGTAGAAACTAGAAAATTGGTCGTTTCTGTATTATTGTTGTAGTCTCCTCAAACATAAAAAATCCTTTCACCATATACAGATGAATTGTTGTCATCAATTACTTTTACTTTGAAATCATAATCTCTTTTGAATCTTATCGCGTCATATAGTGTAACATATCAGTTATCATAATTTCTAAATGTATAAGTGTTATCGTAAGAAGATTTTAGTTCGAAATCATTGTAAGAAGTTGTTCTGATCCAAGAAGATGAAGAAGATGTTCTATAGTAAACTTCAAATTTTGCGGTTCCACGGTAATCTGAGATGGTATTGTTATTGTTGTTTTGTGCTCTGATAGAAAGATCTACTCGTTGATAAGTATCTGGAGATGAATTATCGGTTGTTATTTGAAATTTGTTTGTTGTAGTGTTGTCAGTGTTGTTGCTAGATCAGTCTGACCATTCTCATAGATTGAAGTCATATAGCCATCTGGGAAATAGTCGTTCAGATTTGTTGTTTGGTTTTTGTTCTCGATCAACTGGAAGTTCTCATCAAAATCTAACATATATTTTAACCTCTTGCTCTATAGGATTGTTTAATAGGAAATCATCGTTACATCATACTATTTCTTTGGGATTGCTCATTGTTTGTGAGTACACAGCACATCGTAATACTCAATTTCATTTTTCGATATTTGTATCCAATCTAAAAACATTAGAGCTTTCTTTTTCTATGTTTATACAAACCCTTCCTCAATTTGGAAATTCAACTTGTTTACAGTCGTTTGCGTAGGTTGGATTTGTTGTCAATGAAAATAGTCCAAGAAGGAATAGTAAAAATCAGATTTTTTTCATGTGTATTTGTTATTGTATAAATATTTTTTATACTTTAATTATTTAGCTGTTTTTGTCAAGTTCTTTGTGTGGAGTTTGTATTTGTTTTTTTGGTTGAAAAGTTTATAAAAAATAATGGTTTTTTTATATTGTTAGTTTGTATTATGCATATATTTTTGGGAAGAGTTGTAAAATATTTTCTCTGGGTTTGTTTGTTTGTTCTATTGGGAGCATTTCTTTTTTGACTAATAAAATTTAAGTGAAGTTTTGTGGATTACATATCTTATTTAAATAGTATTTGAGTTGAAGAAGTAATAATATTGGAATCTGACGAAGAAAATATTGTTGATTTGGAATCTGGAATTGATGAACAAATTTTGGAAGAAGATGTTTTGGAAAATTTGGATGATGGTTATTTTTTGCCAGAAACTAGTTCTGATGATTCTTCATTTTGATTTTCTGGAGTTTTGGAAAATGATAATACTTTAGAGGATCAGCCAACAGACCCTTCTATTTCAAAAGAGGCGCTTGTTGATTTAATTAAATCACGTGAAAAATAGTTTATGATATTAGATAATGTTTTTTCTCCAATAACGTTTTGAAAATGAAATCAGCATCAAGTGCTTGATGTTTTTTCTGGGATGTCTGGTAAAAAGATTGTAAATCTGGATTTTGATGCTGAGGTAAAATATGTTTTTGTTGTAGATGGTTGTGATGTTGACATAAATTTTAATTTAAAATGAAAATCATCTCGTTTGGAGCTTTTTGGGATTTTTGTGGGGGATGTAAAATCCCAAGTGGTAACATCATTGTTGGCAAATAATACATATGCCAATATAAAACTTTTTTCTTTGGTAAAAGATGATTCAACAGTTTGTGTTGATTGAAATGTTTTTATTTGAAAAAATATTGAAAAGGTAGAAGGACATCTGGCGGAGGAGCAGTTTCTTTTGTGAAAACCTAAGCACCTTTTCGTCCGTCCCATTTTGGATGTTTGCTCCAACAATGTAAAGGCATCTCATTGAGCAAAAATACATACGTTGGATCAGCAAAAACTTTTTTATATGATGTCCAAGGGACTTTCGTTGAGACAATCTCAATGAATCGTAGTAAAATCTCTGTTGCAATCTATATTTGATAGTATTGTTGGCATAGATAATGACAAAAAACAAAATATTTTGAATCAGATTTTTGATTCTGTTTTTAATTATTGAAAATAAATATGATAAAAATTTTTACATTGCTTTTTGATTTGCTTGAAGTTCCATTTAATGATAATTCTATTCTTACTGCAGAAGCTCTTATAAAAAACCCAGATTTGCGTTTGATATCTTATTTTGATAAATGATTTATCTTTTTTGCTTTTCAGGATTTTCTTCTTGGAAAAATTTCTCAGGAAGATTTTATTTCTATTGGTGATAGTTTTTGAAGTCTTTATATAAATCAAAACAATCCTGTTTTTGCAAAAGAAGCGCTTGCTTACTGATTAAAAAGTGATCCAAATAAATTTAAAAATTCTTTGATTTTGTTTCCAAAAGAAGAGAAATTATATCTAGAGAAATTGTTTCCATCTTTGGATTCTATTTTGAAAAAAATAAAAAGTCAGATTTTTTATGTATAAGTCTATTTTATATTTTAATTATTTGTTGTGCAATATTCATATGGAATTATACCATTTTTAAAAGAAAATAATAAATATAAATTTCTTTTGGTACAGCATTATGGTGGTCATCGATGATTTCCAAAATGACAAGTTGAGGTAAATGAAACGCCTTTGCAGACAGCAAGAAGAGAGGTTTTTGAAGAAACTGGGCTTTCCAATATAAATGTTCTGCCAAATATTTATTTTGATCATTATTATTACTTTCCTGATAGGAATGGTGGATTAGTTCATAAAAGGGTTGGATTTTTTGTAGGAGAAATATATGATGCTACTGTTGTATTACAAAAAGAAGAACTTAAAAATTATTCTTGGGAAGGGTTTGATGATTCTATGAAGTTGTTGACTTTTGATTCTGATAAAAACATTTTGAAAAAAGCTTATGAAGCTATAAAGTCATTGAGTTCGTAAATTAGATTTCACTGAACTTGTTAAAAAATTAGCTATGTTCCTACGAACCTTTTGAACTTTGTCTCTCTGAGGTTAGTCGAAGAGAATAAGTTCTCTTATGCTTTTCATTCTATTCAGAGTAACAAAGAGAATAAGCTTTTACTCAGAGCGACAAACAGAATATCAAGTTTATGAATTCAAATTTTATATTAATTATTTGTTTTAAATGTTGATAGATTTGGCGCAGCAATATGATCCTCAAAAAATAACATATCTTCGTGATTTATGGGAGAAGGTTGTTTTGCAATTAGCTTCTTCTCATGATCCCAAAAAAATATTTTCTTTTTTGAATAAGGTTGGAATTGTTGATATAGATGAGAAAGAAAAAATCGTATATATATGAGTTTCGAACGAGTTTGTACTTACTCAAGTAAAAAAATTTTTTCATAAATCTATTAAAGAAACAATAGAATCTGTTTATAATCCACAATTTGGTATTAAAATTATTGTTTATCCACCATTTTTAAATGGTAGTGAGCTTTTATTGAATCTCAAAAAAATATTAAAAGTTTCTGACAGCCCACAACCATTACTTAGTAAAAAAGAAGTTAAAACAGGTCTTTGTGATCATTTTGGTATATTGTTTGATCCTATTTTTAGATTTGACACATTTGTTGTGGGGTCAGCAACTACGATTGCGTTTTCTGCAGCGAGAGCTGTAGCTGAACAACCGGGAACTGCTTATAATCCTTTGTTTTTGTATGGAAACGTATGACTTGGTAAAACTCATTTGATGCAAGCAATAGGAAATGAAATTATGCAAAAATATCCAGATAAAGTTGTCGTTTATTTTCCAGCAACTAAGCTTATTGATGAAATAATATCAGCAACTAGAACAAACAAACTTTCAAATTTATATAAAAAATTTGAATGAGTTGATGTTTTGATGATAGATGATATACAGTTTTTGGCTGAAAAAGAGAAAACTCAAGAAATTTTTCATACGATTTTCAATGATTTTCAATCACAAAAGAAACAGGTAATATTGTCTTCTGATCGTCCACCAAAAGAACTTTTGCATATAGAGCCAAGGCTAAAAAGCCGTTTTGCGCTATGATTGGTGGCTGATATAAAATCCCCAGATACAGAGACAAGAATTGCTATTTTGCAAACAAAACTTGCTGCAAAAGGTGAATCTATGGATTTTGAATTATTGAATATGGTTGCAAAATATATCAAAGATAATGTAAGAGAACTTGAATGAGCTTTAAACATACTTCTTACTAGAAAAAAGATTCTCAATATAGAACTTGGCGAACAAGATGTTGTAGAGTGTCTAAAGACACTTTGATACACCCCAGATTCCTCTCGCCAACAAGAACAGGTAGTAAATATTAGATGATCTCAAAATTTTGGACAACTTGTAGAGATGGTTTCTTCTTATTATTCTGTTTCTGTGGTTGATTTTAAATCAGAGACTAGGACAAAAGAGGTGACAGTTCCAAGACAGATATTGATGCACTTGGCAAAAAAGCATTTTCATTGGACTTTTGAAAAAATAGGGGATTATTTTGGTGGTAAAAACCATGCTTCAGTAATTTATGCAGTAGACAATATTGAAAAGAAGTTGAAACATGATGAAGATATACAACATGATTACAAGGTTTTTATGGAATGGTTGGGAGGATAAGTTTAAGTTTTTATTTCGCAATAAAAAACAAATAAATAAGCTTTTTTACAAAAAGCAATAAAATTCATTAATCATCAAGACAGTATTTTTTTAAGCTCTTAGTAATTAGAACTTAGATTTGTATTGCTGCTTGCCTACCGGCAGGCAGGTGAAATGAAGCAATCCATTGGGGATATAAGTTTGGATTGCCACGCTTACGCTCGCAATGACTGAGAGGAAACAGAAAAACGCCGGGGACATGCCTCGACGTTTTTTGATATTTCACAACAGTACTAATTTTTAAATAATAATGTTTTAATTAGAAGGTAGGTAAAGTTATTGTAAGTGTTCCAGTATAAGCTCCTGGAGCTTGATTAGCTGGTACATTAACTCTTAAATCTACATCGCTGATAGTTAGTTTACAAACACCATCAGATCCTGTTGATCTTTCCATCATTGTGTAAGCACTGTCTATAGCAACATATGATTGAGCCAAACCACCAGAACAAACAGTATCTCAATCAACAACAGCTGCAGGATGTTGAAGTTCTACATTTGTAGCAGCAATAGTGCTATCTCCTGCTGTTAAATCAGAAGAATCAATAGTAAATGTCCATGATTTGTTTCAACCACTAAGGTCTGTACAAGACCATTCACTACCAAAGTTTCCAGTAAATGTGTAGGCTTCATCTAATTTAACTTCTTGCACTCCAAGATCAAGAGATGTTCCATAAACACATTCAGATGTTCCTGCGTTGATTGTCAAAGAAAGATCTCCTGTTTGTTGAGCATTTGTGTATAGGAAACCAAATGCAAACATTCCTAGAGCTAAAGCTCCGACTTTTAGTAAATTTTTGTTCATTTTTGTAAGAATAAATAAGTAAAATGTACTGTTGTATAAAGATTGTTTTCTTTATTGTACATCTAATTATATTCCAAAAGTGTTTTTTTGTCAAATTTTTGAAAACTTTTTTATTATATGTATTTGTTTTAAAAAATAAGTTACAAGAAAAGTCGTTTTTGTCAACTATTTTGTGTGGTATTTTGTTTATAAGCTAGAAGAAAAAAAGATTGTTTGATTGCATTTTTTGTTGTTAAATATAAAAGTATTTATTGTTTTAGTTTATTATTGTATTTATATGAAAAAGTATTTTCTTTTTTTGGTGTTGATGTTGTTTTTTTCTTCTTTTTCTTTTGCTCAAGAAGGTATAAAAGATGTGTCTGTTTCTTTTTGTAATAATGGTACTGGTAATACAACAAACAAACACACAATTATGATAGAACCATGAGAACAACAAGAAATTTGTATTTATGTACAAAATAATTCTAGCGAAGATGTTGTTGTGAAGTATTCTTTTCCAAAAGCATCATTTAGCCCATGATGAAATCAGATTTGTAGTACATCAAATGAATTTGAAAAATTTTTATTGGATAATCCAAATAGAAACTTGGTAGTTTCTTGAAATTCATCTGTTGTCCTAAAAGAAACTGTTGTTGCTCCTCTTGGTATGATTTGAATGTATTATGGTTGTCTTGCTTATCAATTGGAAAAGCCCGAAGTAGAAAATATGTGAGGTGTGTTTAATCTTGTAGTTCGTAAAGCTATACACCTTAACTTGTTTGTAGGATCTGAAGACTCTATATCCAATACAATACAACTGGCACCTGTTACATGATCAATTTATTCTTCAAATAAGAATGTGTGAGCAAACATTAATGAAGATTGAGACTTGATTTTGAATTTTGCTATAAAAAATAATTGAAATCTAACTCAAAGTGGTTCTTTGGAAGGTAAATTATACAATCCACTTTGATTTGAAAAAACTATTTCTGTTCCTTCAAAAAAACTATTGCCTGGTGATATGTATGAAGCATCTGTTAATCTTGGTATAATTCCTGCTTATAAATGACTTTTTTCTGTGAGATTCACTTTGACTAGTGAGCCTGTATTTGAGTTTGATGTTTCTGAAATAGATGATAAATATAAGCAATCAATTGTGATTAAGGAAACGTGATCTTTGTTTGTTTTCTCTTGGATATATGTAATTCTTGCTTTGATTATCGTTTGATTAATTGTAAAGATAGTTGTTCCAAAAAAGAAAAAGGTTTAGTGGGTTATAATTTGGATTCCCGCCCCAACTTTGCAACAAAATGACAAACGCCAACTTCTTAACGCGGGAATGACATGGTTTGCAATTAATAAGTTCTTAATGTTTTTTTATTATATTATATAGGTTATGAAATATTTTTTGATTATTATGTCTTTTGTATTGAGTTCTTTTGTTTTTGCTCAAGATAATTTGCAAGAAAACAATGTTTCTTCATGAACAACAGCTTTGATTGATCAATTGGATTTGTCAAAAGTACATAATAATGAAATAAACAATGTTGTTCTTAGGTTTTGTAACGATTGATTAGAAGCAAATCAACTGTCTACAAAACTTGATTTGAAGATGAGACCAAATCAAAAAAAAGATATTTGTGTAGCTTTGATAAACGAATCTTCCAGTTCTGTAAATATTGTTGCCAGCGTTGTTCCAGCTACCTTAAATGACAATTGAAATATTGTTTGTTCAAATACTGGTGATCTAGAGGCTTGATTGTTGTTGAATAATTTTTCTGATTTTACAAGGTCATTTGATTTGTCTTCAAAAGAGCAATTAATAAAATCTTTTACTTTGGGAGCCGACAAAAGTTTGTCAGGAAATTATTATATTTGTTTTGCTGTAAATCTAACTGAGGCTCAAAAGCTATCTGATAACTCTCCTTTTAATCTAGTTATTCGTAAAGCTGGAAATATAAAAATAAATGTATCTTGATCTCCATATCGTTTTCAATGGTTTGATGATATTGTTTCTTGGGTTAATAAAAATACCAAGCAGATATCTATTTCATGAATGATTGCTTGTGGTTTGTTGTTGGTGCTTGCTTTGATACCATCAAGAAAGAAAGCTAATCGTAAAAAATAATTTTATCGTGATGAAATATATGAAAAAAATATTTAGTCTGATTTTATTGTTTGGATTGTTTGTTTGATTTTCTATTGCTGGTACTTCTATTTGAGATGTATCAATGTCTTTTTGTAATACTATCGATTGAAATAGTGGTAATAAAATAATTAATTTTGTTGCTCAAGCAGGTCAGCCTTATGAAATTTGTATAGAACTTAGAAATTCTTCTTTGGAAAAAATACCAATTTCTTTTTCTTTTGTTGATTGAGAAATAACAAATGATTCATTGAGAAACAAAGCTTGTTCTAACCAGTGAAATGTTTTTGCTCAATATGTTGATTTTGAATCTGATTTTGTAGAATTAGAGCCTTGAGAAGTTTTTCAAAAAACAGGTTCGCTTGTTTTTCCTTTGTGATATTCTGGAGAAATAAATGGTTGTTTTGTATATATGATCCCAGATAATAAAAAAAAATTAGAGCAGTGATGATCTTTTTTTGATGTTGTAGTTCGTAGAGCAAATTTTATAGATTGATATGTTGTTGGTGATTTCAAAAGAAATATTGAATTTAACGACTTTTTGGTTGATTATTATATAGACAAAAAAGATGGATCTTTGGTTGTTAATTTGAAATTTAATAATTGATGAGTTTTGCCAGAATATTTGCAATATACTTGAAGATTGTCTAATATGTTGGGATATGAAAGGTTTTTTACCTCATCTAAAGTGATAGACTATTGAACGTCTTCATTGGTTGAATTTCGTTTTGCAGATATTCCTTTTTATAAAGGGGTTTATAATTTCTTTTTTCAATGAAGCTCTGTTTTGGATACGAGATTGGATTTGTTTTATGTGCCAGAAAAATATAAGCAAAAAATAGACTTTTCTTATGATAAAAACATTGTTATTGTGCCATGGATATTGATTCTTTGAGTGCTGTGATTTTTTGTTGCACTCTTTGCACTGAGATGGATTTTGAAAGTTGTGTTGAGGAGATAGCTTTGTAAGTTGCTAGAAATTAGATAAATTCTAAATTCTATTTAACAAAACAAATATATAACACGTGAGCGCTTATATTTTTAGGCATAAAAAACACAGAGCTAAGAATTTGTTTGTGTTTTTTGCCGTTAAGAAAATGTAACAGCGAGTGGTTATATATTGTTTTGTTGTTCTAAGTTCTAGTTATTATCTATCAAAAGAAAATATATTTTTCCTCTGTATGTCCCTGCGGATTGATTTGCTGGTATATTGATTTTGATTTCTCAAGTCGTAGAATATTGTCATATTTTTCAACAGTCGGTTCATATGGCTCTAAAAAGGTGGGTGGTAGGATTTTTTATGCTTCATCGTATATTTGAAATTGTTGGTCATATTGATATGCTTGAATTTTCTGTTCCAGCAATATTTGTTTTTGATGAAATATTTACGCTTATGTTTTCTTTGGGTAAAAGATAGGCTCAATTTTTTAAATCTCATATTTGTAATGTGGTATAGTGTCAGCCACAAAATCATGAGGTATCTCTTGTTTGTAAAATGTTGTCCATAGATATGGTGCGTTCTTCGTTTTCTGGGTTTGATCAAATTGTTCATATATTTGTTGTTCAGCTACCGGCTATAGTTAAAAATCATCTTTTGATTTCTAAGGCTATTTTTCATTCACCAGTTTGAGCGTTTACAATTTCAGATAAAAAAAACGTGAAAAATAGTATGCAGACAAAAAAAATTAAATTAAAGTGTTTTTTCATGGCAAAGGTTTCTTGTGTAAATATTTTTGTATATTATATCGACAAGTGCTTTTTTTGCAAATTTATTACTATTATTATATATTTTTTTTGGTTTTTGTCACTTTATTTTTTTGTTAATGTTGAAACTTTGTCGTTAACTGTCTTCTTTGTTTTGTTATTGATAACCAAAAAATATCAGTTGAGTTGTTTTGTGATTGTTTTATATTGAGGACTTATATTTTTTGATGTTTTGTCTATATCTGTCACTGTGTTTTTGGCTTGATTTGTTGATATTTTGTTGAAAACCTTTGAATAACCAATATTCTTTATATGATTTATTATTTTTTGTGTTTGTTTTATGTCGAAATATTTATTTTGATTTTTATTTTGATTATTTGCTATTTGAAGCTCTATTTTTGCTTCTTGGTTTTGATATACAAATCTTTCTTTTTTTGATTGAACAACAACATGAAAAACATTGGAGATGAATATAACTGTTGATCAATGACAGACTGGATTTTGGGTAGATATCTATAATCCGACCCAAGAATCACAATCATTGAAACTAGACTTCGTTTCGCAAATGCAAACCACTGATGGTAGGACTTCATGTGATATGATTTCTGGTAAAGAATTTTGAGAAAATCTGATTTGGAATATATGAAACTTTGCTGTAGATCCATTGTCAACTGTGCGTAGAAGTGTTGATTTTAATTTTCCGGTTTGTACAAGCTGAACATTTAATGCGTGTGCTGTGCAATTAGCCCCAACTGAAACAAATATAGGAAGTTTTGATGTTGTTGAAGGTAAGGTGAATTTTTTTACTTTAAATGTAAGCCCTAGTTTGTCTTGTACGCCTTTTAGCGTCAAAGTTATGCCAGGAAGTCGTCCATCTGAAAATTTCGCAAATATATGAGAACTTAGGTTTTATAATACTGGTTTTGTTTTTCAATATTCTTGAACAATTGTTACTGATGAATTTTGAATATGAATATTGGAAGACACTATTCCTTCTGGTATTTATTATGTTGTTTATAAAGGACAATCACAACTTGCTTCTTATTTGAGTGGCGTTGAAATAATTGAGTGATCAGAATTGTCTTTGGATTTTACAACAGGTGTAAATTTGTTTAATACTCAAAATAAAAGTATTAGTCAAAATGATGGATTACAATATCAAATTGCTGGAGACTTGAAAAATATTTTGTGACAATATGATTTTATGATCAATGGTAATGATATAGCAATTTTGACTGCAAGTTGATTTATTGATTTTGGAGTTGATGTAACAGACCCCAAAAATCTTAACTGAGATTCCGCTATAAATGTTTCTGATATATCAATTGTAGGAATTAATTTTGAACAAACTGATCCTTATTTGTGATCGACATTGTTTACTTGGTAATTTATTTCTTATTATATTCTATGAAAAAAAATCTGATTTTATTCTTGTTTATTTCTTTGTTGGGTTTTGGATTTGTTGTTCAAGGTCAGTATTATTATTTTGATACATGATCGACAAGCTATCCTTACCAGCAATGATGTAATGAAACCCTTAGTGTAAGGGTTAATACCGAGGGCCATGCTCAATGAGCAAGAGCAGGGCGTTTTCATCTTGTTTTGGATCCTTTGTATTTTTCTTATTCAACATCTGATACAGTTTCTGTATTGAGATCAGATTTGTTTAATGCAAGTACTGTAACTTTTTTGGATTGGTCTGCAGAAACTTCTCCCTCTTGGAAGCTCTGAACCAATAAGACTATTTTGCAAATAGATCGTAAAAACAATCTTACTGATTATAATTGATCAAACGGTCTTTATGGAACTGTTAGATTTGTTCCACTGTACAATTCTACGACTTATCAATGATCTTTTGGTATGGAATATAATCCATGATCAGATACAACAGAAACAACACTTAGTGCTGCATGATGAGTAGAAATAATCAATCCTACAAGTCAATATTTGTATCGCACTTGAACATATTCTGTTTTACAAGAGCCTTGTGTTGCTGACACAAACCCACCATCTGTTTCTGTTATTGCGCCAACTTTATGAAACAAAAAATCTCATTTGAACTGAGTTACTTTGTCATTGACAGACAATGGTTGAGTGAGTTGAATTTCTAATGTTCCTTATGTTTGGTCTGGTGGTCAATGGACAGGAAATCTTTGATGAACAAGATCCAATCAATATGGTATAGATACGTCTACATTTGTTTTGTATATTAATGGTAATGGTACTGGAAAAGTATTTAATCAAACAAATGTTACATTTGCTTCTGGACCTGAATTAACTTGGCAAGATAATGTTCGTAATTTTCAAGTGTTAATTAATCCAGCTGATCTTTTTGATTGGGGTATTGAAAAACCTATAACTATTACATGATCTGTAAGAGATCGTGCAAATAATTTGTACACACTTTGATCTTATGTTTTCAATCAAGCAGCAGCTCCAACTTTGATTCCTGGTTCTCAATCTCCAGCGCCAAATGCTGTATTTGTAAACATAACTGACCCTGTAATGTTGTGAATTCAGGATGAATGGGCAGGAGTGGATTCTGGAAGTATTGTTGTTACTTTGAGCGGGGTTTTCTGAACATCATACTGACCATTTGAGTTTAGCGGTAGCGATCTTAATTTGTCTGGAGTAGCTGGAATTGCTAATGAGTTAGATTGGTACATAAATATAACCAATAATAATGATTTTCCAACATCATGAACAATTGGTGTTAGTGTTTATGCAGAAGATATGGAATGAACAGTTGATAATATTTCAGATTATATTTTTTCTACAAGACCTGATTGTAGTGAATTTCAATGTTGTAATCCTATTTTGTTGCAAACATGAGCTAGTGCTACACCTTTTTATTATGTTAATTGATCTTTGCAAATTGAATGATGAATTAATCCATATTTTGTGGTAGATTGAAGTAATTATACTGGTACATTATACTGTTGAACCGAAAATGAATGAATTCTTCTTTATCAATGAAATTGAAACTTATCTGGAGATGCTACATTGCTTTCTTTTGATGATATGTCTTCGCTGGAATTTTCTTGATCAAATATTGTTGCTTATCTTACTTGAGATAATTGAGATACAATCTTGTTGGTGAGGCTTTGAAGTTTTGATATTCTTGTTCGTCCATGAAGTCGTCCATCAGAAAATTTTTCTAATTATTGAGAGATAAGAGTTTATGATATGGATCAACAATTTATTTTATGATGAGAAATTGAATCAACATCTACAGGATTGGCAGAGTGGTTGGATAATGTTCCTTCTTGAACTTATTATATTGTATATAAATGACAATCACATCTTGCATCATATTTGAGTGGAGTGGAAATAGTACAGTGAGTACCTCAAACTTTGGATTTTACAACAGGTGTAAACTTGTTTAATACTCAAAATAAAAGTTTGTCTCAAGATGACGGTTTTCAATATCAAATAGCTGGTGATTTAAAAAATATCGAATGAATTTATGATTTTATGATCAATGGTAATGATATAGCAATTTTGACTATTAGTTGATTTATTGATTCTGGAATTACTGTTTTGGATCCCAAAAATTTAAATGCAGATTGAGCTATTAATGTTTCTGATATATCTGTAATATGAATTAATTTTGAACTTACAGATCCATACTTTTGATCAAATCTTTTTGTTTGGTAGTATTTTTGTTTTGTACTTATTTATTTTATTATATATATCTATGACTTTCTTTAAAAAAATAGGATGATGATTGTTACTTTTGGCTTTTTTTGGAGCTACTTTTGCGCAAACGCCTAGTTATAATTTTCTTCCTGCATCAGGTTCACAGTTAAAGCTTCATTGTAATTATAATGGAAATTTATATTTGATGGCTTGATGATTAAATTATAATGCTTTTGAGGCTACAATTTCTTTTGATTCATCAAATGTTTCTTTAACACATGGATCAATAAATTCTCCATTCACTCAAAATCAATGAAATTCTGTTATTGGTAATTTGTATAGAACTTATGGTGCTTTACCTTGAGGACAAAAGAGTAGTATTGATGTAAATGCAATAACATTTGGTTTTAAAACACTGAATAATATTGTTTCATCCAATTTTTCTTTTACGGATCGTTTATGAGATCCTATTGTTTTCTGACCAAGCACTACTGATGATGGTGCTACATTGAATGGGTTTGATGTAAATGGAGCAGATATTTTGGCATCAACTAACAATGCTGGTTATACTTTTGTTCCATTACCATGTATTCCTGATTCCAATAGTCCTACGATTACAGCAATAACTCCTAATAATTGATCGAGATATGTTCCATCTAATCAAGTTATTTCTTTTACTACTTATGATTGGGCTGGGGCAGGAACTGCTAATGGTCCTTCGCCTCTAGCAACAAATAATAGGAGGCATTACTGGTATCAAGGTTTTGCGACGGGGGTATTGTCGAATTATGTGGCTGCCCCAGCTACTGTAGACAATCAGGAAGGGGTAAATAGTTCAACTATTAAAGCAACAGTTTCTTGTCCTACTTGTACAAGTTTTGGTGGGCCACAAGTATTGACGTCTAATGATTTAGTTATTGTTGATTGGTTTGGAGATTGAACTCGTAATGAATATACTTGGAATAGTAAACGTAGAGGTTATGAGGTTTCATTTGCGGCTCCAGCTTCTTATGAAATAGAAAAACAAGTTACCGTAACATTTGAAGTAGCAGATAATGCAAATGAAAATTGACAAGTTCATACATGAACAACAACAATATCTTTTAATGCTCCTCAAAACCCAACTATCCAACGTCTTTTACCATCAACAGATACTTTTGTTTCTCCTAGTAAGACTAATCCTATTAGATTGTTTGTGTCTGATGATTGGGCTGGGGTTGATACATGAAGTGTAAAAATTACTATACCCGCTATTATGTCTTGAGCAGAACAATTGATGACAGGATACACTTATTCTTGATCAGAGCTAAGTTTTTCTTTGTCTTGATGAAATGAATGACTTTGAAATTCTGGTAAATATATTGTAGATTTTTATCCAACATGGGATTTTCCACCAAACGAAACAGTAATTATTACATGAATAGCTCTTGATCTTGCTGGTAATACATGAACATTTAATACATCTTTTGTTACAAGACCTGATTGTAGCTTCTTTGGATGTAGTGAAATTCTGAATATAAATATTTTGGGTGGTGATTTTGAGTGACTTTATGAATTTACGGGGACCATTCTTGTTGTTACTGGAACAAACTTAGATTCTCCATATCCATATCTTACTTGAGCAAATAATGATGTTTTGATGTGTGGATATGAATGGACTTGAGCAATATTAACATGAAATGTATCTATTTATGATAGTGAAGATAATCTGATTAATTGAAATTTATATACAGGAAATGTATTGTATATTACAGGATTGAATTTTACAATTGTTGATTGAGTAATTGTGGTACAATAGGGTTATTGATTTGGTGACGATTTCCTTCTTTTATTTGTCCTTTTTATTGCTCTATTACTATGTTGTTTTACATAAATTATATATTTGCTTTATTATCTTATCATTAAAAAAATGAAACAAAAAAAAATTCTGATTTTGTCTTTGTTGGTAGGTTTGTTTTCTTTGTTTAATTTGTCTTTTGCACAAAATATTTCATTTTCTGTAGAATGAGAACAAACTTTTGGAAACGGATGTTTGGTTCCTATTGATGTATATGTTGATACTCAAGGACAAGAGGTTTCTGCAATGGATCTTATGATGGAAACATCTTTATCTTATAAAGATTTTGTTCCAACAACAATTTTTCCATATTATCTTCCTCCTGTAGTTAGGTCAAATGGTTTATTGCATATTGTTGGATTTACTGTTGATCCGAGTGAAAGATTTAATTGATCTGGAAAAATATGAACAATATATTTTGAACAAAAAGAATGATTTTGAGACGGTACAGTGAGATTGTATTTTTTGTGAGAATGAAATACGACTGATACAAATTTGAGTAAGGCTGGTTGAATAGATGTATTGAAAAGTGTAGGAGATGCTTATATAACATTTTCTTCTAATCTGCCTGCTTGTACTCATTCATCAGCTGTTATTACTTGATGATTTGCTGGTATGAGTTATCAAGATTCTTTAAATTGAACAATGCAAAAAATTTATGATAGATATGGAAAACTTTCTTTTTGGATGTTTGTACAAAATAATATATTATTTGTAATCACTTTATTGCTTTTGATTATTGTTGTTTTGGTTTTGATTTATCGTAAACATCTTTTATCTTATTTCCATAAAGATATTGTATGAAAAAAATCTACACAATAGTCTTTTTAATTATATGCTTTTGATGGGTAAATTCTCAATATTATTATTTTGATACGGGAACAACAAATTATCCTTATCAACAAGGGTGTAGTGAATCATTATTGGTAAGAGTTTCTACTGAATCTCATGTTGATTGAGCTAAAGCAGGACGTTTTCATCTCGTTTTGGATCCTCAATATATTTTGTATTCTACATCAGATGTGAGAAATACTTTGTTTGAAGCTAGTACGACAACTTTCTTTGACCGATCGTCAGAGTCTTCTCCTTCTTGGAAACCATGAAGTAATTTTTCTATTTTGCAAATAGATCGTAAAAATAATTTGTATTCTTATAAATGAATTAATGGTATTTATTGAGTAATATCTTTTGTTCCTCGTTATGTACCAACAACTTATTTTGCTACATTTAGTATGGAATATAATTGAGAGATTTGAACGCCAAATTCTACAGTAGAAACAACACTTAGTTCTCCTTGATGAACAGAAATAATAAATCCGACAAAACAAGACCAATTTATGACATGAACATATCCTGTTCTTCAACAGCCTTGCGTAGATGACGATGTTTATCCTTTTATTTTTTTGCTTGAACCAACTAATTGAGGAACAAAAAAATCCAATATAGGAATAAATATACAACTAGCAGATGTTGGTGGGGCAAGTTCTAATGTTCCTTATGTTTGGACAGGTGGAAATGTTTGGACATGAAACATTTGGTGAATAGATACACAATATGGGATAGATATTTCTAGTTTGCAAATAACTTTGTCTGGTAATGGACAGACTCGTACATTTACCTCGTGAACTTATTCTACACCAAGTGAAAAAACTTGGCAATTTTTGGATAAAAATTATAGTGTTTCGATCCCTTCAGAAGTTTTGTTTGATTATTGAATAGAAAAAAGAATAGATTTATCTGTCCGTGTTAGAGATCGTAAATGATTATTATCTACACAATCAATTTCTTTTAATCACCCTAAAGGTCCTGAATTGGTTGCTGGGACTAGGTTTCCAGCGGTTGGAGCTAGTTTTGTAAACTATGATGCTCCGATTAGATTTGGAGTGCAAGATGATTGGGCTGGAGTTGATTCGGGAAGTATTGTTGTAACGCTTAGTGGAATCAACGGAACAAGTTATGGACCATATGTGTTTAGCGGGAATATGTTGAATCTTTCAGGTCTTAGTAGTGATGCGTTACAGCCAAACTGGCTGGTCGAAGTTTCTAATCATGTAGATTTTCCTGCATCGTGAACTATTGGTGTGAGTGTAAGTGTTCGTGATATGGTAGGGAATCAATGAAATATATCATATTATAGTTTTATTACTAGAGCTAGTTGTTCTCAGCTTTGATGTTGTGATGATAAATATATTCAGTATAAAAATATTTCTTCTTTGTTTGCTAGAAATACGCTTATTGTGCAAGGTGGTTTAAATCCAATATTTTCTGTTTCGACTGAAGGTACTTGATACGTTGATTGTGGTTTAATAAATCAAGGAATGCTTATATATAGATGAGTTGATTCAGAATTAGAACCTGCTGAAGTTGTTGGTTTTTTTGATATTCCAAACCTTCGTATTATGGGAAACAATGTAAAAGCTATTATTTCTTGATCAACCTTGATATTACAAAAAATATTTGATCATTGATCTTTAGATTGATGAGGTTGGGGTTGATGATGAGTTAGATTCGAAAGAGATAATTGTCCTGATGGTGATAATTCGCCAAGTTATTATGATGGTATTTGTGAGGGAGGTGCTCATTCTGCTGGTGATATTTGTCCTGTAGAGGGTGATGAATATTCACAAGAACTTATTGATGCATTTCAATTTGCTTATGGGCTTGGTGTTACCACAATGTGTCCTATAGAAAAAGCAGATATTACTTGAAACCTTTCTAGAAAACATCTTGCAAAAATGATAACAGAATATGCAGTTACAATTGTTTGACTTTATCCTGATGTTACCAAAAAATGATGTGATCTATATGATGATATTGAAGATCAATCTTCTGAAATGAAATTTTATAGTAAAATAGTTTGTCAGCTTTGATTGATGGGATTGGAATCTGATGGTATTGAACCATTGAAATCGTTTGATCCAAATGCTGTTGTTACAAGGGCTCAGTTTGGAACTATCTTATCAAGATTGGTTTTTGGAGATGCTTATAATATAAAAGAGGGAGAATCGTTTGTTTGGTATCAAAAGCACTTAAAAGCGCTCAAAGAAAACAAAATAATGAATAAAATAGAGAACCCAGATATGATTGAAATGAGATGATGGGTGATGTTGATGTTGCAACGTACTTTTGAAACGTGAATTATTGATAGGTATCGTATGTTGCATAATGCAAACAATTCAATTAGAATAATTTATGATTTTTAATCTATGGGAAATATGAAAATCTGTTCTTGGAATGTTAATGGGATTCGTGCTGTTTTGCAAAAAGGTTTTTTGGACTGGGTTTCAAAGGAGAAACCTGATATTTTGTGTTTACAGGAGGTAAAGGCATTTGAAACCCAGATTCCTGTCGAGCTTAGGTTTTTTTTGCAGGATTATCAGTATATCTGGCACGCTGGGCAAAGACCCGGGTATGCTGGTGTTGCTACGTTTTGGAAAAAAAGTTTGGATGTTCATGCGAT
This sequence comes from uncultured Candidatus Peribacteria bacterium, assembly GCA_964424095.1. Taxonomy (GTDB): domain Bacteria; phylum Patescibacteriota; class Gracilibacteria; order Absconditabacterales; family Absconditicoccaceae; genus UBA5124. The sequence continues at coordinate 4,327 of CAYRHE010000018.1, read as the reverse complement.
GAAATCGACCTTCGCTGAAGTGGAGAATTTCCATGAAGATGGAAGAGTAGTAGAAATCCAATTTTCAGATTTTGTATTATTGAATATATATTTTCCTAATTGATGAGAAAGAGCTGATGGAACTGAGATGCTATCGTACAAATTATGATTTTACGAGAGGTTTTTGAACTATATTGATGATTTACGCGCCAAGGGTAAAAAAGTCATCACTACGTGAGATTTTAATATATGTCATCGTGAAATTGATATTGCTAGACCCAAAGAAAATCAAAATTCAATCTGATTCTTGCCGATAGAAAGGGCTGAAATGGATAAAATGGTGACTCATGGCTATGTAGATTTGTTTCGTCATTTCAATCCAGAACTCAAAGATAAATATACGTGGTGGAGTTATAGAGCAGGAGCTAGACCAAGAAATGTTGGGCGGAGATTGGATTATTTCTGGGTATCTGAGGATGTTGTACCATTAGTTAGTGGTGTTGCTCATCAGGATGATGTGATGGGAAGCGATCATTGTCCGATTGTGATGGAAGGGAATTTTTAAGAATTAATAATATAAAAAAACCAGACATAAAAATGCTGGTTTTTTCCGTAATAGACTTTTTTTAAACTGATATAGCTCCCTTGATATGTGGATGCGGATCGTAATTCTCCAATGTGAAATCTTCGTATTTGAAATCATCAATATCTTTTACATTGGGATTGATTTTCATGGTGGGAGGCGTTTTTGGTTCTCTGCTTAGTTGAATTTTTACTTGCTCAATATGGTTTAAATATACATGAGCGTCACCAAATGTGTGTATAAATTCTCCTAGTTGTAGATCTGTTACTTGAGCAACCATCATAGTTAATAATGCATAAGAAGCAATATTAAATGGTACTCCCAAGAAAATATCAGCACTCCGTTGGTAGAGTTGACACGATAGTTTTCCATTAGCTACATAAAATTGGAACAGCGCGTGACATGGTGGTAAAGCCATGTTATCAATTTCTCCTACATTCCAAGCACAGACCATATGTCTTCTAGAATCAGGATTTTTTTTGAGGGAATCAACTATCTGACTAATTTGGTCGATATGTCTTCCATCAGCTGTTGGCCAAGATCGCCATTGGTACCCATAAACAGGTCCTAAATTTCCTTTTTTATCAGCCCATTCATTCCATATTTTTACTCCATTATCATTGAGGTACTTGATGTTGGTATCTCCTTGAAGAAACCAAAGTAACTCGTAGATAATAGATTTCATATGAAGATTTTTTGTGGTTAATAGAGGAAAACCTTCTTCTAAATTAAACCGCATTTGATATCCGAAAACACTTATTGTTCCTGTTCCGGTTCTGTCTGTTTTCTGTACGCCTTCTGTCAGAATCTTTTTGAGTAGTTTCTGATACTCTGTGTCAAAAGAGTTGATTTTAGCTGTTTTTCTAAAATCCGGATGATTTAATTTTTGTTTCATATTGTTTGAGATTTTGGTTTATGTTTTATTTATGCTTGGTTTATATCTTTGTTTGATGTGAAGTCAATATTTTATTGAAAATAAGAAAGGTTTTTGTATAATTGATGTTGTTTTATATTTTTTGAGTTGTAATGCTTCAACAGAAAATTGATCATATAAGTATTGTTGTTGATGAATTAAAACAAATTAAATCTGAAAAAAATATTTCTTGAAAAACCAAAATTTATGGTCAATGAATTTTTATTTCTTTGACGTCAGATTTATCTGAAGCTATTTCAAATTATTATGCAAAAAATCAAAGTAAAACTTTTAGGGAAACTACATTAGATGAACTTATTGATATTTTGAATTTAGATATTGAAGGGAAAAAAGAACTTTTAAAAAAAGAAAAAGAGTGAGTTATCTAATTATATAATTTCAAAAAATTTACTTAATATAATACAAATATAGATTTTCTTTATTCAATTTGTTTGCTATTGTTTTTACATCTTCTATTTTGAGGTTTTTGTAGGTTTGAACGATTTGATCGAGGGTCTCGATTTTGCCATAGAGGAGATATTGCGCACCGAGGAAACTTGCCATCTGATCTGAGGATTCGATACCCATTTGGAGTTGACCAATATTGAATCCGATAGTATTGTCGAATTCTTCTTGTGCAATATCTCCGCTGGCTATTCTTTCTATTTCTTCGTAAATCCTTTGTACACCAAAATCAAATCTTTCTTTATCTATTCATGCTCTCATCATAAAAGTTCAGTCATCTTTTCAACTTAGATGAGAAGCACTAATATAATAACAAAGTCATTCTTTTTCTCTAATATTTTGAAAAAATCTAGAAGACATATTTCATCAAAGAATAGTTGTTAGTACACTTGCTCAATATCTTGTTTTGTCATCTCATTTAAATCAATCAGCTGATATAACAAGATGATTTTGCTCTGTTTTTTTATCAAAAAAACTTGATTTCTCTGAAGGTTTATAATTTGGAAAAGGACTTTTATCGTAAGTTTTTTTGTTTGGTAATTTTTGAAAAATTCAAGAAAGCTGCTCTTCCAATTCGTTTTGATTTTTTATTTTACCTGCTATTACAATTATTAAATTATCTTTTGTATACAGTTTTTCTTTGTGTTGGAAAAGCATATCTTGATTAAAAGATAGAATGTTTTCTATAGTTCAGATTGTTGGTCGTCCGTAATTATTGTCCCCAAAATATCGTTTTTGTCGTTTTTGTGTTACTAGAGCCATTGGATTATCTTCGTACATTTTGAGTTCTTGTATTACGACTCATTTTTCTCTTTCCAATTCTTCTTTTGGAAATTTTGCATTTATTATCATATCTCATAAGACATCTATTGCTTGATTTGCAAATTCTGGAGCGCATTTTACATAATATCAGGCGTACTCATCGCCTGTATAGGCATTAAATTCTCATCAAAATTTATCAACAGCTTCTGCTACAGATTTTGGAGTTGAATATTTTTCTCATCATTTAAAAAAAAGATGTTCCAAAAAATGACTTATTCCGTTTGTTTCTTTTGTTTCGTATTGATTTCCAGCTTTACACATAATTTCAATAGTTATTGAGTTGCTGTCTTGCATGGGAGCTAAAATGCAGTCAACACCCTGAATTTTTCTGATTAAATAGTTCATTTTTAAAAAAAGACTTGACAAATTAAAAATTTGAGTTATAATACTCACGCTTAAATGGGAAATTACTACACAATCTTTTATCCCCATAAGCTGTTTGTATGAAAAAAAAGTTTTTAAGAAAGAGATTTATGCATAAAATGTTTTCTAGCATGGCAACATTTTTATGAATTTTCTTTTTAGGTTCAAGTGTCTTTGCTGCTTGAAGTGATTTTTCTCAATGAATAGTTACAGAAAAAAAAGATATTTCTGTTTTCGTTTCTAGGTTGTGAGAGAGATTACAATGAGTTTTTAAAGAAATTGTTTCTTTATCATCAGATCAAGATTTTTTTGAATGATCATCTTTGTCGCAGGTAGATGATTCATTATTAATGATTGATATAAAGGAAAGCCCGTATGTTTACGAGATTTTGGAATTAGCGGATTTGGGTGTCGTTGATGCAAGTCGTGAAAAATTTTATCCAGACAACTATCTTCGCAGGTATGAGTTTGTTATTATGATGGTAAAGTATCGCCTTGCAAAATCAAAGACTCAAATATCTCCAGTTGTTTTCCCTTTGCGTGGTTGGTTCTTTGATGTTGCTCAAAATGACTCATATGCTCCTTATGTCGCGTACGCAGAGCAGAAATGATGGCTAGACCAGATGATTGAAGAAAAAGATGGTAAAAAAATGCTTTTTCCAAATAGATTTCTTACCAAAGAAGAGGTTTGTAATTTATTGAATTTAGATCAGACACATACATTTTGTACTGATGATATTATTAAAAGAGGTGAATTTGCTGCTGTTTTGTTTCGTGGTTTTAAACAAGAAGAAACAAAACCACTGAAGTATAACCTACAAGAAGAACAAACAAACTGATCATCACAGCTGATAAGCCAGTTTAAAACTCTATTTTCTTTTGTAACATCTAAATAAAAAAACTTTGTGATTTTTTGACAAAATAAAAATTCTGACTATAATTATGGTAGTTGGAATTTTTATTTATTATTTAAACATTATGTTAAAAGTTTCTCATAGTGTAGTTAGTAAAGCAAAAAAGGTAGCTAACCATATGAAAAAACATCAACACAAATATCTTTTTTTATGATGACTTGCTGGTGGTATTTTTCTTTTTATCAAAATAATTATGCTTTTTTGAGCTAGTTATATGTTTTATAATGCTTCTCATGATGCAAGTTTTGCTGATGATTATATTTTAGAACAAACAACAGAAGAAACTGA
>CAYRHE010000017.1:24465-27064 GCA_964424095.1 uncultured Candidatus Peribacteria bacterium | reverse complement strand
TTTCTTGTATTAAAAATTTCTTTCTATAAAAGAGAACTGTTTATTTTTTCGATAAAATTCTATGTACAAAGTTTTTTGATGTAAGGTAAATAAATATTATCTCAACAAATGGTTGGCGTATTTTGAACAAAATAATCAAGATATTTCCAAAGATTTGATTGTTGCAACGTGTGTGGTGACCGATAGAGCAAAAAATAAATGGTTGAGAGAAGTAAAATTGGCTTTGGAAAAAAATCAGAAAGTATATATTACGTGATGTGGAGTTTTTGAAAAATGAGAGAAAATGAGTGACGAGCAATTTTATGCTATTTATCCAGAATTATCAGAATTTAAAAATATGATTGAGTTATTGTGAGAAGAGCCAGGAAGAACGGATACGCGTGAGGTTGCTACGCATGAATTCAAAACAACAAATTTGTATACCAAAAAATTTGTGATGATTCAAAATGGTTGTGATACGCATTGTACATTTTGTCTTACGATTCTCAAAAGAGGGAAAAATAGAAGTAGAACTTTGGAAGATATTATCATGGAAATCAATGAATTTGTGGCTGGTGGAGGGAAGGAAATTGTTTTGACCGGAATTAATTTAGCCGCTTGGGGCTCTGAATCTACGAGAAAACCAGAGCAAAGTAAATTTTCTGATTTATTGCACGCAATTATCAAATATACTTCTGTACCTAGGATTAGAATTTCTAGTCTTGGACCAGAATTTTTGGATGAGAAGTTTTTTGAGTTGATGAAAAATCCGAGATTTTTACCGCATTTTCATTTTTCGATTCAAAGTTTTTCGGATAAGGTGTTGAAGTTGATGAACAGAAATTATGATGCTGAGTTGCTTGATGTTGTGTTGACACGTATTAGAAATCTTGAAAGAGATGATAAGGAATTTATTAGCATTGGTGCTGATATTATTACAGGATTTCCAGGAGAGACGGCAGAAGAGTTTGAGAAAACGGTGGAGGGGGTGAGAAAATATGGGATAACTAAGTTACATGCGTTTCCGTTTTCTGCGCATGAAAAGTGAGAGCCAGTCCCAGCTGCTAAGCTGCCTGAGCAAATACCATTTTCTCAAAGAAAACAAAGAAATGCCAAGTTATTGGCAATATGAGATGAAGTGAGAAATCAATTTGTTGCCAAAAATAAATGAACTAAACATACTGTGTTGATAGAACAAATTAAGTGATGAAAATTTCATTGATGGACAGAAAATTATATCCAGATTGAATTGGGTGGAGAATATAAAAAAGGTGATGTGGTGGAAATGATGTTATAATTAAATCCTGTTTTTTGGTTTTTATCGTTTTTTGAAGGAAAAATAAGATTAATCTTTTTTACTCTCATTTGATAACATCTTTGATATCGCCCAATCTATATCATTTTCTCATTAATTTTTGGATAATATCAAATCATTCTTCACCTCTTTTCTTGTAAGATGCGATTTCTTTTTTGATTCTTTCTTTGACACCAATATTTATATCTTCTTCGTATTCTTTGATAACTTCCATGATTAGGTGTTTGTCTGCACCTTTTTGTTGAAGTTTTTGGATTATTGCGATAGCTGGTTTTCCTTTATTGACAAGCTCACTTCTGATATAACTTTCTACGAACATTTTATCATTTAAAAAATTTTTTTCTTTGAGGAAGTCTATGGCTTTTTGGATATCGTCAGAAAAATATCCTTTTTGCATAAGCTGGATTTTGAGTTCTTTTTCGGTTTTTGGATAGCGAGAGATGTAGTGTAGTGCGTAGTCTAGGCAGGTTTGTTGTACCATAAATTAGATGGGTTAGGTAGATTAGATGGTTTAGGTTTTAGATTGGATTCCCGTCCCAAATTCTTTAAGCGGGAATGATAATAGTGATTAATCTAGATTGCTACGTTCCCGCCGTGGCGGGGGCTCGTAATGACTTAGTATAATTATTTTTTTAAAGCGATCATCATCATTTTATCATCAGATGTAAATTCTGCTAATATATCTCCAGCAGGGGTTCTAGTATTGTGTGAAATTTCTTTGATAAGAGCTTCGTCTTGTAAAAATTCACCAAATTTTGCCATTACTTCCATCAAATATTCGCTGTCTGTTTGATAAGCTAGATGTACTTTATCGTCGACATTATATTTGGCGTCTTTTCTCATTTGGTTGAGAAATCTCGATATTTCACGGGCAACTCATTCTTTGGCTAATTCTGGTGTGATTTCTAGGTCTAATCTGGCAATGATTTCGTTGTCGATAGCAATATTGTTATCATCGAGTCATTCGTAAGCAATTTCATAATCAGAATTTTCAAGTGTTCGTTCGTTTCAATCATTATCAAAAACAATAATCTGATTATTTTCTCCTTGTTTTATATTTCCCATTTTTCCAAATTGGATTATTTTTCCGGTGTCTTTTGCAAACTTTGCAGAAAGTTGGCTTCCAATTGGTTTAAATATTTTTTTTGCTTTAATAGAGTCGTCGAGGTTTTTGATCTCTTTTACATTGATTTCTTCTTTGATAATGTCTTCGTATTTTTGGAGGAGCTCTTCTTGTTTCATTGTTTTTGATTATAGTGTAAATGAGTTTAAGATGGATTGCCACGCTACGCTCGCAATGACATG
>CAYRHE010000017.1:22588-24365 GCA_964424095.1 uncultured Candidatus Peribacteria bacterium | reverse complement strand
GTTCGCAATGACTGACTGGAATGATATTTATTCAGATTTAAGATTCAAGTAAATCATGGACCTGTTTGAGGTGTCTGTCATCAACATGAGTATAAATTTGTGTGGTTGTGATAGAAGAATGTCAAAGTAGTGTTTGTACGGCTCTGATATCTGCTCCTTTTTTGATAAGAGAGGTTGCAAAACTATGTCTTAAAGTATGTGGTGTAACTCTTTTTGTGATACCTGCTAGTTTTGCATATTTTCTGACAATATCTTCGATGCTATTTCTGCTTAAATATTCTCATAGGCCATTGACAGAAACGGTTGTAAAAAGATATGGAGAATCATCTTTTCTTTGGTTGAGGTAGTTTTTCAATTTTTCTCTGGCAATTTTGGTTGCAAAAATTGATCTAATTTTTGATCACTTTCCAAGAACAGAAAACTGATTTGAATCGATCTTTATGTCAGATTTTTTGAGTTTTATAAGCTCAGAAACTCTAAGTCAAGTTCCATATAACATATAAAGAATTGCTATATCCCTAGTTTGTTGTTGAATATTTTTGGTTGCTAGCTTCCCTGGTGCTTCCAAAATTTTTTGTATTTCTTCTTCATCAAGATAATTAACTTCTCTAGGAGGGGTTTTGGCTAATTCAAGTTTATCAGGACTAATACAGTCGATATCGTTTTTTAGTAAAAATTTGAGAAATGCGCGAATAGCAACAACATGATAATTAATTGTTTTGGTGCCAAGTCATTGTCTACTGAGTTCCATTCTAAAATCTAAAACTTGCATGCGGTTTAGATTTTTTATATCTATATCGCCAAGAAAATCTACGAGTCTATTTAGTCGTAGTGAATAGTTTTCTAATGTTTTTGGACTTACGTTTTTTTCATAAGTTAGGTAATAGTTATATTTATCAATTAAGTTCGTTATTTTGTGTGATTGAATTTTCGTCTCCTGATAGGTTTTCAGTTGTAGTTTCTTCTTCTGGGGTTGTTTTATTTTCGATTGTTGTTGGAATTTCTGTTGTTTGGGTTGTTGGGCTTTCTGCTTCTTGGTCGATTGATCAACTATTTTGTGATCAGAAAAATTCTTCGGGTGTTGGTTGGTTTTGTTGTTGTAGAATGATTTCGCCATCAGAATTTTTTCCAGTTAGTTTTTGTAAATATGATTCAAGATCAGATAATTGCTTATCTAATTCATCAGTACTGATTTGTATTCCATTTTCAATATCTGTTAATAGTGTTGATGCTTTTTTGTATAAAAATAAGCTATATTTTGTTACATCTTTGTCATTATTTTTTTTCCCTATAACTGTATATTGTCTTCAAACATCAATATAATTCTGAATTTTTTCTATTGTTTTGTTGTCTGTTGTTAATTCTTTTTCTATATCTTCGAATGCATTGAATTCATCATCCGAAACTCCTGTAAAATCTGGAGCAGAACCATGATAATTTGCTAAAGCAGGATTGTTGAAAAGATCACTATCACCTTCATTTGTTGGTGTTTCTTCATCTACTGATCATGTTGAATTTTCTGTTAATTGATTTTCTATATTTATTGTAGCTGTTTTTTTTCATATAAGTTTTTGATATTCTAGAGGATACATTGTTTTTAACATAAATCATCATACTAAAAACGCAAAAACTCATATACCTATGTTTAACAATAATTTTCTTTTTTTTGGGTCTTTTATGTTTTCAGATAGTTTTTGTGCTACTGGGGGTAGTGAATATCATTGAATTCATGTAAAAGCTGGTAGATTAGATGGATTAGGTAGATTAGATGGATTAG
>CAYRHE010000017.1:0-22488 GCA_964424095.1 uncultured Candidatus Peribacteria bacterium | reverse complement strand
GGTAGATTAGATGGATTAGGTAGATTAGATGGATTAGATGTGTTAGATTTGATAGGTGTTGGCGTTGGTGTGTTCAATAGATCATCTAAATTTACTTCTGTTGATGTGGGGGTTGTAGGTATAACAGGAGTTTGTTCTATTTGTTTTCAGGCACTTTCTTGAAGTTGTTTTATAATAGCATGATCTGATTCTAAGTCTGAATTTGTTGGCAAATTTTGTTCTAATTGTCATTCTAAAGGTGTTTCTTCTATGGTTGGAGTGACTTTATTTTGGATTTCTTCATTGGATTTGTTTTCGATTTGTTTTGATTCTATCTTATCATCATTTGTTTGGTTTTCTGGTGTTTCTTCAAAAATATTTAAAGATTCTGATTTTATTTCTGGGATTTCTTTGTTTTCTATAACAGGTTTTTCTTTAATTATTTCTTTTTCTTTGGCAACAAGAGCATCTTCTTTTTCTAGTCGATTATCTTCATTTATGTTTTGTTGTTTTTCGGCTTCTTGTTGTTGAGAAATTGGGAAAGTTGTTTCAATTTCATTTATTGAATCGTTTGATTTATTTGTTTCATCTATGTTTTTTTCTGCTAGTAAGTTTTTTGATTCTGATTGTGTTTCTTCAGTTGGCTCTTTTTGTGTTTTAGTATTTATTTCTTTTTCTGACTCTTTGATTTCAATGTTTTTTTGTTTTAAATCTTTAAAATTTTGTTCTTTTGTTGTTTCCAGTTGCTCTATTTTGTTGTTGTTTGTAGTGACTTCATTTTTGATACTTTCTTCAATAATTGGATTAATTTTCTCAGTTATTGATTCTGGTTTGATATTATCTTCAACAATTTGATTAGTTTTGTCAGCTATTGATTCTGGTTGAAATTCTTTATTATTATTTACAACTCATGCTAAAGTATTTTGTTCAACAATAGTTTCTTCAACTGGTTTTTCTTCAACTGGTTTTTCTTCGACAATAGGAATATTTTCATTAACATTTGTTTCGTTTGGTTTATTTAAATCAGTTTTTTGAATATCATCAAAATCCAAAGAAATTGTAGGTTCTTCGTTTTTTGTAGACTCATCGTTGGTTGGCAAATTGAGATCAAAATCTATCACAGGTTGCTTTGTTTGTGATGTTTGTTGGTTTTGTCAATTTTGATTTTGGTCTTGAGTGATTGGATCTGTCATTTTTATATATGAATGGTTTAAAAGACTGTTTAGATGGATTGCCGCGCTATCGCTCGCAATGACAATCTATTCTAAGTATAACCGATAAACTCAAAAACTCCTAAAATAAAAAAAAAGAGCAGGTGTTTTGACTTGCCTTTTTGTGAAAAAATATTCTAATCATTTAACTTCGCTGATTAATTTGATTAATTGTGTCTAGCAATTACCAATCCTCGTATTTTTGTATATGGATATTGTGCTTTGATAGTGCGTGCAGCTTCATTTAATGTCGCATTGGTGGTTGTTACATCGTCGATAAGAAGTATTGTTTCATGTCATTCTAATTTTATGTCTGAATTAAGTACAAATTTTCACTGAAGATTTACCAATCTCTGGTTTCTTTGTAATTTGGCTTGTGCTTTGCTTGCTTGTGGTTTTTGTAACAATTCAACAATAGGAATCTGGGTTTTTTGACCTATATTTTCGGCTAAAACCTGTGATTGATTGTAGCCTTTGACAAAATGTTCTCTATATCGGTGGGTTGGTATATAACTTATTAGATTAGATGGGTTAGACAGATTAGATAGGTTAGGTTTTATATTGAATTTTTGATTGGTTTGTAAAATAACGATAAGTCTATCTACAAGAAAATCTACGAGATCTTTTTGGTGTTTGTATTTGAATTTTGTGATAAGTTGTTTGATTTTATCTGTATAAGAAAAAGGAATTATTACACCCTCAAGGGCGTTGTATGGTGAAATTCTACAGTCTAAACAAGTTTGATAAAATTGAGAGGTTCTGTGACAATAGGGACAAATTTCTGGGTGAGGAGCCAGTGTTTTTTTGCAATCAACGCATAAATATTCACCTGGTTTTCCGCAAGTGATACAGGTTTTTGGGAAAAAGAAATTTATAAGCTTGGTTCCTCGATTTTCGTGCATAGTAGATGTATTGTAGGTATTTTTGGAGGAATGGCAAGAGGAAGTGATTTACATTCTAATCCAAAACGCAAATGTAAAAAAACTCCCCATGAAAGAGGAGTATTTGTGTGAAAGTATGTCAGAATTAATTATTTATTTAATAGTATTAGAACTACTTTTTGATAATAGCTTCGATAGCAGCGAATGCTGAATTGTCTTTTTCGTTTACTAAAACATAAAGTTCGTCACCTGGTTTTCCTTTGAAGAAACTTACTGCGGCTTGATTTAGAAAGTATGATTTTCCATCGTCAGTCATAGCGATAAATTTGTTGTCTTCGGTTTTGGAAAGGATGGCTCTTACGTGTTTTCTATCTGCTGGTTGGATAAGTTTATAGATAAATTTACCATCTTCAAGAATTTTGAGTTTGAGTATATCTCCAGGGATAAGTTTGGTTTTACTAGAATAGTTTAAAGGAACTGGATATTTTTTTTGGTCGGCTCCGATCATAAAGTACCCATCAAATTTTCCTTCTACTACTTCCATATTTTCTTCTGAATATGATTTTAGTTCTGTATCTCAGAAAATTTCTTTTGCTTCTTTTTCGATTTCTAGAAATGTTTCTGGGTCTTCAGGATTAAATTTTGAAAGTTGATTTAAGACAATAGAAGTTCTTTTTAGATCATTTTCGATATTTCCAACGGTGTTTTGCACAAATTGTAGCATTTGGAGATATTTCTCCATCATTTCATCTTTTGTTGTTTTTGTTGTTGTTTTTTTTGTTTTTGTTTCTGTTTTTGTTTCTGCCATTTTTTTTGTTTAAAAGTAAAAAGGTTTTTTATGATTATAGTGGTTTTGAAAAAATATGCAAATTTTTTTGTGGCAGACTTTTATTCATCTTCCGCTAAAGCTTGACAAAAACCAAACTTCTAAATTTGTTACGTTATTTCGAGATTATTTTTCTTAAAATTTTGGTGTCTTTTTTTGATTGAGTTTTAATAGGAAATGCTTAAAATTGTTTTTTGATGGTCCGGTCGTTCAGTGGATAGGACGGAGTCCTGCGAAGACTCAAACCCAGGTTCAACTCCTGGTCGGGCCAAGATGTTTAATTATTAATCTTTTTTCATGACTCATGTTTATATTGCTACAAATAGGCTTATTACAAGTGAAGAAATAGATAAAAAACTTGAAAAACAAATAAAATTATGAGAAAGAAAAGAAATGATAAAAAAATAAAAGAAAAAATTAAATCAATCTTTGTTTCAAATAAATAATTTTTAATTTTAAAACTTATAAAAAATGGTTTCTCAAAAAAGAATTATGAAAGTTATAATTTTGTTTATTGTTGCTATATTTTTGCTTTCTAGTGGTTTAGTTTCTGTTATGTATTTTGTAGATATGAACAAAAATTCTGCGGATGAAAACATTGTTGAAACTTTGCCGGATGAAGATGAGGTTATAGATGTTTCTTCTTTGGGATTGTAATATAATTTATTGTGATTTGTTTTTTTTAAATTAAGTTAGAAAAAATGAAACTTATTGTTGATGAAGCTCAAAGATATGCAAAAATGAGAGCACATACGGCTGCACATTTGTTGCATGCTCAGTTGTGTAAAACATTTCCTGAAACAAAGCAAGCAGGATCTTTTGTGGATCAAGATTATTTAAGATTGGATTTTGCAGCGGATAGAGCTTTGACTGGTGAGGAACTTTTGAAAGTTCAAAAAGAAGTAAATCATTTGATTTATGCAGCTTTGCCTGTAGAAAACTTTGAAACTTCTTATGATGAAGCTATCAAACTTTGAGCAAAAGCGTTTTTTGAAGATAAATATGGAGATACGGTTAGAGTGGTCAAAGTTGATCAAAATGTTTCTACTGAACTTTGTGGATGAACTCATGTAAGCAATACCAAAGATATCGGATGTTTTGTGCTTCTTTCTCAAGAATCTGTGGCTTCTGGTATCAAAAGAATTGTGGCTTTGACTGGACCAAAAGTGTTTGAATATGTACAAGAAAAAGATCAGATTTTGGATGATTTGGCTGAGAAGTTTAGCGTTGGTCAAAAACAAGTTGTTGATAAAGCAGAAAAATTAATCAAAGAATATGAAGCTTTACAAAATTCTTTTGGGCAATTGCAAAATAAATTGGTAGCTGATATGATTCGTGGATTATCAAATAAAACAAATAATTCAGAATTTAATACTGTGTTGGAAATACCTAGCGATGTTGATTTCAAGGTTGCGTTGGGACAGGTTAGAAAAATATTTGAAAATCAGAATTTTTTGATATATACAAAAGAGTGAAATTTTGCCTTGTTTATGGATACAGGCTCTGCCAAAAATATGATTCAAACGCTTGGTTTAAAATGATGATGAAATGATCAGTTGGTACAAGGAAGAGATCCTAAAGTAACAACGATATTTTAGATATTAACCAAATCTTGATGAAATTTAATAATCCTTTGTACGAAAATGAAGAATTAGCATATGAAGATGTGTTTTTATTTCAAAATTATTTCGAAGGAAAATCAAGATTTGAAATGAATGTAAAACCAGAATTTTCTTTGAATACAAATATTCCTATTGTGGTTGCTAATATGAATGCCGTTGCGGGAAAAAGAATGGCAGAAACTATGGCTCGTTATGGGGGATTGGTGGTTTTGCCTCAAGATATGGATGATGAAACGATGAAAAGAATTGTTTTGCATGTCAAAAATGCAAATATTTTTTATGATACACCGATTACTGTGGAAGCTGATGATACGATTAGAGATGCTTTGGGGTTGATTTATAAAAGATCTCATAAATGTGTGATTTTGATTGATAAAAATAGAAAACCATTGGATGTTTTTAAGCCAAAAGACTTTGATGGTTATGACCAATTTACTTTACTTGGAAATTTTTCCAAAAGAGATTTGATTGTTGCACAAGAAGGAATTTCTGATGAAGAAGCATTTAATTTGATGGAAAAAAATGGAGTATGAGTTTTGCCAATTGTAAAAAAAGATTGAGTTTTAGTTTGAATTTTGACAAAAAAACAGACTATTAGAAATAGTATATATAAACCAACTCTGGATTTTGAATGACGTTTGGATTTGACTGTTGCGCTTGGGATCAATAATTTTGAAGAGAGAGCAAAAATGTTGTTTGATTTGGGTATTAGAACATTTGTTTTGGATACTGCTCATGCTTATCAAAAATCTATGATTGATGCAATCAAAAGATGTAGAAACTTGTTTGGTGATAAGGTAAAAATTGTAGCAGGAAATGTTGTGACTGCGCAGGCAACAAAAGCTTTGCTTGAAGCTTGAGCTGATGGGGTTAAGGTTTGACTTGGACCATGAGCTATGTGTACAACAAGAATCAAAACTTGAGTTGGAAGGCCACAATTTACAGCAGTATATAAATGTGCTCAAGAAGCTAAAAAACATGGAAAATTTGTGTGGGCAGATGGATGAATTAAAGAACCAAGAGATATGATTTTGGCTTTGGCTGCTGGTGCAAATCATGCTATGCTTGGTACAACTTTTGCAGGTACATATGAATCTGTATGAGATATAAAATATGATGAACAATGATATATGTACAAAGAAAATTATGGAATGGCTTCCAAAAAAGCTGTAACACTTAGAAATAAATGATTATCCAAATTTGAATTGGCGAGAAAACAAATGTTTCGTGAATGAATTTCAACGTCAAAAATATATCTCAAGGAATGAAGATCAAGTGTAGGAGATATTGTAGATGAATTTGTGGCTGGTTTGCGTAGTGCGATGACTTATGTTGGGGCTGCGAATTTATCTGAGTTTCATGAAAAAGCGATAATTGGTGTGCAGACCCAAGCGGGATTCGTGGAAGGGACGCCACATGGAAGGGTGAAGAGGTAGTTTTCTGGTGTCATTGCGAATGTAATGAAGCAATCCAAGCTACGATTAGATGTTTGGTTGATCAATCTGGATTGCCACGCTATTGTTTGCCGACTTTAAACTTTAATTATCTTCCATTCGTTATTGTCAGTTTCGACTAAGGCAGTGCAGGATTCTATTCGATCTCAAGAATTCATATAATTATATATTCAGATTTGTTTGATTTCTGGTTTGTGAAGATGTCCGCAGATTAGTCAGTCACATTTTTTTTGGCTAAGGATTTTTATAATTTTTTTTTCAAAAGATTTTTTTCATCAAAGAGCTACTGTTTTTGCTAGTTTTTTTATTTTTGATATCAAAGAAATATATTTTTTTCAATTTTCTTTTCTTTTTTTATTGAATTTTCTGTTGAGTCGAAAAAGAAATGTTCATCAAAGAAAAGATATAGTATTTATTATTTTGGCACAGCAATACTCTTTGTCAAATTGTTGGCCATGACAAATGAGATATTTTCTTTTGCCAGATTGGTGAATTATTTCATCAGCAAAAATAATGTTGTTGATTTTTATAGGAAGTAGATTTTTCCAAAATCTTTCATGATTTCATCTAAGATAAGTTATTTTTGTTTTGTTTTCTGCTCAAAGATTAAGAATATGTTCTACAATTGGTCTATGTTTTTTAGGTCGCTTCTGGAAAAAACTTAAATATAATCAATCTATTATATCTCAATTTAGAATTAGATGATCAAAGGTGTTGCCTGTAAGAAAGTCAAAAAGTTCCTGGTATTTAGAGTCAGGAGTACCTAGATGAACATCTGAGATAATGATGGTGCGGTAGTGTATTTTTGTTGATTTTAGATGTTAAATGTTGAATTTTAAATTATTTCTAGATTTATTATAAAAAAAATAACAAGAAAAACAATTAAAAATCTGCTTAGGTATTGGTTTTGTTGTTACACACAAAAAAGATTTAAAATCGTGTTGACATTTATAGGTAAATTGTTATATTAGTTTTACCAACATAAAAAAGTGTTGGTTTGGAAATATGCGAAACAATTTATATTGTCGTAGTCCTGGGGATTAAACCTCGGATGTGAAAAATTTATTGATAATTTAAAAAACCGCGTATGCCTGTTTTGATTCGGAGTCCTGTTGCTATAAATATAGCTAGCTCCAAAAAAATTGCCGATTATCGCCCCAATTGATCAGGGGTAAAAAAAACACTCCGCCCGCACAGAAAATAATAATGATTCCGTTTAGGAATCTATCATGCTAATTGCGGAGTTATTGCAGCCCACGCAGGGCAAAAAAAATGGGGATTTCCTCCAACGATGCCAAGGTCCGCGTATATTGCATGGGACCATTATATCGAGGAAATCGAAGCTCACTAAATGGATGGCTGCCCAAAAAGCTTCCAGCCATCCAAATTTCAACCTCCGGTTGCTTTGCTTCTAATTATGGAAGATCGCCGCACCGGGTGTCCCGCTTATTTGCATTGGGCTCGCCCATATATCCGGAGAGATTATTTTTTTAAATCAGAGGGAGGCTTATTTAGCTCCCTCTAAATCGAAAACTATTGTTTTAAAAAAACTCCTAGTGTATTATACTAGGAGTTTTTATATTATTTTAATTTTTTACCATCAAAAGTCTTCTGCTGTATAATTTTTTCTTTTTTGTTTTCTTTTGTTTTTTTGTTTTTCTTTTTTATCTTCTATTTTTTTTCTTTTTCTATTTTTAAATTCTTCAAAGGTGTCAATATCTTCTTCGTCATAATAATTTCACAACATTTCTATTAATTCGTTTTCGGTGTTTGTTCAAAATTGTTCTTCATTTGATTCTAGGTTTACATGATCGAAATTTTCTTCAAGATAATCGTTTAATTTTGTTTGCATTTGTTTTTTTGTATTGTATAAAATAAAATTTGACTATGTAATTATATTCAGAATTATTTTTTTGTCAAAATTTTTTAATTGACATATGATTTGGATTTGATACATTTGGTTAGTTTTAAAAATGATTATTTTATCTCGCAATAAAAAACAAATAAAATTCATCCATCATTAAGGCAGTATCATATTTATAATTATGGTCTAGTTAAGATTGTATCGCTGTTTTTTGGCTTCAGATGATGTTGGTTTGGTAATGATTTCCTTCTTTTATTTATTCTTTTTATTGCTCGATTTATTGGGTTTATAAGATAGGTTATATATTATAAAAATATAGATTTCCGCCGCAATTGACAATGCGAGAATGATATAGTAATTTTACATTATAAAATTTGATAAGAATGGCTGATTTGATCGGATTGATAGTTTCCAAAACTGGAATGGATAGATGAGTAATTACGACGATTATAGAACTTTTGAATGAAGGAAATACGGTTCCGTTTATTGCTAGATATCGTAAGGAAATGACGAAATGAGCGACTGATGAACAGCTTAGAGATTTTAATGATATTTATACCTATACCAAGAATTTGGAGGCGAGAAAGGCGGATGTGATTCGTTTGATCGATGAAAAAGGATTGATGACTGATGAACTGAGGAAACAAATTATGGAAGCTGAGACCTTGGCGAGAGTTGAGGATCTTTATCGTCCATTCAAAGAAAAGAAGAATACTAAGGCAACTCTCGCCAAGGCAAAATGACTTGAGCCGTTGGCGAAGATTTTGGCAAAAGCTGACTTGACCAAAGAGGAATTCGAAGCAGAGGCGGAGAAGTTTGTCAAAGATACTGGTGATGCCAAGACTTCAGTTAAAGATATTAAAGAAGCTATTCAATGAGCTAAGGATATTGTAGCAGAAGATGTATCTGATCATGCTGATTTGAGAGATGAAATCAAAACTTGGGAAGATACTAACGCTCTTTTGGCAACTAAAGCAACTAAGAAATTTGAAGAAAATGGTGTATATAAAATTTATAAATCATATAGCAAAAAACTCTCTGAAATGCCTTCATATGCATATCTTGCGGTGACAAGAGCAGAACAAGAAAAACAACTTTCTTTGAAATTGACTTTGTCAGATGCTAGAATTTGGGAATCTGCAGTTGGATTTTTTGTGCCAAAACAAGCAAAAAGTTCAGTTTCTTATTTGGAAGAAGCAATTAGAGATGGATTGGATAGATTGTTATTACCATCATTGGAAAGAGAACTCAGATCAGATAAAAAAAGACGATCTGATGATGCTGCGATTAAAGTGTTTGGAGAAAATTTAAAGAACCTATTATTAACGCCTCCGATTAAAGGTATGACCGTGCTAGGATTTGATCCAGCGTTTAGAACATGATGTAAGCTAGCAGTTGTCGACAAGACAGGAAAATTTCTTGCAAAAACTGTAATCTATCCAACCGAACCACAAAATAAAATTGAAGAAAGTCGACAAACATTATTGAAATTAGTGTCTGATTATAAAATTGATTTAATAGTTATCGGAAATGGAACAGCATCTAGAGAATCTGAAAAAGTAGTAAATGAATTTATCAAAAAATATAAATTGAATGTGAAATATATGATTACTTCCGAATCTGGAGCGTCTGTATATTCGGCTTCAAAACTTGCGCAAGAAGAATATCCTGATTTGGATGTGACAATTAGAGGGGCGATAAGTATTGCTCATAGAGTACAAGATCCATTGGCAGAACTTACAAAAATCGATCCTAAAGCGATTGGAGTTGGGCAATATCAACATGATGTAGATCAAAAATATCTCAAAGAAAAGTTGGATGAAAAGGTAGAAGATGTGGTAAATGCAGTGTGAGTTGATGTAAATACAGCGAGTTATACTTTGTTGCAATATATTGCAGGACTTAGTGAAGCGGTAGCGAAAAATGTGGTTGCCTATAGAGATGAACATGGTTCTTTTGAATCAAAAGCTCAGCTTAAAAAAGTGAAGGGGCTTGGACCAAAAGCTTATGAACAGGCAATTGGGTTCTTGAGAATTAAGTGAGGAAAAGAAGTTTTGGATGCAACAGGTATCCATCCAGAAATCCACAAACAAGTATATGCTTTTATTGAGACAGAACTTGGAATAAAAAAGAAGGCTTTGAAGTTGCCAATAGTATCCGATAGATTGCCACACTCCGTTCGCAATGACTTAGTTGATTCACATATCAAAGAATGGGCTCAAAAATATGATATTGGATATGAAACTATGGTAGATGTGATCAAAGAATTACAAAGACCAGGATTGGATCCTCGTGATGAGCTGGAAATTCCTTGTTTTAAATCTGATATTTTGGAAATTACTGATCTTAAAATTGGTATGGAACTTGAAGGAGTTGTGAGAAATGTAACAGATTTTGGAGCGTTTGTAGATATTGGATTACATAGTGATGGACTTGTGCATAAATCACAGATGGCAAATCATTATGTGAGCAATCCAATTGAAGTAGTAAGCGTAGGTCAAAGAGTAAAAGTAAAAGTTTTGGAAATTGATATAGAAAGAGAAAAAGTTTCATTGACTATGAAAGATGGTAGTGATGCTTGATCTCAGAAGGTTAAACATGCAATTTTAGAAGAAAGGAAACGTGATATTGGATGATCAATAGGTGGAAAAGATGATGACAATATACCAGAAACAACTATGAGAGGAAATATTAGTTTTTCTTAAAAAGAAAGCCGCGATACGCGGCTTTCTTTATTTGTTGGTTGTTCTGTTTTTGTTTGGTTTTTGGGCCAAACATTTGATTTCTTTTGTCTGTTTTTCGAAGTGTTTCTCTGAAAAACAAACTTCTTTTTCAATATGTTTTGCTCCAGTTATTGGGCAATAAACAATTGTTGAATGCATGATTTTTGTCATAGTTTTTTTTGTTTTTTATTGTTTTCTTGGTTTTCTAGACAAACTATCTTCGTTTATCTTGTTTATTAGTTCTTTAATATCTTCCATATTTTTTCGTCAGTTTAATCCTTCTTTGCTTGTTAATTTTTCTCATAATCATTTTATGGCGCTTCTATCTATAAGCGTAGCAAATATTTTTGGATCTATTTCTTGTGATTTATATAGAAAAATATGGCAATCTAAAACCATAATTAAATCCAATATTTTTTCTTTATAATAACAATATTCAGCAATTTTTAATTGATTATTTCAAAATGTGTTTATATCAAAAAATAATTTAATAGAATTTTCTTCTAGATTTTTCAAGAAAAAATAAATTATTTCAGGATCTATATCCAAGCATATTCATAGTTCTAAACCTACTGTTTTTATGAAATTTAAAATAGTTTTTTCGTTGCTTATTTTTTTTATTATAAATCATAACGTTTTTATTTGTTGGTTGTTTAATTTGTTTAGAGATTTTGCTAGATTTTCTAAGTTGTTAGTTCTAGATAGAATATAATTTCGTGTAGAGTCGCAGCTTTCTGATTGTATATATAAAAACTTCTCGGGATTCATATATCTTAAAAATTCTGATTTTTTGTTTTTTGCAAGTATGTCTAACAAATGAAATTTAGAATCTTTTATGTTTTTTCTACATATTCCTAATGGTATTTTTTTGAATTCATCAAAGTTTACCGGAAAAATCATATCTTCGCTTTTAAAATATTTTCTTATTTGGTCATAGTTTTTTTCAAAAACCGAAAATAAATACTCCAACTCATTTCCATTTAAGTCTTCAAAATTTTTACCACCAAATGATTTATCTAAACCT
Organism: uncultured Candidatus Peribacteria bacterium; assembly: GCA_964424095.1. GTDB lineage: Bacteria > Patescibacteriota > Gracilibacteria > Absconditabacterales > Absconditicoccaceae > UBA5124. The sequence continues at coordinate 10,904 of CAYRHE010000017.1, read as the reverse complement.
GTTTTTATTATCAGTATGTTTATTATTTGTTTTCGTGTTTTTTCTTCAATAATGTTTTTTTCGTGAAGATCGATCGTGTTTATCATAATATATTATTGTATATAAATTTTATTTACAATACAAAAAAGATGGTAAAAGTCAATATTTTGTTTTTTATTTTTCTCAGTTTCGTTCTTTATGAAATTCATCGAGAAATTGTTCCATAAATTTGTGTCTGTGTTCTGCCATGGCTATACCTGTTTTGGTATTCATTCTTTTTTTGAGTAGAAGAAGCTTTTCGTAGAAATGATTTAATGATGGAGCTGTGCTTCTTCTATATTCTTCTTTGCTCATATTTAGATTTGGTTTGATGTCTGGATTGTATATTTCTCTACCTTTATGACCACCATAATTAAATGTTCTTGCAATTCAAATTGCTCCTAGGCCATCTAATCTATCAGCATCTTGGATAACATCCAATTCTAGTGATTTGAATTTTTGCTCAAAGTTTCCTCCAGCGAAGGAGATATTACCAATAATGTTTTTTACGTGCTCAATGATGTTTGATTCTACATTTATTGATTGCAAAAATTCACTGGCAATACGTGGTCAAATTGTATCATCGCCATTATGAAATTTTGCATCAGCAATATCATGTAAAAGTGCTCATAATTCAACAATTAATTGATCTGCTTGTTCTTGTTGATTTATATGTTTTGAAAGTTGTCGTACTCTATAAATATGCCATCGATCATGTGCTCATTCAGCATTGGCCAACGTCTTTTTTACAAAATCAATTGTTTTGTTGATGGTTTCTTGGTTGGACATAAGAAAAATTAAAGGATAAATTATTTTATATTTACAACTCGTTTTTGTGTCATAATATTGCTGTTTTCTTTGCATGGGTATTCAGATTTTAATATTCATCAATTATTTTCAATAACTTTTGCTGAAGCTATATTTTCTTTATCACATATTAGAATTGGTTGTTTTATTCATAATTCTTTACATTTTTCTAATGCCAATTTGAGTGCAGTAGTTCCGTATCATTTTTTTCTTTCACTTGGTCTAATTCCATATCAAATATGTCAGCCAAGTTTTTCTAATCACTGATTTATTTTATGACGGATATTTATACATCAGATTATTTTGTCTTTTTTGTTTAAAATAAAATATAGAGACCCTGGAACTCGTTGTTCTGGAAGGTCTTTTCATTCTTTTCGATCTGCTGTTCTTTGGAGAAAATCTTGATAACTTTCGTGAGGTTTTATCCTCATGGCTCGTGGAATTATTGGTTCATTATTATTGAGAAATTCTTGAAGCATGGTTTCGTGTTCTTTTTTGTGTGATAATTTTGCTTCTTCTAATCTTAAGTTTTCATCTTTCATTTTTTGAATAATGAGATAAAGATTTATGAAGATTCAATATTTTCCAACAGTTCTGGAAACTCTTCTTGTCTAAAATGACCTCTATTTTTAAAAACAATAAATTTTGCTGTTGGTAAATGTTTTTTTAGTTCTTCGCTGTGTCTAAAAGGGACAATATCGTCGTCTTTTGAATGATAAATCATTATTTTTTCACATTGATTTGTTATATTATTTAGATTCTTTGGATCAAACGAAAAATTTCCTATAGTTTCTTCATCAAGATCATTGTTATCAAAAACGACTGAAATAAGGTGAAGTTGTTTAATTTTTTTTGGAAACAAATTTTCACTTAGTCGTTTTGTGAGAAAAACAGCTCATTGAGAATGTCCTATTAGAATAGTATCTTTATCGTTTAGAAAAGGAAGCTGCCTTTCAAACCGTATTTTCCATGCTATATAATCAGCGTTTTGTTTACATGGCATTTCTGGAATTATTGTTTGGTATGTATTTTCTGTTTGTTTAGCTATTCGGCTTTTCCAACTTTTGCTTTTATCAAAAGGATTGTATTCTCGTGTTTTGAGAGAATTATAAAACGCTTCTTTTGTTGTGAAACACGATCATCAACCTATAATTATTATTTGTTTCATAGAAGTTTTTATTAATTAAATTAGATTCCCGCCCCAGCTTCGCGACAAAGCGGGAATGACTGAGAGTTGGATTGCTTCATTTCACTCGCAATGACTTAGATGTCACACTTTATTCGCAATAACTTTATTTCTTTTTTAAAATATGTGTTCTGATAATTGCTCCTAGAGCGAAAAATGTAAAAATAATATCTACTCAGCTGATAATTGAAAAAAATAGAGAACATCCCAAAAGAATTCAGATTTTTTTTCGGTTGTTTAGTTTGTTTTGACTACCTCGTCTTTCTATCAAAAAATTAGTATAGAAATAAACGTTGAGAAGTTTTGCTAACATAATCAATGTAATAAATATCATTATAGCAAGCAATGAAAAAGGAATTCAGATTATTGTTATTGCCAAAGGTATTGATATTATAGGAAGAGCTATATAAATTAAAACACCAAATCTCAATGATTCTCGAGGTTGTTTTTTGAGTGTTGATAATGAAGGTTTGATGTATTGATGAGCAGTGAAAAGAAGAATAAGACCAAAAATCACTAGAAATGCTAGTCTAAATCACGTAAAACTGCTAAACATTCCCAAGATTTCTTTTTTGTTGTTAAATGACTCTTGTTTAAATGTTATTTGTCATGATACGATTTGTTCTAATGAATCATTTTTGTTTGGACTTTCGTAATAAAGATTTCCAAGAATTTTTGCACCGGTTTCTAATTTTATTTTATCAGCTTTTAGTGTAGTATCTCATTTGATGGTTCATTGTAAAATAATTTCTTTTGCAGTTAAACTTATATTGTTTGCAATACCTGCAAAATTTATTTTACCACCAACTATTTTGGTTTCTCATTGGATATTTGATCTTTCTTTTATGTTGATTTCTCCTCAAGCAAGAAGTAAATCTTTTTGTATAATACTTTCTATTATAATTTCTCATCAAATTATTCTTGCAGATTCTCAAATGTTCCCGTTGATAAATAATTCACCTCAAGCAATTAGTAAATCATTATTAATATCTCCGTTGATAACAATTTTACCACCAGCGATAACTAGATCACCATTGGTTGTTGTATTGAGATTTATATTTCCTCATGCAACATAATAATCGTCTTGGATAGGTGTAGTAAGATTGAGATTTTCTCCAACATCTGCTTTGAATGCAAAGCTGCTGAGAGGTGTAAAAATTGCTAGTGTTAGGATTAAAGAAAAAAGTTTTTTCATGGTAATAAGTAAGAGGTAAAATAGATACTTAGTTTAGATTCCGACTCCAAATGGCAAGGCTGAAATTACATTAGGGATTTAGATGGATTGCCACGCTGATGCTCGCAATGATTTAGATTATAATTCTTCATCCTGCGGTTTTTTCTATTTTTCATAATTTGAGGAGTAGTGGTTCTACGTCTTCTTCGACAGCTTTTTCATTGATTCATAGTTGTACTGAGATGGTTTTGATACCAAGTGGTCTGTCGGCGTTACGAAGGATTTCAAGATATTTTGCATGTAGAGGAGTCATTCCTCATTCGTCGATTTTGCTATGGAGCAAGAATGCATCGAGACATATTTGATTTATGATTTTGTGATTGGTTTGCGTAATAGCAAAATCTCTAAGTTTGATGCAAAGGTTGTGGATTTCGCGGGGAACTGCGTCAACTTTGGCAGCGATAGCTGAGAGGATGGAAGGGGCGAAATCCACCGCGTATTGTCTAAGATACTTTTCTATTATTATTTGTTTTTCCTTTGAATCATATTCCATAAAATGAAAATTATATACAAACCTATTTTTGATCGGTTGTGAAAGTGATTCAGATTTTGTTGTTGCCCCAATTAAGGTGAAAGGATTGATAGGAATTCTGACATTTCATCATTCGGGCATAACCATATCGATGACAAAATCTTCCATAGCGATATAAAGTACTTCCTCGATGTTTGGTTTGAGTCTATGGATTTCGTCGATAAAAAGTATATCTCATTGTTCCAATGAATTTAGTATACTGATAATTTCTGCAGGTTTTGTGATTGCATAACCAGTAACTGCTTTGATTCCAACGCCAGATTGTTTGGCAATAATATTTGCCATGGTTGTTTTTCCAAAGCCACTTGGTCCAGAAAATAGAATATGTCAAACGTGAGATTTTCTTTTTTTACCGCTTTCGATAGCTGTTTTTAGTACGTTTTTGATATGTTCTTGTCAGATGAATTCATCAAAAGATAACGGTCTGTGTGTTCCGTTTATGTTGAGAAGTTTTTCAGTGTTGATTTTTTTGATTTCCATAGATTACATATTGGCATAGATAAATAGTATAATAGTGGCGTAGATAAATAGCATAATAGTGATTCTATTTCTCTATATTTCTATTTTTCTTTGGATCTTTATCTAATTTTTCTTAATTTGATAGTAAGCGGTAGTATTTGGTACTTGTGATATTGTATAATTTGTTGTGTCTATTCTAGCTGTTCATTCCAAAATAATTCTATTGCTTACGATAAAATTTATTGTTCCTATTTTTTGATCAGTACCAATATCATAAACGTCTCAATACCATACAAAATTTTTACTAAAATATGTTTCTGTTGATGTTTTTATAACCTTGTATTTTGCGTTAAATATTTCTATATATCAAATATCGAAATTTGTATTTTGAAGTAAGTTAGTATCAATAAAAATATCAGCCTTAATAGCTTCTGGTGTTTCTCAAGAAAATAATCATCAAGTTGTTTGTATTGTTCATGAAACTGTATTGAAAATCATATTTTCCAATGTGTTTGTGTTGAGATTATTGATTAATTGAAATTTAACTCTAAATCTATAAAGGAACAAGGCTACCTCATATCTAGTAATTGGGCTATCAAATGTAATAGCATCAGCAGGTCCTACAATACCCATATCCAATGCTTTTTGATAATAAGATGTCCATCGAGGGTTTTTGGTTTCATCAAGTTTTTTTCCTTCAACTAATCTGATTAGAGCGGTAATAAATTGTCCTTTTGTTAATGTTGTTTTTGGGTCAAAAATTTGGTTTCATCATTTGAGAATATCCATCTTACATACGTTTTGTATGTGTGAAGTTAATGTTTGGTCTGCTTTTGATAAATCCTTAAATTGGCACTCTGTTGGTAATGTTCAAATTAATTTTTCTTGTGAGAAATCAAATGTTTTTGCGAAAATATCAAATATTTTTGCCGATTGTTCTCTAGTTAAAACTTCAAATGGTTTATATTCTCATATTGTTGAAAAACTTGTGAGTCAATTATCATGCATCCATCTGATTGCTTCTTGAAGTTCTGGATCATTTTCTACACTGATAGAATTTGCTATTGCAGAAAATTTTTGAGCAAGCTCTGATGATGTTTCTGTCTCTGTTTGAGGCGTAGTTGATCACGTCTGTACGATTCCTGTCAAATTTTGTAATGTTTGTTGTGATTGTAGTTTGAGAGATGCGTCGTTTGCAATGGTTTGTAATCTGTAGATATATAGGGCTATTTCGTATCTTGATATTTCTTTTTCAAATCAATTATTCTCAAGGGTTGTTAAACCAAGAGCTCTTCATTTTATATAATAATCAGACCATCGTGGGTGTTGGTCTTCAAAAGATGCTTTTCATTCGAACATTCTAATTAAAATTGCCATTGCTTCAGGTCTTGTTAATTCTTTTTGAGCCATATAATTGTTGTTGAATCATTTGATAATTCCTCGTTGACATACATTTTGGATAAAAGGCACTAATTCTGGATTGAAAATTCATTTGTCTTTGAAATCACAGTTAGTGTTTTTTGTTTCTTTTGTGTATCAAAGTACATTATAAGCTTCTGAAAACATTTTTGCAGCTTCTTCTCTAGTAAGGGGGTCATACATTCTATATTCTGTTTTGTTGTCATATTTAGTTAATCCGTTGGCATACATCCAAGAAAGAGCACGCTCAAATTCTGTTCACGTGGTATTTAGTGTTGTTGTAGTAACTATTCCAGTATTTGTTGTTCAAGTTTGTGTTATTCAGCTTTGAGTTGTTCCCGTTTGTATAGTTCAAGTGTTTGTTGCTCATGTGTTTAGAACTACTCATGTAACTGTAATAGTTTTTGTTACAGGATCTATAATTATTTGAGCCTCAGCATTTGCTTTATTTTGTATTACTCATAATGTTATAAAAGTTAAGATAGCGGCAAGAATAATTTTTTTTGTCATTTGTTTTTGAAAAACGAATAAAATTTATCATTTTTAGAATAGTTTTTATGTGCTTATTTTCAAGACTAATCAGTTGTTAATGTATTGATTTAAGTTCTTTTGTCAAACAAAAGATTGACTACAAAAAAAGCCCCTTTTGGGGCTTGGTATTTAGAATACTATGCCAATAAAATTGGCAGAATTTTTTTTTGGAAATTTTTCTTTGGGGATTATTTTTATGTTTTGTCCCCATTTTCGCATTATTTTAAATGCGTCATCCTCACTTGGAAAGTTAGATAAACTTTTAATGAAGATAATTTCCTTTGCAGAGAGTCCTTTCGTATAAGAACTAAAACTGGATTCTGTAGATTCGTTGATTTTGTACCTACTTGTTTTTACTACAGGAATTTGATCCAATGCGCCTCTGGATTTTATTTCTCCAAAGTCAGCTTCAGATATTCTAACAGGACTGCTCTCTAAAATAAAAAAATCTGTTCTCATAATTTTAGTTTTTTTTGATTACATTGTTTTTTAATTAAAATTAATTTAATGTCAAGTTGTTTGTTTTTTTATTTTCCTTTGAAATTCTTTTTGGAAACGCTACATATTTGTAAATGATTTACTTTTAATATTGTTTTTATGAAAAAAAGAATTCTTACTTGAATTAAACCTACAGATAGTCAAATCCATATTTGAAATTATTTTGGTGCAGTTAAACCTATGATAGATTTGTCAAAAGAATTTCCTGATGCAGAGTCTTTCTTGTTTTTGGCAATAATGCATAGTTTGACAGCTTTGCATGATGGTAAAGCAATTCATGAAAATAGTCTGAATGTTTTGAAAATTTATATGGCTTGTGGCGTGGATCTTAGTAAATTTGTAATTTATAATCCTGCTGATGTTCCTGCTCATGCTCAACTTAGTTGGGTACTTGGATGTATAACTCATATGGGATTTATGGAACGTATGCATTCGTATAAAGAAGCTTTGGACAAAGGTAAGGCAAAAGAAATTAGTGTAGGAGTTTTTACTTATCCAATTTTGATGGCAGCAGACATTTTGCTTTATGATGCTGATGTGGTGCCAGTTGGTCAAGATCAAAAACAACATGTAGAATACGCTAGAGATATAGCACAAAAATTTAATAATTTATTTGGTGAAACTTTTAAATTGCCTGAACCGTATATCAAACCTGAGGTTGGTACAATAATTTGAATAGATTGACGCAAAATGTCCAAATCATACAATAATTATATCTGACTTTTGGATGATGAAAAACAAGTTCTCAAGAGAGTTAAACAAATCGCTACAGACACCAAAACAGTAGAAGAACCAAAAGATCCTGACCAATGTAATGTATATGCTATTTGTAAATTGTTTTTAACCTCAGATGAAGATACAGCTTTGAGAGAAAAATATCAAGCTGGATGACTTAGTTATAAAGAAGCAAAAGAATATTTATACGAAAAAATTATGGCTTTTTTGAGTCCTATTCAAGAGCGTTATGCACAGATTAGTGATCAAGAAATTATTGATTTGATGAAAAAAAATGCTGTATATGTAAATGAATTGGCAAACAAAAAAATTGCTGAAGTTTACAAGAAAGTTGGATTTACTTTGTAATATTGCAAATGACAGAAGAAAAAGAGGTGGATTTCAGTGTTATGGGTGCTGATCAATGGAGTGAAACTGACAAAAAAATAAGTCAGATTAAAAATATTCTCAAAGAAGAATGAGTAGAAAACGATCCGGAATTGTTGGAAGCTTTTGATGAAGCGATAAAAGATGCGCTAAATGATAATTAATTTATATATTTTTCTCTATTATGCAAAAAAAACTTAAATGTCCTTTGACAAAAAAACAAATAGAAGAAATGATTTCTGTTGCAAAAAAAACTCGTGAATTTGCTTTTTCACATCGTTCTATGCACAAAATTTGAGCAAGTGTTTTGACTGTAGATGGTGAAATTTTTGGATGATGTAATATAGAAAGTGTGATTAGTGGTCTTGGTACTTGTGCTGAACGTTGTGCTGTAGACAATATGGTTGCTCATTGAATGTATGATATTGTTGCTGTTTGTACGATAGATTCTGGACATACTCCTACATGTGGAGCTTGTTTGCAATATATAATGCTTTTTTCACAAGTTTCTGGGCAAGAAGTTTGGCTTATAAATTGAAATACTGATTGAGATTATGAAATCAAAACTTTGTCTGAATTATTGCCAGAATGATATAGAACTCAAAGTAATCTAAAAGCAATTAGGTCTTATAGTAAAGTAAAAAGAAAATAATTTCTTATTTTGAAAAAAGGTGCTGTGGAATCGTAGCACCTTTTTTATTTTATAGATTTGGCGCAGGCGAAGGCGCTGGTCCGGCATCGTTGGAGGTTGTAGCCTCATGTCTTTCATGTGATATCCAGCGCCTCGCCTATAAAGTAGAGTCAGGCGGTCTTTTTGCTTTCCATTGTTGGGAGGATTTCTTTCATATGGACTCCGCCGACCATTATTTTTGCTTCTTCTCGGGATCTTAGTCATTTTATAGTGAATTCCGCTATTTGTTCTCCATGGAAATGATTGGTGATTTTTTTGATGGCTGTAGTTGGGTTGAAGACAATTGTTATAGTGAAATCGGAAAATCAGATGGATTGCTTCATTTCACTCGCAATGACATTTAATCAGATTTTTTTTTGTATTTTGAATTCTGCTAAAGCATTTGTTATATTGAAAATTCCAGGTCAAGATAGTCATCGATGAGTAAATAAAACATCTCCTGTTTGTTGAAATAAAGTTTTGTTGTGATAATTGAGTGTAATTGTTGATTTAATGCTGTTTCATGTCAGAATTGAAAAATCTTCGTTGGTTTCTATTCCGCAAAGTCCTGGTAATATTTCAGTTGTTTCCAATCAGAATTGTTTTGCAATTTGTAAAGCAAAATCAGTAGCTCCGATTTGGGGAAAAGATTTTCATCAAGTTGCAATTATGAGGTTTTTTGTTTCAAAAATATCTTCATTTGTTTTTATGATAAATAGATCTTCTTTTTTTGAAACATTGATAATTTCTTGATTCAATTGTATTTCTGTATTGTTTTCTATTGCTTTGTTGATAAGTAGGTCGTTTAATTCTTTGGCTTTTCAACTTTTGAGAATAAGTCTTCCATTGTCTTCTTTTTGTATTTCAATTTTATTTTCTTGTAAAAATTTTTTCATGTCATCTGATCCAAATTTGTGGAAAAGGCTTGGAAGTGCTTTTTTGTTTTGTCAGAAATAATCGTTGATTGGGTTTATATTTTCATTGGAAAAATTACATCTTCCTCAGCCGGAAAGAAGCACTTTTGTTCAAAGTTTATCTGTTTTTTCTAAGATGAGTTTTTTGCTTTCTTTTGGCAGGTTTGCTGCACAAAATAATCACGAAGCTCATCCTCAAATAATGATTATATCGTACATGGGTTATGATGGAGAATAATTTCTTGCTGTGATTAGCATTTCTTTTCGTTTTTTTTCTACTTTAAAAAGTTCACTAATTATTGGTATTGTTCAATTTATAGCTATCATATCTTCGAATATTTCGTTTATCATATCTTCAATTTCATTTGAAATTTCTTTTAAATCTTTTATGTTGATGTCTATATCAACTATAAGTTCATTTGTTAAGCTATTATTTTGTTTTTCTTTATTGTATTCAAAAATCATTTTTTGTAATTTGTTTTGTATTATTGTTAGCTCTTTTATTATTTCTTTTCATTTTTTTAATGATATTTCAAAAGGTTCTTCTTTTATATTTTCTTTTTTAGTTATTGTTTTAATTTCAGGTTTTTCTAAAACTAAGCATTCTTCTAATGCTTTTTGACCTATAGAATAGCTAATATTTCGATCTTTTTTGAAAGGAATTCCTTTATCAGCTTCTTCTTCGACAAAAGAATTGAAATAATCATTGTTTAAACCTTGATTGTTCATTGCTGTTTTTTATAAAGATAAACCTTCTGTATAATATGTATTTTTCACAAAAAGTCAACCTACTTTTTTAGATTAAACATTCGTTTAAATATCTTGTAGAGTCGAGGATTTAGGACGATATCGAAATTTCCTGTGTATTCAGTTTTGATTCATCACATAGATTCTTTGAATGCGCTGACGCTGGCGAGTTCGTGTTCTGGGAAGCCGGTTGGTGCACCTCACATCATGTCGCATGTAGCGAATCAATGGGCTCTTCCCCAGGTAAATATCTTGAATTTGAGGTATTGTTGTCATCAAATATTATTATGATTTCTGTCAGCAAAACTATAGAGACAAACCAGATTTTTTTTGTCGAAAATACAGATAGCACCAGACAAAATTTTTCATTCATATTCTGTGATAAAAACATTTCCTGTATTTGTACTTATCAGATGTTTAACGAGTTTGTGATATTGTTGTTTTGTAATCGTATGAAATCCTTTTTGTCCTGCTGTTTGTTGTCGTTTATTATAAAATTTATCGTATTCTGATTCTTCTATACTTCTAAATCAGATATCGTTTTTGATCGCTTTTTTGGTGCGTAATTTTGATGCTTTGTTCATATCTTTGATAAGTTCTTCGTCAGTTTTACTGAGATTATAAACTATTCCGCTTTCTGGCAGATTTTCTCTAAATGAATGGATTAGATGATAATCTTTTTTCATCCTTGAGCGAAGGCTTAGTCTGGTATCTCTCAGTGAGTTTGCTAATTCTTGATTTATATCTTTGACATTAAATGTTTTGATTGTTGAAGTAATTCCTCGTTG
>CAYRHE010000016.1:2315-28168 GCA_964424095.1 uncultured Candidatus Peribacteria bacterium | reverse complement strand
TCAATTACTATTATTATATGCTTCAATATTGGTTAAAATGCTATCCCAAAGATATTGAGAATATATTCAATTATTGCTATTAGAAACAGATAATCATTCAATGTAAAATTGTCTTCATCTAAGATAAATTCAATAGCTATTATTATTTAAAATTGAGATATTGTATAATAAGTTGTTTATACCTGGGCTACTGTACATATAAATACCACGAGTATTTTTATTATGAGATCAACCAAATCAATTTTCAGATCAATTTATTTCCAAATTTTGAAAAACAACGTTATTTTTGTTGTTTATATAAAACATTTGTAATATAACTCATGTAGAATAGAAATATCATGTATTTTTGGCAACAATAGTAGAACAATGATTTAGATTAAGTTGAGATACTCCTGATAATATATAATCTCATCAACTAAGAACATATATAGTGTAACTAGATATTTCTCATGAAAAAACATCAACTCATGGACTAACATCTACAACTCTCATATTTTCTATATGACAAAAGTTAGTTGTCTGTGATCAAGTCCGATTTTTTGTATATGCTGTTGTTGTATTTGGAAATTTTCATGTACCATAAAATGCGGATATTACATCACAGCTATTTGGGTTTTGACTCCAAAATCAAGAATTTACAAAATTACTATTATCCCAAGTTACAGAATATTGTCACTCACAATTATTACATTCTATATCACTATTTTCTCAAATATTATTTATTTCTCCTATATACAAATCTCAAGAATATGGAAAATCAGAAAAAATGATTTCTGTACCAGAATATTGTAGTGGCTGAATTTGTTTTGGAGTATTTATTCAATACTGATATCATATATTTTCTCATACATCAGGTTTCCAAATAGCATCATTTCATCTAGAATTACAAGATCGATATATTCAGGTATCGACCAAAAATCATGATAAATTATTTGGATTTGTAATATCCCCACAACGGAAACATCAATCATCTTTTATATAACCACCCGTCCATCATAAATAATCATAATCCGAGCTATTTCATGCAATAAATTCTCAAGTATTACCTTGTCGATCAGAATTATTTTCATTAAATTTCAAAATTCAATAATATTTATTATCAGTAGATACATTCAAAACAATTCAAGTAGTATTGTTTAATACAGAAAGATTATTTATAATATTGTTATAATTATTAGAAATTTCAATTCACTTAGTGTTATTATATACAGAAACATTATTTATAATATTATTTGAGTTTCCATAACTATTTCAAATCAAGTAAATACCAAGATTTCAATTATTATAAATTAGCATATTGTTAAATACATAGTTTCATCATTGAAGATATATACCATAAGTATTGTTGTTAAAAACCTGCATATTATTGAAGTAATTACTTCAAGCAGTTGCGAAAGAATAAATTCAATTTTGATTGTTATATATCTGTATATTATCAAAATAATTATCTATGGTGTAGCGACCATCAAAAAAAATACCATCCTTAGTATTGTTGTAAATCTTTCAATTTCTGAAAATATTACCTGTAGATGAAGACGTTATCTCTATTCATCTTCACCAACTAGATCATTCTCAATTATTGAAAATTTCAAAACTATCAAAAACATTACCCTTAGATGAACTCATGTATAATCAAAAAGATTCATTTGTATAATTATATCAATTTTTATAAGTTTTTATATTTTTTAAATTATTATATGATGAAGTAACAAATCTCAAACCAGCAATTCTATTATAAGACAAATCAATATTATTTACTATATTATAGTCACTATTATTAAATTCCAATCATCGATAATAATTTTCATAAGAATAAAAATCATTAATTTTATTATAATTCATATAAGAAAACAGTAATCAATAATTACTATTGTGTACAGATAAACTTTTGATAGTAGAATTAAATGCCAATGATTGTGAGCTAGATCTCAAACTAATTCAACCTGCATTTCTATTGTGATATCATCCAACTCAATTTCCAGTACCATTTATTTCTATATTTTGTAGAACAATATTATTTTTCAAAAAAGAATCAAAAATATAATTATTTACATAAGCAGTAGAATAAAAATATCATGTACCATCTTTTGCAATAATTGCATTACAATTATTTATATTGATTTGTGATATTCATGATAATATATAATCTCATCAAGACAAAATATATACAGTATTCGCACTTAATGTATCTGGCAAAGTATCTATTCCTGGAGCAATATATTCAACCTGCATATTTTCTATATTACAAAACGATGTTTTTTGTGCAGAAGTCCGATTATCAGTATAAAATGTGCGATTTTCCCAATATAATCACGTATCATACAAAGCCGATATTATATCACAACTATTTGGATTTTGATTCCAAAAATTTTGGTCTAGAAAATTATTATTATCCCAGCTTACAGAATATTGTCACTCACAATTATTACAGTTTGTATCAATATTTTCTCATATATTATTTACTTCACCTACGTATAAATTTCAAGAATAAGGCAAACTTGAAAAAACTATATCCACACCAGAATATATTAATGGTTGAGTTTGTTTTGGTATATTTATTCAATATACATAGTTAATATTTTCTCAAATATTCGGTTTCCAAGAAACATCATCTCATCTATAATTACAAGATCGATATATTCAGGTATCGACCAAAAATCATGATAAATTATTTGGATTTGTAACATCCCCACAACGAAAACATCAATTATTATCAATATATCATCAGGTCCATCATAAATAACTATAGTCATTTGAATTTCCTGCTATCAAAACTCAAATATCATCCTGTCAATAAAAATTATTTTCTTGGATTTTTAATTTTCAATAATAAGTAATTCATATATTGTTACTCAACAATTCTATTCAAGTTAAATTATTTATAACAAACACATTATGTAGTTTTGTATCTATAGTATTTGAAAAAGATATTCCCACTCATGCATTATTATATGATTGAATATTATTTAATACATTATTGTTTCAAGCAATATTTAATCAATCATTCCCATTATTATATATTTGAGCATTGTTTATTATATGACCAGAACCATATAAAGAACTCAATTCAAATCAATTATGCGAATTATTATAAGATTGAATATTATTGAAAATATGGTTGTAATTATAGCTATATAAATAAATTCAACGTTGAGTATTGTTATATGATTCTATATTTGTAAATATGCTGTTTTGGTTCATTGATTGAACAAGAATTCAAATGGTATTGTTATAAGTTTTGATGTTATTTAAAAATATATTTCTATTTACATTTGAGGTTGAGTGACCATTTAAATTAATTCAATAATAATTATTATAAGAATGAATATTGTTGACAGAATGATTTATAGATCTATGATAATACATTATTCAGTTTCTATTGGTTGCGTGAGATCATCATTGTCAATCGTCTATTCCATTTATTTTTATATTATCCAATATACTATACTCTTTATATGCTATATACAATAATCACTGAGAAGTATTGGAAAAATATAGCGAAGAATACAAATTAATATCTCATGTTTTACCAATAATAGCAGAACAATTATTTATATTTATAATTGAATTGGTGATATAGGCTCAACTTTCCAAAACATAAATCGTATTTGCATCCAAATTAAGTGGAATTGTTCACGTTCATCCACTCAAGTATACCACACTCATATCTCCTGTCACACATCATACTTCACTTCGATATCTTGTATAAGCAGTTTTCTCTACTCAACCACTTCCATCACCATACAATGCTCTGATAATTTGTTCATCAGTTGGATTATTGTTCCAAAACTCTTCCGTAAGAAAGTTATCATTATCCCATTCTATTTCTCATACAAGAAACAATGTAAAATGATTTGTTGTAAAAACAACGTATGGAGCATTTTCTATATCTTGTACTTTAGTTTTTGTATGAAATTTCCAATCTCTTCAATCTTCTGATGAATAAATATTTGCATCTGCTCATATAGGATATCATGGAGCTGGCATTCTTATTGTCACATCTTTGGGGTTTCATTTTTCATCTTGGAAAAATATTGATTCCAAACTTGATCATACATCAATCATAGATACTGCTTCTTTATTATCTAATCATACTGTTTTGGGGTCTATAAACTTTGGTCTTTCGATATCTTTTTCATAAAAAACATTATTTGGGGTTTTTACATAAACATCTGCAGGCAATTCTGCTTCAGCATATTTATCTTGTAAAGTATTCGTGGATTTCAAAATTACAGATACCGGTAATTTTTTATTTTTCGCTAATGAAATTGATGCAGTTCATTCTAATATTGAAGAAGTATTTTTCTGTTCTTGAGATAATGATACATCTTTAGGCTTATATCAAGATTTGATAAGTTTTTGAATAGTCGTATCTTTGTTTTCTGTTGTAATAGATATTGGCTCTTCTGCTATTTTTTCAACATTTTCTGTATTTAAAATAACTCCAGTATCTGTTTCAACTATTTCTTGAAAATAAACAGTTTCTTGTTGTTGATAAAATTTTTGAATATCTTCTAATTGATTTTTTTCAATAGTTTTAAACAAAAAAATTCCAAGAGACACTAAAGAAACTCCAAACAAAAAAACATAAGATCTAAGATTATTTTTTATATGAACAAGTATGGTTTTAACAAAATATATAAAAAAAATTTATTGATAACCAAAAGTAATCAAAAACAGCAAAAATTCAAGCAAAAAACAAGTAAAAAACAAAAGAAAAAAGCCAGATTTTTAAATGTCATCTATATGTCAATATAAAAAACAAAAAAAACGGCTTTTGACCAATTGATTTTCTACAAAAAACTTGCTAAAATACTATTTAAGGATAATTATAAATTATCTATCATTAACAAAAAAACAATGACTTGACGAGACGCAATATATATACCTACAGCAGCATGAGTAATTATGCGAATTATTTGATATTTAGGTTCAAATTAATCAATATTTTCTATTAAATTATTTTTTACTTTTTCATAAGTTTCTAAAATACTTTCTGGTGATTCATAATTAGGAAACAAAACTTGCCACAAAGCGATATCTACATCAAAAGATTCAGCAAGCATTAAATTATTTGAAATCATTTTTTCAATCTGACCTAATGTATATCAATTCTTTTCCAAAATTTCTACAACATCTTCCTTTTTCATAATGTAATATTCACCTTTAGGTTGCCTTCTATCATTGTCATATATTTTCTTTGCATCTTTTACCGCCAAAGCAACTTCCCAAGCTTCTTTATCAGTTTTTTTAATATAATGATAATTAGGATTGACAATACATCAAATACCAAGTTCCTGACATAAATCAAACACATAATTATTTACGCGCTCTAAATTTTTATTTTCACTATGAAGCTGTGATATAATTTCTCAATACACAGCATTTTCACCCAGAATAGATTGCAACATACGAACAATCTCAATTATTTTTTCACGAGGTTCGTCACGTAAAATCATTTTTCCAATCCAAGACTCGGTTCAACCAAAAAAACAAATTACTCAATCAAAAAAATCACGAAGTGCAGTAAGATCAATTTTTGGTTTATCCTTTACTCACAATGTATTTGCATAAGATGTAAGCTCCAAAAGTGATGAATATCATTTAGTTGTTTTGGCAAGTAATACAATGTTTCAGATATAATCAACAGGGTTTGCAGAACTAACATCCAAAACAAAACCAAGCTCAACTCAAATAATAGGTTTGATTCATTCATCTTTACATGCTTGAAAAAATTTAATAGCACCAAACATACCATTATAATCAGTAATTGCTATCGAAGACATACCAAGCTCTTTGGCTCTTGCAGCAATTTTTGCTGGTTTACCAATAGCTTCTAGAAACGAAAACGTACTATGTCAATGAAGATGAATAAACATCTTTTAATTTTATAAAATAAAATTTATTTTAAGATAATCTCGCAATAAAAAATAAATAAAATTCATCAATCATCAAGGCAATATCATATTAGAATTATAATCTAGTTAGGGTTGTATCGCTGCTTTTTGAGTAAGAACAATTTTGATTTGGTGATGATTTCCTTCTTTTATTTATTCTTTTTATTGCTCGATACATTGTTCTAATTATTAATTTCTACTTTTTTATAAATAATTTCTGGTTTCAAATCAACTACAAACTCTTTCATATCAAATGCTTTTTGGAAATCATCGTTCAATATATTTTTGGAAGAGTCTATTTTAGACAACAATTCATTTCCAAACATAGTTTGAATCTTGGCAAATCCATTAATCAAAAAAGGTGCTGATAATAAGGCTAAATTTTTTACAATATACAACAAGAATTTTAAATCTGAAATTGCTTCTTCTCTGGTTGCTTCATCTTTATATTTTTTCCATGGTTCAGCTTTGGTTATATAAACATTTGATGCTTGAACAGCTGAATACCAATCCATTAGAAAAAATTGAAGATTTCAATTATTTAAGTAATTTTTTTCTATATTTTGAGGACTCATTTCTCATCCAGTATCAATAAGTTGAAAAACAGGTACATCAGATAATCATAAAGAATTAGAAAATATCACATTCATTTTCTTTTCATCATACTTTCCTTCAATTATCCCATATTTACTACACAAGCTTACTACTCTATTTACCAAATTTCACCAACCTCAAATAACCATACTATCATATACATTTCCAAGTCTTTCTTCAGAAAAATCTCAATCAGATCAAATAGGTACATCATACATCAACATAAACACTACCGCATCTCTATCGTATTTTTGGACCATTTCTACAGGATCAACGACATTTCCAAGCGATTTACTCATCTTTTGACCATCAACGGTAAAATATCAGGTCACATATTCATGGTTCGGTAAAGCCATTTCTGCACTCATCAACATAGCAGGCCAAAAAATCGCATGAAATCTTACAATATCTTTACCCAAAATATGTACTTTTTCTACATCTTCAGACCAAAATCATTCTTGCTCAGAAACCGTTACATAATTAAACAAAGCATCATACCAAACATAAGTAACTTGACTTGGATCAAAAGGAAGAGGGATACCAAACGTATTGGTTTCTCTAGAAACAGAAAAATCTTCCAATCATCCTTCCACAAAAGATTTTACTTCATTAAATCTATATCCAGGTTCTACAAAATTTGAATAATTAGAATAAAAATCTTTAATATTTTGTGAATATTTTTTTAACTTAAAAAACCAATTTTTTTCTGTAAGAATATCTGGTGTTTTCAAATGATCAGGACATATTGATTCTCATTTTTCATTTTTTACCAAATCTGATTCTTTCTTGAAACTTTCACAACCTACACAATAATATCATTTATATTCTCATTCATAAATATCTGATTTATCATATGCTTTTTGCAAAACATTTTGCACAAGTTCTTTGTGATGTGGAGCTGTTGTTCTAATAAAATCTGTATAGGTAATAGAAAGTGCTTGCCACACTTCTTCCCATTTTTGAGCCATATGATCAAGATATTCCATAACAGGAGTTCATTCAGATTCCGCTTGTTGAAGAATTTTTTGACTATTCTCATCATTTCCCGTAGAAAATTTAACTTCATATCATAAAAGTCTTTTATATCTAGCATATACATCTGCAATAAAACTACTATTAGCATGACCTATATGAGGATATCCATTAGGATAATAAATCGGTGTAGTTACGAGAAATTTATTTGCCATTCAATATCATAAAAAAATAAAGCCTGATTCCTTGATATACTTTCAACCTATTTTTTCAAGTCAACATAATATATTTCACACTAAGATTGAAAACTCTAAACATATTTATATAATCAAAGCCAAGAAAAATAAATTTTTAAAAAATCGAGCAATAAAAAGAACAAATACAAAGAGGAAATCATCACTCAATCAAAATTGTTCTTAGCCAAAAAGCAGCTATACAAGTATAACTAGAATACAATACTAATCACGATACTGCCCTGATGATTGACGAGTTTTATTTGTTTTTTATTGCGAAAATTGTCAATTACTTTACAACTTTAAATTAATCTATGCTAGATATTATAGCAATCTCATATAAAAATATTTGACCATTCAAATGAAATCCAATTTCTATTTTTTTTCAGAAATGAAAATATCTCATCAAAGCACCTATTGGAACTGGCAAAAGCTTTCTTTTCTTTGATTGACCAATGTATGGACTATATAAATACAATACAAGAAACTTATTAAATAACACTTCTTCAGAGTGATTTATAAAAATATTATTTACTTTTGAAAACGAAACACGGCTTATAATAAGACAAATAACCAAAGCCAAAGTCAAAGAATCTTGTTCCTCATCTCTTTATAAAATAGAAAACCTTAACATAATAGAAGAATCTATTATCAAAAAAGATGAAGACATAGAAAGTATTATCAAAAAATCTTGAGCTTACCTAGAAAAGATTGAATTCAAAAATGAAACAGACTTGCAACAAACATTTATGTCTTTTTTACCACCAAAAGAAGTTTTTGTAAATACTGTTTTTTTAATGCAAGATTCAGACAATATTTTTGAATTACTACCAAGCGAAAGACTTACTGTTCTCAAAAATGTGTTTTGATTGTTATGAATCGATGAAGCCAAAGATATAATAACAGAAAAGAAAAAAGAAATATCTTATAAATTAAAAACATATTCAGACACAAGCAAGTATGACGAAAAGACAAAATCGTTGATAAAAAAACTAATAGAAAACCATAACAATCTAAAAAACAGTG
Source organism: uncultured Candidatus Peribacteria bacterium (assembly GCA_964424095.1). Lineage (GTDB taxonomy): Bacteria > Patescibacteriota > Gracilibacteria > Absconditabacterales > Absconditicoccaceae > UBA5124. Next base: position 19,446 of record CAYRHE010000016.1, on the reverse strand, counting down.
AAATAAATCAAATAAGCGCGCTTCTCCAAAAAAAGAACGAAAACATAAATGAAATATGATTTATACAAGAAAAAATAACAATACAAGATTTGGATATAAACAATTTTTTACCAGATATAAACAACGAAGTAAACACAATAATTCAATTAGAAAAAGACAAACACAAAAAGATTCAAAACCAGCTAGAGAATATTCAAGAATCAACTAAAAACATAATAAACAAAATAGACTCCAAAAGACAAAACACATTTAATCTAGAAAAAACCAATCAAGAACTAATCGAAAATATCAAAAAAATAAATAACAATAATTTTGAAGAAATAAAAAAAGAGTTAGAAAATATTCAAAAATCACTTGATAAAAAAGATAAAGAACAAAATTACGAGAAAACAAATGTTTTTTTGAAAAAATGCAACTCTGACAAAGAATTAAAAGATTTATATACAAACGAAGAAATATATTGAATAGAATCAGTATATAGTATTATTAAACAATTAATAGAAAAAGGCAAATCTCTAAACGAAAAAATCAAAAACAACCAACTTATGATACAAAACAAACAATTAGAGCAAAAATCAATAAAAGAGAAGCTTGTTCAACAAGAAAGATCATTGCTAGAACAACAAATATCCCTAACAAAACAAATAGAAGAAATATCAGATCATATAAATAACTTTGAAGAAAACATAAAACAACAAGCAACATTTTTTTGTGAAAAAATAAAAACAAACTGCCCTTTTATCAAAGATATAAACAGAAAAACATTTGATCAACTTGAAGAACAAAAACAATTTTTTTTCAAAAAGAAAATCAATTTAGAACAATGATTACAAGAAAAAATCAAAGAAATTGAAAATATCAAAACAAAAACAAATGAAATTAACGATAAATGATTATTAGAAGATATAAATGTTTTCGAAGAAAACAAAAAACTACAAGAACAATCAACTTTATCAATAAAAAATTTTTTAAATGAAATAAATCGAAAAGACATAGAAAATGATTATCAATCATATTTATTGCTAAAAAAAGAGAAGCAAATCAAAGAAAATAAGCTCAAAGAAATAGAAAACGAACAAAGAAAGAAAGAAGAATACATGCTACAAATAGAAAAAAACAATGAAATAATAAAAATAACAAACCAAGAAATCAATGAATATATACAAGAACAAACAAAATTAGAAGAAAATAAAAAGGAAATAGAAAATCAGATCCAAAATAGCAATTATGAAAAAATTCAAGAAGCTGAAAAACACAACAATCAGTGTATTATAATACAACGTGATATAGAAAATATGATACAAGAATACAAAATTATTCAAAGGGAAACCGAAAATTTAAAAAAACAAGAAAAACAAATAAACAATCTCTACAATATTTTTTCAAAAGAATTACTTCTTCTTGTTCTACAAGACCATTTACCGATTCTTAACGATATAATAAACAATTATTTATCACAAATTGTAGAATATCAAATTTCACTTAAACTAAATAAAACAAGTAGCGACAAATTAGAGTTAGAAGCAAATATAATAGACCAAGAATGAGAAAGAGAAATAAAAAGTCTCAGCTGATGACAAAAAATCATATTAAAACTAATTTGGATGCTTTCTATTTCTTCATACATGAGATCACCATTGTTGTTTTTGGATGAAACAATAAACAATTTAGATACTGAAACCGTAAGCAAAGTTGCTGATTTATTAGAAAATTTTATAAAACAAAAAAATATTAAATTTTATACAGTTACTCATAACCAACAAATTCAAGATATGCAAATACGAGATAAAGTACTAGAAATATCTAGATAAAAACACTCGACTTGAAATTGCAATTATTTTTATTATCATCCTACTTCGCCAATATTTATTATTACAAATTGAATGAAAAAACACAAAAATTTAATTTTATTATTGATAATAACATTCTTACGAAGTGTATTTTTGTGAATGGCAAAATTTTTTCTTCGATTTGCACTCAAAGAAGACAACAGAACATTAGAAGAAATAGCTTGATACATAAGTTTATGATCCGCTTTTTCTTATTTAGTTGGTGGTGCTCTTACATATGCATTTCGCAAAAAACCAATTATTATTATATCATGAATAGTGGTTATTCTTTGCCTAATATATTGATATATGACAGATTATTTTCCATTAAAAAACTTTGCATTCATTATTAGTATTATGTGATTTTTTTATGGTTTATGGTTGACTATAAAGTGAATATTAACAACAGTTGAAATTATGGAATCATGACGAAGTGAAACAAAAATAAACGCAACAATAAATACAGTTATATTTATATGACTATTAGTAGGTGCTTATTGGTGATTTGATATTTACGAACGTTTACAATGAGTAGGTGCTATATGATTAATACTAACTGTTACAATAGCAACAACTCTTATTCTTTTTACTACATATGACAATAATTTCAAAAAACACACACTACATAGCGCAATAACAAAAAACATACCAAACATTTTCTGATCAATAAAAAAATATTTTACATTTTTAATTCCAATTGGTATTTTACGAGCAGTTTCTACTGCTGTATGACAAAAAATGCTTGAAATTGGGGTTGATGTAATGAATAAAGAACCAACAAAATGAATTGTAATAATTATTGTATCTATGTGATGAGCAATATTTGGACATATACTTTCAACTCGAATAATAAAGAGAAAGAAAAATATAGCAATATTATTGACCATATTGTTAGCAATTAGTACAGTTTTTTTTCCAAATTTCTTAGAAAAAAAAGATACTTTTTTATTTATGATTACATATAGTACGTATTTATGACTTATTTTTTGAGTTATAGTAAATCTTATAGAATGAAGATTTTACCATAAAATTGGAGAAGATAATAGAAAAGAATTTTGATCTGCTGCATATTGAATCATTACAAGTATCTGTATTTTCCTCATAATGCTTTTTGGAGATTATGCTACAAAAAAACGATGAATATATACAAGTTTTAATGTTTATTGAATAATACTAGCAGCTACAATACCTTTTATAAGAAAAATAAAATAGTTTTTACAAAAAATGTCAACCTAAACTCACTCAAAAAGGGCTGAGTTTTTTTGTTTTTTTAAGTTTTGGAATATAATAAGATTGTTAATTTTAGTTTTTAGAAGTATCGAATGAAAAAAAGTTTTTATAAGATAATGGCTGTATTAATAGTTTTTATGTTAATAAATATTTCATATATCAATTGACAATCAATAAGCACAGAAACTATTGATGATTTTAATATAAGCAACGCAACAAACAATATAAAAGACCTCAAAGGAAGCATTGATAATATCACAAAAGAATTATTTAAATTAGATGAAGAACAGAAAACAAACCAATGAGTTTCTACTCAATACAAAGAAATGAGAGATTGAATAGTTGATGTAATTCAAAGTATAAACACAACAACAGAGAAAGTAAGTAGAATAATTCAACAAATAGCTTTATACAAAAAAGAAATCGAAAAATCTAGTGCAGAAATAAAAGGTTCCAGAACAGGAAGCCAAAATACAAAAGAACAAATAAAAGAATTTCTAAATATAATATACAAATTAGATAACAAATTATATGATCAAGAATGAAAAAACATAGACACAATAAAATTATTAATAAATTCTGACAATATCCCACGCACACTAGCAAATGATTATGCAATACAATCAATGATTATTCAATTAAACAATCTAATTAAAAACTTTAATGAAGAAGAGCAATATCAATTAGAAAATATGCAAAAATTTAATAATCTAAAAAAACAATCTCAAACAAAATTAAAAGAATATGAAACAGATTTAGAAAAACTTCAGCAGCAAAAAAACTACTTAATACAATTTTTAGGTCTTTATAAAAGCGATGAAGATCAAAGAAAGTATACAATATCACAACTTTTTGAAAGTTGAAAAAGTGTTTATGATAAAATTGAAGAATCACTAAAAGACATAAAAAAGGAAATATATAAATGAGACTTTAATATCGATAAAAAACTCAAACAATTAGAAGAAATGGATAATAACAATTCAAAATATCCTATAGCACGACCTTTATATCCAATATATGACATAAAAAATTACTTCTGAGATTTAGAGTTTCAAAAAGAAAATTGATTTCCTCAATTATGAATACAAATAAAAGCAGAGCAATGAACACCAATATATGCATCTCGTGATGGTATAGTCTATCTCGTAGCGGACAACGAACAAATTTGAATAAATTGGATTATGATTGTTCACACAAATTGATATGTAACAGTTTATGAATATCTAAATACAACAACTGTAAGTATTGGTGATGTAGTAAAAAGATGACAATTAATTGGTTATAGCTGATGAGAACCATGAACAAGATGAGCTTGATTTATATCAAAATGACCAAATCTAACTTTTATGGTATTCAAAGATGGTGTTGCAATAGATCCTTTTTCTATATTAGATGCAAGCCAAGTTCAAGACAAATCAGTTCTTCCAGAGTGATATCATATAAAGTATCTAAGAGATAAATACGCTAGACCAATAGACATAACAAATTTAAAAATAATGGAATGAAATACAGTAGATGAAAGAGCTCAACAATTCCTAAAACTATATTGAGTTTGAATATATAAATATCTACAGTTTCGAGAAGACGCCGCAAAATGAACAAATATAGATAGAGATTTCGTGATATGTGTTGCATTTGCAGAATCAACTCTTTGAAGATATCTAAGTACAGATAACAATATTGGTAATGTTTGAAATAATGATCGTTGAGATAGAGTTCCTATGCAAAGTGCTTTATGATGAGCAAGAGCAATAGCGCTTACTGTAAATAACAGGCACCTTTGACATTATCATACAATTAACCAACTTTCAAGATACTGAAACCCTGATGGAAAAATTTATGCATCATCACCTATTAACTGGCAAACCAACGTTCTAAAATGTCTTTCACAAATTAAATGATTCTATATTCCAGAAGATTATCCATTTAGAACATGACCAAACCCAAATCTAAAAGAAGAACATCAAAAACTTGTTGATGTATTAAAAACTCAAAGTTTCAAAAGATAAAAAAAAGGAGCCGATCAAAAGGCTCTTTTTTTGTAAAATCAAATCAGATTAAATCTTCTCTATTTCATATCAATCTTTACTATCCTTCACATTCCATCAGAGATCAGTTATTTTATTTCTAAGTTCATCGGCTAATGCATAATTTTTATCTTGCTTAGCTTGCAAACGTTGATCAGCAAGATCAGATATTTCTGTTGGAATTTCAACAGAAGCTTCCCGTTTGAACAAATTTAGTTTCAAAAAATTATCTTCTAAATAAGACATTACCTGATATAATCAATCTACATTTTCTTTTAATCAACTATTTATTTCAGCAAACAATTTTGGTGTGTTTATATTGTCACATATAGATTCTTTTATTTTTTTATAAAACTCATAATTTTCAATCTGATTTTTTTCTACAGAAACATATTTTCAAGCAAGCTTTTTAATCAAAGATTTTCTACTATTTTTTGCGGTTTCTAATCAATCCCAAGTAAAATTTTGAAAATTTCCATACTGCGCCATAAAATAAAAATATCTCAAATCTAATATTGAAAATCATTTTTTTTCTATATCTTCCAACGTATATGCATTACCCAAAGATTTTCACATTTTACCTCAATCTACCTGTAAAAATTCGTTATGAATTCGATATTTTACCCAAGGTTTTTTGCAAAATGCACATTCAGATTGGGCTATTTCATTTGGATGATGAATGGTTATATGATCAGCTCATCCATGATGAATATCAAATTGTTCTCCAAGATATTTGCTAGACATTGCACTACATTCTATATGCCAACCAGGAAAACCTATTCATCGAGGACTTTCCCATTCCATTTGTCTTTTTTCTCCAATAGGAGAGAACTTCCACAAAGCAAAATCCGTAGGATTTTTTTTGCCCTTCATATCTATTCTTTCTCCTGCATTTAATTCCTCCAAACGTTTTTTATAATTTGGTCACATAAGTTTGCCATAATCATCTACTTTACTAGTATCCATATATATTCCATCTCAATCAACTGTATAGGTATATCATTTTTCTTCTAAAGTTTTAATAAGATCTATTTGTTCTTTAATATGTTCTGTCGCTCTAGGCATTACATCAAATGTATCAATATTGAGCTTTTTCATACCTTCTATAAAGACATTTTCATATTTTTTGGCAACATCCCAAGCTGAAATTCATTCTCTTTTGGCTCATTTTTCCAATTTATCCTCCCCTTCATCTGAATCACTTACCAAATGTCCAACATCTGTTATATTCATTACTGCATTTACTTCATATCACAAAAACTTAAGCGTATTTCTAATTAAATCAGCTACAAAAGCCGCCCTATAATTACCAATACTAGGATCTCGATACACAGTAGGTCAACAACTATACATCCCCACTTTACCTGGTACCAAAGGTACAAATTCTTCTTTCTGACGAGTAAGGGTGTTGTAGAGATACAATTTCATGAAAAACAAAAAACAATATAAAACAACAATCTTATAAGTTTACAACAACAAAAATCAAATCAAAAAATTCTGATTTATTACTATTTTGAAATATACATTACTATTTGAATTTCTTTGCTATTTCATTAAAATCCCAGCATAAAACAATAAAAAAATAATATTACTATCAATTGAGCAATAAAAATAATAAATAAAAGAAGAAAATCAGCACCATCCTTAGCAAAAAGCAGCGATACAAATATGACTATACTATAATTCATTACAATGATAATGCCTTAATGATGGATCAATTTTATTTATTTTTTATTGCAAAATAATAAATTTTAAGAATTTAAATTAAACTATGTTCTGAATTCTATGAAATAACGCAAGAAACCTTCTATACATAAGAAAGTTCAACAATAAAAAAGCAATTCGTCTGGCGAACAACAAATTAGAAACAAAAAACTTCTTATCAGAAAGAGGAATCCCCTTCGCCAAAACTTATTGAATAATTTCAAATCGTAATGAACTTTACGATTTCGATTTTTGATTTCTACCAAAAAAAACCTTTGTTATAAAACCAAATCAAGGAAGTAAATGAGCATGAATATTTATAGTAAAGAACATTAGTAAACAAGAAAAAATAGAACAAAAAGAAGAAAACTTAACAAATAAAATACAAAAAATACGATCCAAAATTATACCTTACAAAACGATACCAACAAACAAAAAAGAAATCTATCATATAGGAAACAAAGAAACAAATGATCCAACCTTTAGAAGATATTTACTAGACATAATTGATGGTAAATATTCTATGACCATGGGTTGAGACAAAGTAATTATTGAAGAAAAACTGCTTCCCTGAGAATTATTCAAAGAATTTTGCGAACGATGATTGGCTGACATCAGAGTTATTGTCTTCAATCTAGTTCCAATAGCAACAATGATTAGGGTGCCCACAAAATATTCAAACTGAAAAGCGAATCTAGCTCAATGATGACTTGGGCTTTGAATAGAAATTTGAACTGGCAAAATAACCTCTATGCTTTGGAAAAATAAAGTATATACACGTAAATTTCCCAAAGAATTTGCTCATTTTTTTGGCAAACAAATCCCATATCGAAAAGATATTCTTTTTCTTTCTTCCAAAGCCCAATATTACGTAAATCTTGGTTATTTAGCACTAGATCGAGTAATTACAAATGAAGGACCAAAACTTTTGGAAATAAATGCTAGAGCAGGTTTGGAAGTACAAAAAGTAACAAATGCTCCTTTGGAAAAAATTCTCAAAAAAATTGAAGATATAAATATCCAAGACCCAGAAAAAGGCGTCGAAATAGCAAGAACATTATTTAGCAAAGAATCTGCGGATATAATCAAACAACAAAAAATACTTTACCTTTCTCAAAACGCAAAACTTGTTTTTAAGTGAGAAGAAAATGAAGTTATTGATATAATAATAGAGGTAGATTTAAATAAACAAAACAATTATGCACATCCAAATATATGTGAAAAAATAAAACAAAAATCTGATTTCTTTTTGGATTTATATGACAATGACATAATTCTAAAAAAATCAAAATTTCTTACCAAAGAACAACTTGAAGAAAACAAAATAATATTTGGAAAAAAAACTGCTGAAAAATTTCTTATAAAACCAATACATAAAACATTTGAAAAAATAGAAGTAATAGCTTCTAATAAAATTATACAATCAGAAATAAAACAACTCCATATAATAGACGAAAAATTACAAAAACTATCCAAAAAACTAAATCTTTCTGCTAGACTTAGACCAACAAATTATTTCAATGAACTAGATAACTTCATCACTCGAAAAGGCAATTACAATCCTATTTTCAACTACAAACGACCTACTCAAGAGAAACTCCAAGAAACAAAAGATGAGATTAAAAAAATCCAAGAAAAAACAACAAAATTACAAAGCCCAATGAAAAATCTTTTTTTAGAAAAAATTGATGAATTGTTTAACAAACAAAATCTATTACAAGCATATATCAAACAAGATTTCAAAAACATATCACTATATAATGAAAAATTATTTTGATGATTTGATGAAAAATTATTAAAAACATCAAAAGAAAGAGTTTTCTCCCAAAAAGAAGACAATCAAAATTTACTGTGAGAACCATTAAAATTATCAGAAATTGAAAAACTTATAGAAAGTTATTTAGCAGAAAAGAAAATTTATTGAGTCGATGTTGTTTTTAGTTATGACAATCTTTCTAGAATCTCTGTAATTATGTGAAAAGAAATCAAAATAAGTATATCAAAACATGGTATTTTTAGGGAAAAAGAAATCCTATCAGTATTGGCTCACGAAATTGATACACACTTGATAAGACATCTAAATTGACTAAAATCTTGACGACATATTCTCAAATCTTGAACTGGTTATTACCTAAAAGATGAAGAATGATTAGCTATTTACAATGCTAGTAAACATTTACCAGAAGGTTATAAAAAAGATAGTATATACAAAAAATATTATCTCACAAATGAATGAGAAAAGTCTGATTTTAAAAAACTATTTGATTTAATAAGGTTTACAAACCCTGAAAAAGAGATAGAAAGATTGTTCAAATGAGCATTAAGAATAAAAAAATGAATTTATAACACATCACTAAAATGAGAATGAACAAACTTTATAAAAGATAAAATATATTTGGAATGATATAACAAAATAAAAAAAGAAGTTAATGATTGAAAAGATATAGAAAAATTATATAAATGAAAAATTAAAATAGAAGATTTATATTTAATAAAATAAAAACACAATGTTAAAAATAGCAATAGAATGTTCTTATACAGATAAATTCAATAGTAAAGATCTTTATTGAACGAGATATATTATGCAGGAAATGTTCAAAAAAAACAACATTGAACTTGTCAGAGTAAGCATAAATAAATATGAAAAAAAATATTTCAAAGAATATAATATTTATAAATCAAATTGAGAAGTAAAAACAATAAAAAAACCTTATAAACCAGATATTATTCGAAATAGAAAATCAACAGCTACAACATACAAATATGAATTATTAAAAAAACACACTATAATCCCATCACAACATATTTCAACAATATCAAACGACAAATATGAAACTTATATGTTTTTAAAAAAATATCAACCCAAGACTTTTCTACTAAGTAGCATATTAAAAAATAAACAAATACAAAAAAATTATAATTGAACAATGATTCTAAAACCATTAAGAGCAAATTGAGGAAGGTGAATTATACTAATAAACATAGAAAAACTACTAAAAAAAGAAAAAAATTATAAATGATTAGAAGAATTATATATTGTACAAGAGTTTAAAGATTTTTCTAAATGATATCCTTGAATAGTTTCCTGAAATCATGATATAAGAATTATGTTTGCTGGAAAAAATATAATAGAAACAACTCTTAGAATACCAAAAAAATGATGATTCAAAAGCAATATTTGATCTTGAGGCTCTCAAATAGATATTCCGACAAAAAAAATGCCACCAGAAGTAATAAAACTTGCAAAAAAAATATATAAAGAAATTAGTAGAGAACAAAATGAAATAATTTCTATTGATTTCGCATATTGCAAAGAAGAAAAAAAACGGTATATGCTAGAAATAAACGCTTCTCCAGGAACTCGATATTATCAAACAGATAGAAAAAAGTTAGAAAAAATATGTAAATGATTAATTATTTTTTTTAAAAAATGTTTAATAAAATGATGTCATTAAAAAATATATCATCAAAAATCATAACAAATGAAGCCAAAAAAAACTGATTTAAAGTAGAAATAATATCCGAAGAACACGACATTTTTTATTTAGAAAAAGAGTGAAAAAAAGTTCTTTTTAAGAATATAGATTGTTGACTCAACAATAGCTTATCTGTAAAATTTGCTAGACAGAAAAAATTAACTTACATTATGTTAGAAAATCACAATATAAAAGTACCAAAATCTTTATATATCAACAAAAAAACAAAAGAAATAGAAAAACTAATAAAAGAAAATAAATTAGTATTCCCTCTTGTTGTAAAACCATCTATATGAGAACATTGAAATTGAGTTAGCGTAAACATAAAAAACAAAGAGCAACTAAAAAACGCTATAATAAAAGCATTTAAATACAATAATGAAATAATTATACAGGAATTTTTTAAATGAAGTGATTATAGAGTTTTTTGTGTAAATAACAAAGTGTTAGCTGTTATGAAAAGAATTCCTGCTTATATTTTATGAGACTGAAAAAAAACAATAAAAGAACTTATTAAAATAGAAAACAAAAGGGAAGAAAGATGAAATTGACACGAAAAATGATTGAGTAAAATATTAGTAGATAAAGATGTGATTAAACAGTTAAAAACATTAGATTTGGATATAAAACATATCCCCAAAAGAAACGAGAAGGTTTTTGTAAGAAAAAATGCTAATTTATCAACTTGATGAGTATCTATAGATGAAACAGATAAAATAAATCCTGAGATTAAAAAAATGTGTGAAAAAGCTTCAAAAATTCTTTGACTAAAAATTTGTTGAATTGATTATTTATCAGAAAACATATCTAAACCATTATCTAAACAAAAATGAGGTATTATAGAGATAAACCACACACCTTGATTAAGAGGTCACCATTTTCCATTTAAAGGAAAACCAAGAAATATAGCTAAAGAAATTATAAAATTAGCGTTTTCAAATATAAAAATATAATTATATGACAAATTTTGACAAAACAAGAAACATAGTTATAATTTATTAAGATTTTATCTTATATTTTATAACATGAATTCAATAAATTCGATATCAAATATAGAAAATAAAATAAACTACAAAGAGTATTTGGAGCAAATTAACAAATCTTTAGAAGAAATTAAAGAAGAATATGCAGATCCCTTGGATTGAATATTAAAGTACGAAAACTGAATTTGTACAACTTTTTTTAAAGAAAAAAATAAAATATTATTAGAAGATATTCAAAAAAAAGAACATGAATTTATAAATATATTAAACAATTTAAAAAACATCGAAAAGAATCTTAAAGAAAACAAAAACATACCACTAACTATTAAAAAAATTTATATAAAAAGCATTGATTCTCTAATTAAAAAGTTTCTTATGTTTCAACATTCAGTACGAATAGAATGAGAAAAATCATGATATGGACTATCTTATAATGAACGCGAAACACACAGTAAAAAAATTTTTTATTTACAAAAAGAAATCTATTGAGAACCTGTTTCTAAAAACAAAGAAGAAACAAATAGTATTTTAAAAAAATTACATAATATATTTGAAAAAAAACAAGAAAAATTAAATGATGAAGAAAAAAAAATTTTTTTAAAGTTTTTAAAAGAATCTGATTTAAAGTTTGATTTCAAATATAATAAAAAAGAAATTGAAAAGGAATCAATTGATGAAAAGGAATCAATTGATGAAAAAAAAATTGAATTAAAAAATATAGACAAAGCAAAAATAAAAGAAATTTCAGAATTAATAATTAGTTTTTATAAAAATTATTTTTGAGAGAAAAACACAACATTAAAAAATTGGAATACAATAGAACAAAATTGAATAGATTCTTTAAATATATCTTGAATGAATCAAGAATTAAGAATACCCAAAAATTATCAAGATGTGTGAAAAACAAAAATCACTCAAACAGTTATCTCTCACGAAATAGAACAACATTTATTATCATGGGATTCTAATAATAGGTTTTTATGAAAATGATTTACTAGCTGAAAATATGATTTCATAAGCGAATGAATAGCAAAAATAAACGAAGATATATCTTCATGAAAAATATCTTCATTTGAGGATTTAAAAAATCAAAAAGAAAACCCTACAATTTGAATTATTTGAGTTTTTATTTGTGAAAATTATAATTACGAAGATGCATTAAATATAACAACAATCTATAATAAATTAACATCAAAAGATGATGATGAAAAATGCAAAAAAAAAGCAATAGACATGGTAAAAAGAAGAAAAAGATTTGTTCCATATAATATTCCAGGATCGAGCATAAAAGACGCTTTATATCAAAGAGGGAAAGATCGGGTAAAAAAATATCTAACAGAAAATGATTCTCTAGAAATTGCTTTAGAAAGATACAAAAATTTAAATATTTTTAAACTCTGACCAGAAGAGATAAAACATATAGAAGAAATAAAAAAAGAATTAAACATAACAGAAAGTAAAGCTTATTTCACATTGTTTATAGGTAGAATTATTCATGATAAATTAAATAAATGAAAGTGATCAGCAAAAAAATATTTACAAGAAATGAATTTAAATCATCAAAAAATAACAATTTCATCAAAAAAAGAATTAATAAAAATTTTACAAATGCTTAAATAAACAATAGCATTTTATCTCGTAAATAACTTCCCCTTGACTCCTCTTCGCAAATCACTTAAATACGAGGCGATTTATCTGCCTCTTTTTTTGATATGAAAAAACTTTCATTGATTATAATCTGACTTTTGGGAATTATCAGTTTCCCTATTTTTGGACAAGAACAAACACACAGTTCTCCTTGATGTGAAAATAGAACTTACGATATCAAATGATTGTCTGATATCAAGAAAGATCAAACATCAGAATACAGTATGATTCGAGCAAAAGATAAATATCTTGGCCCAATTTCATTCAAATCTATCAACTTCAACCTAAGCAAAAACAATAGAACAATACAAAAAACAAATACAGATTTCTTTTCTTTTACACCTACAGAACTAGGAACCTATACTTTACAAGTAGAGAGTGTTGACAACGAAAATTGCTACAACAAAATCACAAAAGAAATTAATGTACACGAAAAAATAATCTTATACATATGAAAAGAAAGCAATGATTTACAACCAGAATTTGATGAAAATTTTCAAAAACATAATACTCTTTTCAAAAAAGTTATCATAAAAGAAAAAAAACTATTTGGAGAAGATGAACTTTTTTGACAAATATCAGAAAACATTGCTTTTATAAAAAACAGCTCAAAAATAATTATAAATACAAATAACTTTGATAGTTTATTTCAAATACTTTGAAATATTGATAAAACAGATACATTAAATTTAGATAAAAAAGAGTTATATCTAATCACAGATCTAAACAAACACTTTCTAAAAAGAACACTAGCAAAATATATGAAAATAATAAAAATTGATAAAATATATACAACTAGCGACAAGGATTTATTCAGTTTATTCTCAAAATTATCTTTCAATAAAGAACTAAAAGAAGATCAAATAATTACAACTTTCTCTCTATCATTTCAAGAAACACCAAAATATGTACTAATTTCATATCTTATTGATAATTTAATTTATAATTGATTTCCTGTTGATTTAATATGAATCCTACTTATCTTATGTATAGCAACTTTGGTTATAAGCATATTTAGACAAGTAATTTGATTTTCTGTTTTTGGTATATATAGTCCTTTGTTATTTTGACTTGCTATGGCTATTTTAAATATAAAACTAAGTTTATTTTTATTGGCAATATGAATTTTAGCCAAGTTCTTAACTAATATTTTAAATAAAAAAATATATCTTCTTTTTAATGCTAAATTATCTATTTTAGTGGTTCTTTATTTTTTACTCACAATAATAGTTCTTGGGCTAGATAAAATTCTAAATACAAACATAATAAATCTGGATTTTTTCAACAATGGGTTTATTATATTCCCTATAATGTTCATTATTATTGTTACAGACAAGGTATTCAACGAAGGTTTCAAATTATTTAGTATAGGTTGGTGGATTTCATTTGCAGAATTTTTGATTGTAAGTTTTTCTGTTTTTTGATTACTTAATCGATGATGGATAAAACATATATTATTATCATATCCAGAAAGCATTATTTTAGTATTAGCTCTTCATATTGTTGTTGGTAGATTTACAGGACTTCAATTACTCGAATATTTTCGTTTTATGCCACTTATCAAAAAACACTTCGACAACGAAGAAGAATAACAAAAAATCTTGTAACATTTTTATCTCACATACGTACAATAGATATAAACTTTTATTCTTTTAATAAAAAAACAAATGGACAAAAAACGACTATGATTGATTTCAACTGCAGTACTTTCTGCTACACTTATCTTTGTAGGATATGTTATCAAAACTCCTTACAAACAACAAATTCCTAGCCAACAAGGAATTACCAATACAGTTAGCGTTGCTGGAGAATGAAAGAGCCTAACAGCTCCTGACACTCTTTCTATCAATATTCAAATTTCAGAACTTGGTAAAACAACCAAAGAAGCTCAAGACAAAGCAAACACAAAAATCACAAAAATCAAAGAAGTTCTCAAAGAATTTAACATTCCAAAACAAAATATTCAGACTACAAATGTAAATGTATATACAGAATACGACCGATCAAATAACACAAGAAAATTACTTTGATACAGATCTCAACAAGACCTAAACATCAAAGTTCAATGAGAATGATTTGCAGAAAAATGATGAGACATAATGAACAAAATATCAGAAATCGGAGAAATAAATGTAAACAACGTAAATTTCATTGTAGATGACAAATCAAAATCTATGGAAGAAGCTCGTGAAAAAGCATTCAACGACGCAAAAGCAAAAGCTGAACAATTAGCAAAACTTGGTTGATTAAATCTAGGAAAACCAACGATGATCACCGAACAAGAAATTCAATACTACTACGATAGACCAATGTACGCAAAAGAAATGGCTATGGACGCTGGCGCAGGAAATGCAATGAACGAAGCATCACTTTCACCTGGACAACTAGAACTTACTGCTAGAGTAAATATCGTTTATGAATTAAAATAACCAATGAAAATTATCAAAAAAATACTTATTCCTATATCTCTCCTCATATCAATATTCATAGCAGGGATCATCATCTATACCAAAAACCTCAATACAAAACAACCACAAGTCTGTATAAATAATACTTGTTTTTCTATCGAAATAGCAGAAACTCCACAAGAAAGACAAATTTGACTTATGCATCGCGAACATCTACCAGAAAAATCAGGTATGCTTTTCGTATTTCAACAATCATCTCCATACGGATTTTGGATGAAAAATACACTAATCCCATTAGACATGATTTGGATAGATCAAAACCAAAAAATAATAGATATTCAGCAAGCGATTCCATGTACTGCAGATCCTTGTCCAAGCTACAAACCATCTTGACCAGCACTTTATGTCCTAGAGCTAAATAGCTGAATAAGCGAGAAATATGGAATAAATATAGGTGATAATGTTGAGATTAAAAAATAAAAAAAAGTACTTCAATATTACGAAGTACTTTCATCAACAATAGGTATAAAGTGAAATTTAATCTTTGTATCTAAAACAGTTGAGAAATCCTGTCCCGCCTCCATCATATCTTCATCATCCTCAGAATAAAACCATCTTACAACAGCTGTTTCTGGAAAAAGATTGATAAAATCAAGTAACTTTTTTGAAGAAGCTGTGTTGAAATAAACCAACTTCATTTCAAAAATAAAAGAATCAGGAGATGATTTCAAATACTCTTCTATTTTCTCGATTACTGGATCATAAAAAGCTACAGGATCTGACGGCATAGAATACCCTTCAATCAATAAAACACCTCTTTGAAAATCAAAATCAATCAATGGTGTTTCCTTTTCAACTCTATCAACAACAAATCTTTCCATAATTATAATATTTTTAGTTATTATTATATTTTTGTTTTGTACCAATACCATAATCTTTTACCCAAAAAAGTCAACCATATTTCGTTTTTATTTGACAATTAAATTCAAATACGTATAATAAAAGCATATAAGTGACTAATGTCATTCCGACCTTGCCAGTTGGAGTCGGAATCTCTCTTAGTCATTGCGAGCGTCAGCGAAGCAATCAACAGTCATTGCGAGCGTCAGCGAAGCAATCCAGCTCTCAGTCATTCCCGCTTTGTTGCGAAGCTGGAGCGGGAATCCAAAACTAACCAAATTTACCTCATCACCTCTCATTGATGAAAAACAAATTTCTTTCACCAACAAAAATAATAGCAGGACTTACAATTCTTGCATGAATTTTGGGTACAACAAAAGAAGCTCTAGCCCAAAATTTGGCGAATAGAAATACAAACACTCCTCAGACTGAAAACACAAATTGAGTGACAAGCAACGCGAATTCTCTAGCATATTCAGACCCACTAGCTTTTGTTCAAAAAAACATAATAAAATATTTCTGAACCAATAGCGATGACATAAACAAACTTAAATCTGAAGGTTATTCCTCACAAGATCTTCAAAATTATATAAATCTATTAAACAAAAAGATTGGAAATTGAATGATAAAAGATCATGTAAATGATATAATTAGACAATACATTATTGCAAACGTACCAGACACAAGATCTCAAATAGAAGGAATTATTAATCTACTAGAATCTGATATATTTTGAGACGATATGTCTTTCAAAAAAATTTTTTGAGATATTTTTATGTTTGAAGAAAAAAATTATTATATATTTGAACTTGTTTCTGACTGATGAGTAGCACATAGAAAACGATTAATAGAAAACATTGAACAAATGAATAAAAACATTGAACAAATGAATAAAAACATTGAACAAATGAATAAAAACATTGAACA
>CAYRHE010000016.1:1519-2215 GCA_964424095.1 uncultured Candidatus Peribacteria bacterium | reverse complement strand
AATGAATAAAGATATCGAAGAAGCTAGTATAAGAATAGAAAATATTATGAAATTTATAAGTCCAGATATGGTAAAAACCGATCCAAAAGTAAAAGAATTAGTATTAAAACGACAACAAAAATATCAAAGATTAAACCAAACACCAAAAGATTCACATATTATTGCTCTTTTTAATGCTTTAAAATAGTCAAAAATTTGACAAATCAATCAATTTCGAATATAATAAATACCGAGACTTTATCGGTATTTATTTATTTAGGAAATTAATGGTTGAAACAGGAGAAAATAAAGAAATAAAAAAAGAGATCCAAGAACAAACAACTTCTCAAAATCAAGATAAAAAAGATATAAATTTTCTTATACAAGAAAAATGTACGAAAATATGATTAAATTGAGAGAAAATAGATAAAGTACAAATTTTTTTCAATAATATAAATAAATCACTAACAAAAACTCATGAAGAAACTTTTAAAAGTTATATAAAAAATTTAAACAAAAATGATTTTCTAAAAATAAGTTTTCTTAATGATTCCAAATTAGATCAAGAAGCAAAAAAAATTAAAAAAAATATATTAGAACAAATAGATTCAGAATCAAATGAACCATTAATAACAACATATAATAAAACAGAAGAAGAACAAAATAAAACAGAAGAAGAACAAAATAAAACAGAAGAAGAACAAAATAAAACAGAAG
>CAYRHE010000016.1:0-1419 GCA_964424095.1 uncultured Candidatus Peribacteria bacterium | reverse complement strand
AGATAGAAAAACAATTTCAAGAACTGAAATCAAACTACGACAAACTACCTCCAAATCTAAAACCAACTCAAGAACAAATCGATCAACAAAAGAAATATCTTGATGAAAATGGTACACTTAACGAGCTCAAAGATAAATGACTTTCAGAAGACCAAATCAATGATTACGTATCATTCAATTACACCTACACTAATCATCAAGAAGCAATACAAAATACTGATTTTGCAAAATCATACGAAAAACTAGAAAACAAATTATTTCCAAAAACAAGATCATTTACTCCAAAACTTCTTAAGTCAGAAAATGCTACATCTTATCAAGATGAGATAATAAAAAGCAATCCCAAAATAAACAATTACGTACAACAAATAAATTGATGATCTAGTAATTATCAAGAGAAATCAAAAGAAATAGAAAAACTAAACAATAATGAAATCAAAGAAGAATTCGACAAAGAAAAAAATCAAGAACTTTTCAATAAATACAAAACATTACTACCTCAAGAACCAAAAGAAGATGAAAACAAAACCACAGAAGAAAATTTACAAGAAAAAACAAAGCGACAACGTAATATTTTACTAGAAATAAATAGTTTAGAAGAACAAACACAATCAACAATACAAAAAAGAGTTTTCGGTTCTACAATTAGTTGATTAACCAGCTTTTTTGATTTTTCTACATGACAAAAAGAAAATCTCTCAGTCATTGCGAGCGACAGCGTGGCAATCAACACTTTCAGTTTGACATAATTAGACAAATAATTATAATACAAAAATAAATTTATCATTTACTCAACAATGATGAAAAACAACATTAAATCAATACTTCACAAAACAGGTTTTTGAGTAAGTTTACTTGCAGGTTTTTTATTAACAAGCAAAGATGCTTTAGCACAGAACATAGCAAGTAATCAGAAAAATAAAGCTCAAACTGAAAACAATCAAGCAGCAAACAACATAAACATACGCAATACCAATAATCCTATTGGATATGCTTTTGATAATATAGACAAATATTACCCTATCAAAAACAACACAAAAGTAAACGAACATATGACCAAGCTTAGACAACATCGAAATACTACTCGATGAAAAATCAAATGAGAAGAAGTTAATAAAATTTTAAATTCTATACAACGACCAAATAATCGGACAGAAAAAGATATAGTCACATTTATTGTTTGAATAACAGAGTTGGAAGTAATTAGAAGCTGAACCGATTTTGCAGATAATTTCCGAGAAGAAGACCAAATTCCAGAAGAAACAAAATATTATGATTTATTCAAAAAAACTTATACAGATCGATTTAATGCCTACGAAAAACAATTTAATGCAAACCTTGCACAATTACAACAATTAATAAAAGATTTAGAACAAAAAAAATCTGATTTAGAACAAAAAAAATCTGATTTAGAACAAG